>JAAUOM010000113.1 GCA_012034865.1 Acaryochloris sp. CRU_2_0 | reverse complement strand
TGGGTTTCGGACATGCACAGAACGATTTCCTCACGTCGCAATAAAGCTCAAACCCTCTTAGGGATTGAAACATGCTTTTTTCTTCTCCACTTCTCAAATACCTTGTCGCAATAAAGCTCAAACCCTCTTAGGGATTGAAACACAGTCGGAAGTGAACCTCCAGTTGTGCCAGCAACTTGAGCAAGTCGCAATAAAGCGCTATTGCTTCAAATAAAATAAGATGAAAAAGAGTTTATCTGCGATGTCTGGTAATCGGGGTTTTCTGCCGCCACCTCTAGCCCGTTTTCGAGGTTTTGCTTTTGATATCAGGGTCTATGAAGAGACCCTAGTAAAGTTTTGACACAACTTATCGAAGGCTTTCCGATTTAGACCCGTGCATGCCCTCAGTAAGCGTTCATTTTCAAGCACTCGATGAATATTGAGCATGGATATGGTGAATACAATTTCATGCGCTAATTTACCTTATTAAGCAACAGGTCTGATAAACTCAATGCGCTGAGTACACAGAAAGTTGCTTCTCTAACAGGTTATTCTTTCATTCTGGAGGCGCTCTCTATGTAGTGCATATTCTATGAGAATTGGTATAACTCCAGCACCTTTCCCAAGCACTCTGCATCTTGACAATGAACAATTGCCGTACGATTTTGGTAGGCTTGTTTTTCAGTCATGGCTAATTCGCTACGCTCATAGTCACTGAAGTATAAGCTCTTCAGACGCTTATCGCGTCAGACACCATTTCCTAATCTATCTGCAAAAATAACCCATGCAAAGGTGACGCGATAATACTAATAGCCATCAACACCAAGGCACCTGTAGCAATACCCAGATGATAAAGCCGTTGCGGTTGATTGGGATTAAACCAAGGGGTCCAGCCTATCAAATAACCGCCAATCAAACCCCCTAAATGACCCCAATTATCGACGTTACCCACAAAGGCACTCAGGACAAAAGTGATCACCACCAAGGTGAGGGCTTGCCGAAAGATCTGCTGACGCCCAGACAACTGTCCATATAGGAGTAATGCGCCTAATAGGCCAAAAACGCCCCCAGAAGCACCGACACTAAACCGGGCACCCTGAAAAAACGCTGGTAAAGTCAGCCAATATTGAGCGACACAACTCGTAAGCAACGAACTTGTCAGGGTTGTAAACGCATAGATACTGACCAACCGTCCTGCACCATATCCCGCAGTCACCATTGGACTGAGATAGTGCAGCCAAGCTAAGTTAAAACCAAGATGCCAGAGATCACCATGGAGCCAAGCAGCACTGAACACGGTCCACCAGCGTCCCCAAACAAACAGGGGGATCGAACCTGTAGACCCGAAAATGGCCAAGCTATAGGAACTGGGGGCGAGTAATTTGAAGGCACTTTCACTGCGAACCCCCGGTAGATCAAAGAGTAAGGTGGCAATGTAGAGGCCAATGCACCCCACGGACACGATTTTGATGAACCCGAAATCAGCCCCTAGCCGCCGAATAGGGCGAGAGTACCCCCACAATCCTGGATGGGGCTGTCCACAATGGCAACACTTGTCTTGATCAACCGCAACGATCTTCTGACAAGAGAAACAAACGACAGCACCTGTGGTTTGTCGTTGGGGTAGCTTGAATTTCATCTGGCACCAGCCGCACTAGAGTTTGGTGTTATTAGGATAGGCCAAAGTTGCAAGAGGCTACTCAATTTCAAATCAAGGAGTGTCCATTTGCTGATTGATCCAATGTTGCATTTGTTGAGCAGCAGGTAAATCACCTTTTTGATGAAATAGATCCTTCGCCTCTTGGTAATCGGCCAAAGCCCCTTGTTGATCACCTAACTGCCAGCGAATCATGCCTCGATTGCCGTAGGCTTCTGCCATCGTTGGTTGTAGTTCAATCGCTCGACTGAAATCCTGGAGCGCAATTTGCGGATGACCGATGGAAAAATAAGCCACCCCTCGATTGTAATAGGCTTCTGAGTTACTAGGGACGAGCTTTAGGGCTTGATCGTAGTCGGCAATGGCATTTTGATAGTCGCCATTGAGGGCTTTTTGAATCCCCATTGTAAAAAAGACTTGGGAACGATCCTCACGGGAGAGCGCTGTATTGCTTAAAGTTGATGGCAGCGGATGGACATTCGATTCAGCCTGAGTGATCTGGGGAACACTCAGGGCTAGGCCATTGATTATCAGGATCGCAAAAAGTGGCCAGCCGTTATAACGTAAAGCAAGCATGATTTGACCTAACAGGATTGAATTGGATCAGAAAGCAGACCTTTGTTCTCAAAAAACAAAAAGCCATGTCCCCTTAGAATTGGGTAGGAAACTATTTCTGGGCAATGAACCCGAACAACATCTAGCCGCCTGATCAGTCCTGGATGTAGAGTTTTAGGAAAAAGCTTATACTCTCTATTCTAAAGAAAGAACATCGGAATTGACATCACCTTGATACAATTCTTGCGATTGTTTATTTGCCTTTGTCAACGTGCATTGTAGTCCTAAGTTGAGATCCCCTTGGATATGACCACCGCTTCCTCTCCATTACCGCTGATTGGCTGGCGAGAGTGGGTGTCTTTGCCGGCGTTAGGCATCCCTCACATTAAGGTCAAAGTTGATACGGGGGCACGTTCTTCTGCCCTCCATGCCTTTGAGATTGAACGATTTCAAAAAAATGGCAAATCGATGCTGCGCTTTCAGGTTCACCCCCTGCAAAAAGATGAGGTAACCACCCTAACAACCGAAGCAGAGCTACTAGAAGAGCGGCAAGTTCGTGATTCGGGTGGCCGTACGGAAGTGCGACCCGTGATTCAAACGCGATCGCACTCTACAATTACCATTGGCAGATCGAACTGACCCTCACGAATCGCAATACCATGGGATTTCGGATGCTCTTGGGGCGGCAGGCCGTGCGCCAACGCTTTGTCATCGATGCAGGACATTCCTATATCCAAAGCTCAGCCCCTGCTCCCTCATTGTGTGTGGATAATTTATGAAAATTGCCATCCTTTCCCAGCAAAAATCTCTCTATTCAACTCGACGATTGAAGGAAGCTGGAGAAGCAAGAGGCCATGAGATGCATGTGATTGATTATCTACGCTGTTATATGAATATCACCGCTCATAAGCCAAAAGTCATCTTTCAAGGGCAAGCTCTGGATGGCTACGATGCTGTTATTCCTCGGATTGGGGCTTCCAAAACCTTTTATGGGACAGCGGTTGTGCGGCAGTTTGAAGTGATGGGTGTATTCACTGCCAATGAATCTCAGGCCATTTCGCGATCGCGCGATAAATTGCGTTGTTTACAAATTCTGTCTCGGCGAGGGATTGGTCTTCCTGTTACAGGGTTTGCTCATTCTGCCAAGGATATTGAAGGTTTGATCGCCAGCGTGGGTGGGGCTCCGTTGGTGATTAAGTTGCTAGAAGGCACCCAGGGGATTGGCGTGGTCTTAGCGGAAACCAATCAAGCTGCCAAATCAGTTATTGAAGCGTTTCGGGGTCTCGATGCCAATATTCTGGTGCAAGAATTTATCAAAGAAGCAGGGGGGATGGATATTCGCTGTTTTGTGGTGGGGGATCGCATCGTCGCAGCCATGAAACGGCAAGGCGCACCGGGGGAGTTTCGCTCCAATATCCATCGCGGCGGCAGCGCCTCCAAAATCAAGCTGACGCCAGAGGAACGCAGCACGGCGGTGCGAGCCGCCAAAGCCATGGGTCTGCGGGTGGCGGGGGTTGATCTCTTACGCTCCAACCACGGTCCAGTGATTATGGAAGTCAATTCATCCCCTGGTTTGGAAGGGATTGAAACCGCCACAGGCATAGATGTTGCTGGTAAGATTATTGAATTTTTAGAAAAGAATGCAGACTCAGGGAAAAACCGCGATCGCATTAAATATTAGTCTCCCGGCACCCGTTGCGATCTCATGACCAACATTACCATTGGCGGCATCACTATACTCCCAGGGACATCAAAACGCATCGATTTGCCCGTGGCTCGTTTGCCTACCCAGACGATGCTGTCCTTACCCATCCATGTCATCAATGGCCTTAGCGACGGCCCTCATCTCTGGCTGAGTGCAGCGATTCACGGCGATGAGCTGAATGGGATAGAAATCATTCGTCAAGTTTTAACCCAAGTCACTCCTCGCAAGCTGCGGGGCGCTTTATTGGCAGTTCCTATTGTCAATATGTTTGGCTTTATTGAACAGTCACGCTATCTGCCGGATCGCCGCGATCTGAATCGATCCTTTCCTGGATCAACAAGGGGTTCCTTGGCCGCGCGCTTAGCCCACTTGTTTATGACAGAGGTTGTCAATCATTGCAGCCATGGCATTGACCTGCACACCGCCTCCCATCATCGCCTCAATTTTCCCCAAATTCGAGCTAACCTGGAAGATCCAGAAACCTATCGATGTGCCCAAGCCTTTGGCGCACCGGTTGTTCTCCATGCCACTAGTCGAGATGGTTCTCTGCGCCAAGCCGCTGCCCGCAAAGGGATTTCTGTCCTCCTTTATGAATCGGGAGAAGCCCTGCGCTTTGATAAGCACGGCATTGGTATTGGGGTAGAAGGCGTCCTCAAGGTAATGACGGCCTTAGATATGTTAAACCGCCCATCCTACCAAACACTAGACACTTCTCCTTTAGAATTCAAGGAAACGAAATGGGTCAGAGCTTCTCGCAGTGGCATTTTGCATTTACAAACTGAGCTGGGTGAAGGCATTCATAAACGCCAAAAGCTTGGCTATATTACGGATGCTTTTGGTGAGAAAACAAATACCATCAAAGCTCCTTGTGCTGGTAGGGTGATTGGCTATACTCAAAATCCCCTGGTCAATCAAGGTGATGGCATTGTCCATCTCGCTGTCACATAAGGGGTAAATTTGCTGAAGTTATTGTTGCAAAGATCCTTAATTTGTACCTACACGAATTTGGGTCGTTCGGCTTGGGTTTGATTGAGGAGTTTTTGCAGAGCGAGCCAGTCTGAATTTTCAAGGAGGAGGGTGAGTTGATCAAGACTTTGCCGATATTGATAGAGCGATCGCAACAGTTCGTCCCGGTTATACTGAGCCATCATACAACCAAGTTCAGGATTACCACCCCCGACGCGGCTGGTATCTCGGAAGCCAGAGCTGGCAAAAGCTTGGGCTAGTTTAATGATCTCTAGATCGGTTTCACTCAGGCAGGCGGTAATTAACCCAGCGCTAATCATCTTGGGCAGGTGAGAGATCCAGGCAACGGCTCGATCATGGACTGTGGAGGAACATTCATAGCGCTGACTCTCTAACTGATCCACCAGGGTTCTTAGGGTTTCCAGCACATCAGCGGGGGTTTCGGTGGTGGGGGTGAGAATGTAGGGATTGCCAGCAAATAGGCGGGGTTGGGCGGCATGGATGCCCGTTTCTTCACTGCCCGCCATAGGATGGCCTCCCAGGAAACGGGGCCACAAAGGGGTGAGGGTTTTGACTACCGTGCCTTTCACCGAACCGACATCCGTGAGGATGGCCTCAGGGGTAAGGTGGGGAATCAGTTGGGTTGCGATCGCTCAATCGCACTCAAGGGGGTACAAATAAACACCACATCGGCACTGCGCAGGGAGGCCAATTCTGAAGTAGCCGCATCAACAGCTCCCAGCTTCACCGCGTCCCGGCAGGTTTGCAACTGCCGACTCACCCCTAAAACCCTGTGTCCTAATCCACGGAAATCGTAGGCGAGGGAGCCACCGATCAGCCCTAAGCCGACAATGCCGATATTCATGGTGCCAAACCCATAAATTCAATCCGAGGCAGCAGGGGATCTTGAACCACGCCAATGCCTTGATATTGCCAGCGATCTAGAATACTCCGGAGTTGGCTTTGGCTCACGGACTCCACCATAAACTCGGAGACGACTTCTTGTGCATGGGTGTTGAGATAACTCAGGGCTTCGTAATGTTCAGCAAAGACCAGCAAATAGCGATGAGGGGCATCTGGATCGGGATAGGCCACTAAGTAGTTGCCATCGGCACGCGACCGGATCGTGTAGTAAAGTGCAGCGTTCATCTGTTTAATTGATGTTGCTCAGTTTAATCCGGGGATCAACAACCGCTAATAAAAGATCAGCCAGTAAATTCCCCACAATTAGCATCACTGCTCCCATCATCAGACCCGCCATCACTAAATACAAATCCTGAGCCTGTACAGCTTTTAGCAATAACTGTCCCAGTCCCGGCCAATTAAAAAAGAACTCGGCAATAAACGCCCCCCCTAACAAACTGGAAAATTCAAATCCTAATAAGGTAATTAAGGGGTTGACGGCGTTACGCAGGGCATGGACATAAATTACCTTATTTTCGGGTAGTCCTTTAGCTCGCGCTGTTTGAATATAGTTTTGGCGGAGCACATCTAGTAAATTGCCTCGCGTAATCCGTTGTAATCCGGCAAATCCGCTAATACTGAGAGCTAGTGTTGGTAAAATCATATGCCAAGCCACATCTAAAACCTTGCCCACCCCATTTAAATCGGCATGATCGATGCTGGTCATATCACCGACGGGAAACAGGGGCGTACTTTGAGCTAGGAACAACAGTAAGAGGGCGGTGATGAAACTAGGGAATCCCTGACCCAGATAACTGAGAACGCGCAAGCTGCGATCGCTCCAGCCATCCTGATTCACTGCCCCGATAATGCCTAAAGGAATGGCAATTCCCCAATTAATCACCAGGGAGGCCAGAGCCAAGAGTAAGGTATTGGGAACTCTCTCCCAAATCAAATCGGTGACAGGCCGTTGATAGGTGAAACTTTCGCCAAAATCCCCCTGATATACTTGTCGCCAATTGCCTTTCCAGAGCTGGGAGACATCGAACGTCAGGATATTTTGTAACCATAAGCCATACTGCTTAATTAAAGACCGATCCTTCTGCCAGATCTGCACAGACCGATCGGCATTGATTAGGGCTAAGCGCTCGCCATTATCAGCCACTTGTACCTGCAGCAGGGAGGCGCGTCCCTGGATGGTTCCTAGGGCTTTGCTCTCTTTTAGGCTCCACAGACGCAGGGTGCGATCGGCGCTGGTTATAAAGGTTTCTCGATCAGGACTAAACTGCACCGTTGTAATCGGTTGGGCTTGCTGGGGCAGTTGCCGTAAGTCTTGGTTTTGCAGCCGTTTTCCTGCCAAGGTCCATGTCAGCAGCGTTTGCTGATTGGCCACCGTGTTCAAAGTGGGGCCTTCCTGATTTTGGTTAAATTGAACTGCTGTGACCACAGCCTCATGATTAAACGTGTGTAGCAAGGTGCCATCAACCTTCCACAGTTTTGCAGTCTTGTCTGTACTGCCAGAAGCGAGGGTCTCGCCGTCGGGGCTAAAGGTCACGGTTGTAATTTCGCCTTGATGACCCGTTAGGGTTGTCAGGAGGGTACCTTTGATGTCCCAGAGTTTGATGGTCTTGTCTGCACTGCCAGAGGTAAAGGTCTTGCCATCCCCACTAAAGGCTAGGGTGGTAATCTTGGCTGAGTGCCCTGACAGGGTTTTTAGTAACGTTCCATTTTTTTGCCAGAGTCTAATAGTCTTGTCTGCACTGCCAGAGGCAAAGATCTCGCCATCGTCACTAAAGGCCAAAGCGGTAATCGAACCTTGATGACCGGGCAGCGTTTTTAAGAAGGTGCCTGTGGCCTCCCACAGCTTTACCTCCTTGGCTCCTCCTGAAATCACTAAGTTCCCATCGGGGCTGAGGGCGATCGCCCTCACATCGGCCTTAGGTGTTTTTAGGGTGGAAACCAAACTGCGATCGCTCCAGGTTGTCCCTAGGCCAAATTCTTGTCTGAGTTCTTCCAGCCGCTCCTGAGACATTTGCGGATTGTTCTTAAACTGATCGAGATAGTCTCCAGGCGCTAAATCCACAATATAAAAGGTTAACAGGGACGCCAAGAGAAGGGTAAGCACGCCTTCAAAAATCCGCTTAAGGGTATAACCAAGCAGTTCACTGCCCAGCACAGCAGTCACCCAAGTGAGGAGGGGTTGCAGCCATTGACGACCGATAGAAGGTGGGGGAGAGCGCATGATTTTAGGGAAGGTTAGTACTCCACTAATACATTAATCGGACAGTCCGGTAAATTCTGGCGACCTGCCAAACCCGTCAGCTCGATGATAAAACCAAATCCCACTAGGGTGCAGTTGAGGGGCTGCACCAATTGGGCGGTGGCAGCGGCGGTTCCTCCAGTTGCTAAGAGGTCATCCACAATCAAAATCCGACTCCCAGGGGGACAGGCATCCTGGTGAATTTCCAGGCGATCGGTGCCATACTCCAATTCATATTCCTGGGTGTGGACGGCGGCAGGGAGCTTACCGGGTTTACGCACGGGCACAAACCCCGCGCCCAATTGATAGGCCAGGGGGGTTCCGAAAATAAACCCTCTAGACTCAATGCCAACCACGTAATCAATAGATTGATCGGCATACTCTTCTGTAAACCGATCAATGACATAGCGGAGTCCGTCGGGATTTTGGAGTAACGTTGTGATGTCTCGAAACAAAATCCCTGGTTTAGGAAAATCGGGAATCTCTCGAATCAGTGATTTAAGATCCATAGGTTCTGTGATGGTACTCAAGGTCAGCAGTGAAAACGGCCTTCTATATCCTGACAGAAGAGCGCAGAGTCAGAAGGTACGTCAAAAATCGTACACTAATGTGGTTGGCAATCTGGATTGCTCTGAATTACCCCCAACAGTAAAAATAGGTCATGATGCCGCTCATTGTAATTTATGAACTTTTCAATCAACGCATCGTCGAGGGGTGTCTGCGGGCAGTCTAGATCTGGATACCAATGCTAAAGTCTCTTCAGCGGCCAGCCAAAAATATTGTCCGTATTCTTGTTGTAATGGAAACGCAATGCAAGTCGATAGTCCCCCTGAAACCTTTATTTCTCCCGTTCTCAAAAATCTGCTAGACCCAGATGTGCCCGCCCAAGTTTGCCCGCGTCGAGCCCGAATTCAGCTAGATTTTGTATTGTTGGCTATTGAGGCATTAGATTTGTATGCTTCGGAATTAATGCTTCTGAGTTTACAAGAACTGCAACTGCAAAACGTCATTCAAAACCGCGTCGAATTTTGGCAGTCTCGCAATACCAATCCTCTGCGGAGATCGCATCAACGCCAACCCCTGAGTTTAGACAAAGCCAAAGCCTTAGTGGCGGTAGGTTGCCATATTGCCCGTCGGCAAACGGCTCAAGTCCGTCAGCTCCTCAATATGCAACGGCAATTGGCTCAACAGCAACTGACCCCAGAGCATAGCGTCCCTTTAGCTAACTATTTAGAACGATTTCGTCGCCATTTTCGCAGTCGAATGAATCCCAATCGCACGGCTGTCACCGCTTATAACGACAATGATAAGTTGGACGAGTTAGCCTTGAGCCTCCTCGAACAAGTGCTATTTTGTACAGGAACTGCTGGAATGGAACGATTTTGGTCTAGTCTGTTTGATGGAGAAGTGGCCTAACCCTGATGACCATTCAACGTCAATATCACCTGCCCAACTGTACCCTCAGTTTAGAGGGGCTGAGTCATTCCACGTCGGATGCGATGCTTGGTGCGTCCTTAGATGTGCTGTTGCGGCTCGAATGCCAATTCGGCGATTTGCAAAAACCCCTCACAGGGGGTTTGGATCTATTGAATAGTTTAATCCAAGCGACGAATCAATGTACGCAGTCCTGGATGAGCGGCGTTCCTCACCGACGACTGACCCAATTGAATCAAGATCAATCTGCGGTTCATCTTTTGCCCAAGGAGGAGAATGGCTTTCAACTGACGGTACCGACAACCTTGCTGAGTGATACCAATGCAGCTTATGAAGCTACCGAAGGGCTTATTACCGTCAACCTGACGACGATCCAACTGTTTGATCTCGTTGAAGCCCTCGATCAACTTCTCGTCGATCAGCAAACTCTCCCCACTCTCTCCCTATCTGTCCGTCCCCTATCGCGCTCGGAAGCCGTCTCCAGCCAAGCCCTGCAAAGATCTACCCCAGCAGTATTAGGCGCAGCCAGCTTAGCGATCGCAGCCTCTGCCTTCTACTTCCTCCCCGTCCCTAAAGCCAGTCCACCACCCAAAGATCAGCCGATCCCCACTAGCTCCCCCTCTCCTACCCCTCCAGGTAAAACACCCCCCAGAACTCCAACATCCCCCACCACTAATCCTTCCCCCTCCTCACCTTCCCCACCACCCTCTCCCTAGCCGCTCTCCTCACTTGTACCTAAAATTCATCTCCCGTAATGAAACGATCTATCTGGGCCATTGCCTCGGCTTGCTGGGGATTTTGGGGACTAACCAGTGTCGCCATCGCTGCTCCCCGCCCCGTCGATCGCCAAATTAGCTGTGACATTCTCGTCGTCGGTGGCGGCCTAGCTGGAGTGGCAACGGCCTACGAAGCCCTATTAGCGGGTCGTCAGGTTTGCATCACAGAACTCACGGATTGGTGGGGCGGCCAAATTTCTGCTCAGGGGACCTCGGCCTTGGATGAAACCGTCGGACAGCGATCGCGCCTGTTTTTCCCAAGGGGGTATTTGCAATTGCGCCAACGCTTACTCAAAAACGCTAAGCGCGATCACCCTGGGGACTGCTGGGTCAGTACGGTCTGCTTTTTGCCGCAAACGGGTCATACGCTCCTGCTAGAGATGCTGAAAGCCGCAGCTTCTCAAGGGGGCGGCCAACTTCACCTGTTTCCCAATACGGTGGTCAAGTCCCTAGAGATGGATTCCTCTGGCCAGCAAATTGCGACGGTTCGGGCGGTTCAACATCAACCCGCTCCCGGTGCGCCACCCCTGAATACCTATCCTCTGTCCCGAACTTTGGCAGATAGCTACCAAGAGCAAGATTCACCCTTATTCACTAAAACGATTCTCCAATTTCAACCTCCTGCTGCTGGACAATGGTATGTCGTAGAAGCCACGGAAACAGGAGAACTACTACCCTTAGCCGATCTGCCTTACCGACTGGGCATCGATCCGCGCTCCTATTTAGAGCCGTCTTCCTCTAGCAAACAGGCGGATCCCTACTGTACCCAGGCCACTACCTATACCTTTGCCATGCAGGCGACAGCGACACCACCTTCTCAGAAACAGCCGCAGTTTTATTCTGAATATGAACCCTTCTACAGTTTTGATAAGCCCCGCTATGCCCAAACCCCTAACCTAGTCTTTACCTATCGCCGGATTTTGAGCGTCAAACCGGGGACATCCGACTCCGTGGTCAATGTTGGTGATATCTCTATGCAGAATTGGGGGGGTGGCAATGATTATGGTCCTGGCACCGCCCAAGACAATCTGATTTTGACCCGCGATCAACTGACAGCCACGGGGCAACTGCAACCGGGACAATGGCAAGGTGGCTTGCGTGTCGAGAGTTTGCAGGGGGGCGAAGAACTGGCCCAAGGCTATTTTACTGGCTGGTGGCGGGGACGACGGATGCTAAATTGCCAGGGAATGTCAAAGAACCTTGGCCGAATCTTCAGTATTTGCAAGGGCTAGATTCACCGATGGGTACGGTGCATGGCTTGTCTAAGTTTCCCTATATCCGTGAGGGTCGGCGCTTAATGGGGCGGTATAGCTATGGGTATCGCCAAGGGTTTGCGATCGCAGAAACAGATGTGTCTCACCAAGATTTTCATCAACCCTATTACCGGGATACCCTCTCAGCACCGGACTACCGCAATTTAATCACCCGTTTAGCTGGGTTACAAACCCTAGATGTGATTTTAAATCGGGTGCCCCTCCCAAAAGTAAAGCTACGAACAAGAGCCCGAATTTACGCTGATAGTGTGGGAATTGGCCACTACCCCATTGACTTTCATCCCTGCATGGAGGAGAGTCCTCCCCAGAAACCAGGGAATCAAGAACGTCAAGGAGAACGTCAAGCAGCTACCCAAACCTACCCCTACCAAATTCCCTTGCGGGCAATGATTCCGCCACGCATTAATAATTTACTGGTGACGGGCAAGAATATTGCCACCAGCCACATTAGTGCTGCCACCTACCGAGTCCATAGTTTTGAGTGGTCAGCGGGAGCCGCAGCGGGGACGACGGCGGCGTTTGCCCTCGATCAGGGCATTTATCCCTACCAACTAGTGGAGAATTTACCCCGCCGGAATCCCCAGTTAGAGCAGTTACAGGCACTATTAAATCGCAACCAAAACCCCACCGCGTTCCCAAACACCTCGATTTTCAATCAAACTTGGAATAACTGGTGAGGGTAGTTTTCCCTTGTCAAGAAGCAGACCTTGGAACAGTATATAAAGGGCAACAACTCTATTCTTTTAGTTTACTTCTCAAAAGGAGACCAACCAGATGGCTGACATTGTTGACATTGCTCTAGGGTCTGAAGACTTTACCACCCTAGTAGCGGCGGTGCAGGCCGCTGGCCTGGTAGAGACCTTAAAAAGTCCCGGTCCCTTTACCGTCTTTGCCCCCACAAATGCGGCCTTTGCCCAATTACCACCGGGAACGATTCATACCCTTCTGCAAAATATTCCGCAACTCAGCCGGATTCTGACGTTTCATGTGGTTCCTGGCAAGCTCATGCAAGCTGATTTGCAACAGATGGATGCAGTCATCTCCGTGGAAGGCTCCCCTATTCCCATTCAGAAGACAGAGACCTTTGAAGTCAAAAATGCCACAGTCATTGCTGCAGATATTGAAGCGGATAATGGGGTTATCCATATTTTAGATCGTGTCATCCTTATGGGCTAATCTAGGAACTCCTGCCCCAAGAACATTCCTAATCACCGGACATCGATAACTCCAGCTACTAACTCATAGTATCCAAAGTTCCGATCCATTGCGGTTGTTGTACCGCTGGCAGGCGTTGTTGCATAAAGAGGAGTTACGGATGGGTTAGTTCCATGGTAGGTTTGAATCGTCAAACACCACCCAACACTCATGAAACAGCAATACCGCATCCGCAACTGGCCTGATTATAACGCCGCCCTCAGACAACGGGGAAGGGCGTTGTTGCCCAAATATGGCCAAAGCCGTCACAACAGTAGGAAGTGAAGGAATCTCCCCTTTACGGTAGGAGAATTAAGCAGCAACAGTCTCACTGACAGGCTTAGCAACCTGAATCGGCGTTGTTGCATAAGTAGAAGTATAGACAGATTCTTTTTGTCTTTCAGCTGGAATTAAGCAGCAACCGGAACACTGAGAGGCTTACCCAGATGAGTCATCCGATTGAGAATGGCACATTGACACAATAATTCTGTGTGCTGATTGTCAAACTTACGAGTCCT
>JAAUOM010000241.1 GCA_012034865.1 Acaryochloris sp. CRU_2_0 | reverse complement strand
GGTTTAGCTTCCGGCATGAAGCTCCGCTAGATATGCGTATGGATCAAAACCAAGCTTTGAGTGCCGCCGAGATTGTCAATACCTATCCTGAGCAAGCCTTAGCAGATATTTTTACCAGTATGGAGAAGAACGTTTTTCTCGGCGCATTGCCCGCAAAATTGTCGCCAAGCGTCCAATCCAGACAACTACTGCCCTAGCCCAGGTGGTGATGGGAGCCATACCCACCTCTCCTGGACGCCATCGCCACCGCAAAATTCACCCAGCAACCCGCGTCTTTCAAGCCCTGCGCATTGCCGTCAACCAAGAATTACAGGTTCTAGAGCAATTTATCGATACCGCCCCCAATTGGCTAGAACCGGGCGGTCGCCTCGGTATTATTAGTTTTCATAGCCTCGAAGATCGGATTGTCAAAACCCATTTTCGGCAAAATCCCCAACTCCAAGTGATCACCAAAAAGCCCATTACTGCCTCCGCGCAAGAGCAAGCTGAAAATTCCCGCGCCCGCTCCGCCAAACTCCGCCTCGCCGAGCGCAACAGCCATTGAGCAGCACATTCTCCCCTATCTCCCCCACCCTCCTTAACCCCGATCTATAGCCTAATGATCAAGCAATGATATTACTTATCACCTGAAACCGGATGGGATGGTCGCTTATTCGTTTCTACCTTACGAGTGACCGCCTCTCGATAGAGGTCTACCACATGGTTCGGCAGAAAATCTCCTTTTTGACAGAGAAATGACCATTCTTCGCCAGTGTGTAGATATTGACCACTAAGCGATTGCAGCGGGGGTAATAGGGGGACAATATCCGCCGCATTCACAATCCGATAATGGTTAGGCACGTACTCAGTATGAGTGGTCGCAAACGTTAGATCGCCGACGCGCGAACCTGCATAGCTATAGAGCCGAATTTGAGGCTTCAGAGCAGGCAAGCGATAGGCGAGTTCCATAGAGGCCAGAATTGCTAAGGATGCCCCCAGACTATGGCCTGTGATGTAGCAGGGAATCGACGGATCAAGTTGAGCAGCAACGTCCACCGGGATGGGCTGGATGATACTGCGATAATTAGCGACAAACCCTTGATGCACATGACCGAAGAATTCTCCAGACTCAGGATCTTCGAAATCTTGCTGACGGGCATAGAGGTTATACAGCCACTCAATATTTCTTTGAGTGCCCCTGAAGACAATGATATTTCTAGTCTTCGAGGTCAGCACAAAACCTAGATAAACCGGAGACCATTGCTTCAACTGAATGGCAGCTTTTATCGTTTGGCCAACCGTATCTTGTACCTGACTCGCCTGCACTTCCAGGGCATCTGGGCTATCTCGTTGGGCGGTGGTGGGCACTTCAACTTCGATCGTATCTTCAATCTCGGTATCCTCTCCTTTAAAGGAGGCCAATTGGGTATAGCTATCCAGCTCACTAAAGTAAGCGGGTAACGTTTTAATTGAACCATCGTAGGCAGGCACAATCTTACCAGTCAGATACTGTTGTGTCGCTAACTTGCTGCATTGAATCAGTAATTTCGAAACCGTGCGATCGTAGGGAACTAGGGGTCGAGTTGCAGGTGCCATCGCTTGCAGGGTTGAGCCTGCATTAATGCGTTCCGCATCTGCTGCAAACACTTGCTTCAGTAATTTAGTTTGATCGCCAGTTCCCTCCGTTGCTAGAGCCAATAGGGCTTTGTCACGATTCCGTTTCGCTTGACGACTGGCAAAATCACTGCCAACCGTTGCGGCAACACCCGCTGCCATCCCTGCCAATAGAATTTGCCGACGTTTGATCCGCATTATGATCTCCGTGTGCGCCCATCGCCATAGCTACTGCCATAAAACTGCTTAGTGGCCTGACCAATACTCCAGGTTAAAGTAAAGAAGGCTGCGGCCAAAGCTAGCCCCTTAACATAGGGTATGTAGATGCCAATCCCAACCACGGTTAACCAAGCCGTCAAGGCCATAGCAAAGGCCCCGATTCCACCAAACAGATTCCCTGCGATCGCCAGGGGTCCCTGCCCCCCCAAAACTGGCAAAGACGACCAATATCCCACATCATTTTCAGGTTTAATCCTGCCGCCAGCAAGATTTTCGCAGTAAAAAACCGTGGAACTGGAATGAGCGCCAGAATCGAGACGCCAATAGCGTAGTCGAGAATTAAATCTCGAATCCGGTTCTCTTGGTGAGCCCAACTAGGAGGATTCTGTAAGGGGTCAATCGTCTCCTCCTCAACGGCAGTCTCGGAATCATCATCACTAAAAGGCATTTGGGGCTTTGTCATCTCACCACCCTGGTATGGATGCTGACTTTAGATCTTGCATGATGAGCCGAAATTTGCAAACCCTTTGCCATCAATCTTTTGGCATCTCCTTTTAAGATGTGAACAAAAGATAAGTATTCTGGCAACTTTTGTGAATTTATGCATTTATAATGCAGGTGGCAAGCTCTGTAAATTGCCACACATCAAAGATTTCAAACGTGTTGCCCACCATTTTTCTGGGTTTGAGGAGTTGACTATGGCCGTTGTCGGTAGATCTAAATGGGTTCCTGTGTTGTCGTCGCACCCTGCCCCATCCTCCATTTCAGCTCAACTGTCCCGGCATCTGCCCAAACAGCAAACCGATCCGTCTTTAGGATTAATCAATCCCAGCTCACCTCAGTTTCCCAGTTGGTTGATCCTATTAATGGCCTTCCGCAAGATCTCAACCCCCCTCTTACTGTTGCTGGTGATGGGGCTATTGCCTGTGTATGCTTGGCGGGTAAATACTGAGCAATCTTGGGGCAATCAATATACTGAGCTAGAAGAACTCCAAAAAGATCAGCGCCAGTGGTTAACCCGCAACGAAGAGCGCAAGCACGAAATCTCCGAAAATCTGGAAAATGATCCTGCGGGTTATATCCCCAAAAGCTCTAAAACCTCGATTTTTTATCAGTCTGCGCCTGTGCGTTCGCCTAAATCGGTATCTTCTCCGCCAAGGGAGATCACCGATCTGAATACTATACCCATTGGCTATTAATGTTATCTTCATAGCTCCTATATGCCCGCTCCTTCCTCTCCCTCAAAAACCCATCGAGACGCGATTAAGGCTCGAATTCAAGCGCAACAACCCCACCGGGTGACGGATCAACGTTTGCGTTTGCTCTTGGTTTGGTTGGTGCTGTTTGGGGGCTTAGTGGGATTGTTTGCTCGCTTAATTTATTTGCAGGTGCGTGCGGCTCCTTTCCTATACACCAAAGCCCAACAGCAGCAATTGGGAACCTTGCCCCAGCGAACTTTTCGCTATCCAATTGTGGATCGCAGGGGGGATATTTTGGCGAAGGATGAACCTGTTTTTCGCCTGTTTGCCCATCCTTTTTTATTTCAAGAACAGCCCGATGCGATCGCCAAGGTTTTGGCTCCTATTGTTAAGCGTTCCCCAGACAACCTGATCAAGTTGTTTAAAGCGGGTAAAAGTGGTATTCCAATTGGGTATCACCTATCGGAAGTGCAGGCCGACCAAGTGCGTAAG
>JAAUOM010000240.1 GCA_012034865.1 Acaryochloris sp. CRU_2_0 | reverse complement strand
TCGATACCTTGATGGATGTGCGGCTACCGCAGATTTATATCTTGCGGCAGAAGATAAGGCGCGATCGCAACAACTAAATTTCTGGAGTCAGCCCAACCCTGTCATGCCTTGGGATTTTCGGCGGGGATAGCGGTAAATCTAGTGATTACTTAATGAATCAATGGTATTCTAACTTCGAGATTCTCAAGCAAGTTGCTGATGATAATTACGATTGCAAGCTTTAAGGGCGGTGTGGGTAAGACCACAAGTGCAATTCATCTTTGTCAATATTTTGCTACTCGCAAACCTAAAAGGCGTGTAGTTCTTGCTGATGGTGATCCTAATCGAACCGTTATCGATTGGGCTGAGTCCTCGCCTTTCGATCTCCCTTTCGCTGTAGCTGATGCTTCGGGAGAATTGCCTGAATACGAGATCCTGGTGGTAGACACACCTGCACGTACAGAGCCTAATGAACTCGCTGATTTGATCGAAAGCTCGACTCTCCTTTTAATTCCCTCTAAGGTTGACATTTTTGATGTACGTGCCACTCTAGCTTTAGCAGATACTCTTAGACCATACCCAAATAGATATCGAATTCTGCTCACCGGACTGCCACCAAGGGGCAAGCGGTTATTGAACGCAGCTCTTGAACTTTTTAATGAGAAAGAGTTACAGGTATTTAAGAGTGGAATTCAGCACTTTACGGTATATCGTGATGCCGCCTATGAGGGTATCCCTGTAGGAAGATATTCTGAAGCTGGCAAGAGAGCAATGCAAGACTATGAGGAAATTGGATCTCAAATCTTAAAGGGGTGGAAGGATGGCTAGGTCTCCATTTTCTGGGGTAAAAACGAGTGCTGAACGAGCCAAGTTAAACCAATCCTCATCAAGCATAACTTCAACTCTCCCTCTAGATAAAATTTTGCCCCGACCCGAAGATACTCGACCGCTCAATCAAGCCCATGTTGATCAATTGGCTGAATCTATTGCTGTTCTGGGACTAATTCAGCCAATTGCTGTTGATATTAAAGGAAGGTTGTTGGCAGGCGGGCATCGCTTAGCCGCAATCAAGTTACTTAAGAAAGTCGATGAAAAGTCTTACAATAAGCATTTCAGCAAGGGCATTCCCATTAGAAATTACGAGTTTGATGCATCTCAAGATGAAGCTCAGGCTTTAGCAATTGAAGCAACAGAGAACGAGAAACGTAGAGACTACACTCCGGCTGAAGTGCGAGAACTTGCAGACAAACTTGAGGCTGCGGGCTACCACCGCTCAAAAGGTCGCGCAAAACAAGGACAAAAATCAGTTGGACCTACATTGTCAATGATTGTAGGGAAAAGCCAAAGAACTATTGAACGTTACTTGGCATCTAATGAAGGTAATCACTCAAATCTAAAACCGACAAATGACGGATTTAGAAAACAGGTAGAAGCAGCCTTACGATCGCTCCAAAAATTGCAGACAGCACAAACAAAATCCGCCCAACAGAAGAAACTGTTGAAAGATATTGAAGCGATGATTGAGCGACTTGAGCAAGAATTGAGCAAAGAATCCTAGGAAACTATTGGGCAGAATCAACCAGACTTTGAGCCAAATTCACCAAAAGAGAAGCGTCCTGGTTCTGCGGGTCAATCTGTTTCGCCTTGGTTGCTGATTGTAAGGCTGCCCGATAATCCTTGAGCATCAATTGACTCTTGGCGAGATTCATATATGCCTCAGCACTCTTAGGCTGAAGATGTGTAACTTGAGCAAAATCCTCAATGGCTTTCTGATATTTCTTCTCACCCATGAAGAGAACTCCCCGAAGCGTATAGGCATCTGCCAGAGATGGATCAAGCTGGATCGCTTGATTGAGTTCCCTCATCGCTCCCTGAAGATCTTTCTGCTTCAGCCGAGAAACCGCTGCGGTATAGTGTAGGTTTGTCTGAGGATTGGGGGCAGCAGTTGCCAGCGGTGGGGGGTTGAGTGTCGCCATCACTTCAAAGAGGTTTAGCCCCAACGCAGCGATCGCCGCAGTGAGATAGACTCGGACTCTTTTGCGGCGCATTCTCTATTCCCCCTCCAGTGTTTGTGCTCTTCATTCTACTTCAACCTCTAGTTTTTACTAGGTTGAGCAGCCCGCAGCCTTATCTCCTGAATCCACGCATCGCTAAAATCTTCAAAGTCCTCACCAGGCAAAAGAACGTGGGTCGATCCCTCCTGACTCGCGATAAATTCTTGTCGCCACAACTCCCAAGCCCGAATAGAGGGCAGCTCTAAATTGGCACAGTATTCCTGCCAGGAATCTCTCTGAAAGCGTGATGAATCACTCAGAAGTTGATTGAATTGAACTTCGATATAACCTAAATCAATCAGTTCTTGGAGGAGGGATGGATACCCAATTGGTGGCTCACCATTGTCGAAAATCGGCGATTCAAAGGAAAGATGGAGCATTTCACCGGAATGTTGTTTGGCAATTCTGAGAATTTCTAATTGAACCCTTGAAAGAGATGGGATGGAAGTCATGCTTTGTCCTCACGCTAAGGAAATAGTAGCAGAACCCAACCACCCAGCCACCAGGCCCCCAGATAGTGGGTCTAGCCTGGAACGATTAAATCTTCCAACTCTGAGATCCAGTGAGTAACCATGTCAAGGGCATATTCCATTACGGTTACATCTGGACGGTCTCTATGAGATTCGAGTTTCTCCTTTATTTCGTTTAGAAAATCATAGTCGGTTTGGATCGACTCTTGGGAATTGCGATCTATTTTTCGATCTGTCATAAGCTCAATTCTCTTCCGCAATTAGCTCAACAGCTAAAGGAAATTCAGCATCAAGTTCCTTGAATGCAGCTCTCAGCGCGTTGTCTTCATTGCGATAATATTTTCAAGAATTTTTGTATGTCGCTCAAGCTTAATATCGAGGGCAATATCATATATCCCTCTATAATGGTTGCTCTGCTGCCGTTGGTAGAGATGTAACCGCATTCTTTCAATTCTTTCAATCCTTGGTAGAGGACGAAGTGCTCTGTAGATTGCACTTACAAGATGATTGATTAAATTCATGATTTTCTGCTTCATAATGGTAATAAGTGACATACGTTTTCCACCTACATCCCCAAAGATAACACCACCCAGCCCCCCAGGCTCCCCCCAGAGGCCAGGTATCGGTGCATGGCTAGGCTTTGCCCACTTCCTCCTTAATCAGGTCTGCGATAGTCTTCGACTGGCCGACGTTCGGCCATCGATGCCGTGGCCTTCCGGGTAGTCCGGCGCTTGGCCGGGACAGGAGCCGGGTCTTCCGGGATGCTCAGCTCATCCTCTAGGGAGTCATCCTCTTCAGAGGGATGGAGGGGTGCAACAGGGGATTCCTCCACTTCGCTAATTTGCTCCTCATCCTCAGCGACAGATGCTTGTTCCGGCTCAGGTTCAACCGCAGGAGCCTCAACAAGCTTTTCATTGGTGAACTGTGCCACCCATCCCCGCAAGTCCTCAACCTGATAGCGGTGGACTGCCCAGCGAGAAGCTAGGGGACGGGCGACATACTGCTC
>JAAUOM010000022.1 GCA_012034865.1 Acaryochloris sp. CRU_2_0 | reverse complement strand
GATTAACAATCCTGACTGCCTCTGCCTTCTGCTCGTCTGTAAAGATTCTGAGGGGTTTTTGACTCATCTGAATATTCCCCTCGGTTATCGACTCTTCGGAAATGTCCTCTTTCTCGGGGAAAGGTCAATGCCCCGCTTCAAGGGCATTAACAAACAAAAGCTCTATCTGCGAGTGTCTGGGCAGAAGAAGAAGTATGTCCATCTCAAGGCGATTTTAAAGGGATCCATTCGTTGGGATCTGGTACGGGAGCAATATGAGCAAATGATCCAGTTCACAACCGCGATGAAGCAAGGAACCGCCGAACCTGAAGCCATTCTAAGTCGGTTCACCCGCAATAACATCAAGCACCCCACCTACCTTGCTTTGGCTGAATTAGGGTGAGCCATCAAGACGATCTTCTTGTGCCAGTATTTGCATGATGAAGCCTTACGGCAAGAAATCAATGAAGGCTTGAATGTCGTTGAGATTTGGAATAGTGCCAATGACTTCATCTTCTATGGCAAGAATGGTGACTTCGCAAGTAATCAAACGGCGATGCAAGAGCTATCAATGCTTTGCCTGCACTTACTGCAAATCAGCTTGGTCTATATCAATACCCTAATGATTCAAAAGTACTTTCCGAGTCCACGTGGATGAATCGTATGCAGGAAGAAGATGTGAGGGCGTTAACGCCACTGTTTTACCTCCATATCAATCCCTATGGGCGTTTCCGCTTAAACATGAGTGAGCGGCTGGTGATTGAAAACTTGGCTGTGTAGGGAGTAGCTGCAATGAGGTTGCTCTGTTGGAACCCATCTCAGCAAGGCAACCTTTGCCCTGTAAGAGTAGTACAGTGACAAAAAATATTTAAGTAAAACTTATTGATTAGTAGCAAATTTACCCTATTTTAGGAGGGGATTTAGTTTGGTTGCGTCTGGTGTCAGCAACCCTTCAATTTCCCCCAGTAGGTTCTTATCCAAGCTGGCATTTTTCCCACAAACCTGAACCCAATGCACCGAATGCTACAGCCCTTAATTTGAGGGCTTTTCCCACAATGTTCCCACAAGCGTTTTTATGAAGCGCTGAAATCTATAGCCCGTAAGTGTTTTAAGGATGCAAAACCCCACGATGTCAACGTGGGGGTCACTGGTTCGAGTCCAGTTGTGTCCATTTGGGCGATCTGCACATTTGCAACGACCTCAAACTTCTTTCTCCATCTCTGCTATGCCTATTTCAGACTCTGATGGATTCAACGACACCTCAAGGGCGTCATTAATGGGAAAGCGATTAATGAGCTGTTGGGCGCGCCGAGCATTTTGCTGTAACCCAGAGGACAAATAAGGTGCATGGGGAATTTGAGAGAGAAAATCTAAGGTTCGCCGGAGGATACGGACGAGATCTCCTTCATCTAGACTGGTGCTGGCACATAAATCGCTCCAGCTCATCCCTAATGCCCATTCCTCGACTAAGCCTACGCATTCTGTCTCAAGGCTAGCCGGAAACAGCACATCGTAGCGATCTTGGTGGTGTAGCAATTGCGATCGCAACGGGCGCAATTCCTTTAAGACTTGGCGAACTTCCGAGCGAGGACGGAACTGGGTCCATAGATCGGTGCGGGAAGTCTCAATCACCAGTGCCGCACAAGCCGCAGCTAGCGACTGAGGGGCTAATGCATCCAAGGCTTGAGACGCTAAGGCTAGCCCCAACCATAATTCATTTTCACCCCGCAGGGCAGCCGTGGTTTTGCCCAGGGCTGTGGGCATCAGGTCCTGCAAACAGTGGAAGTGACGTAATATTTCCACAAGGGCAATAAAGGCTTGCCATTGCTGTTGAAATTGAGCACTAATTTTAGTCTGGCGATCGCGCAATTGTTTTTCTATCGCCTGCACCCGCCGCTGCCAGCGCAGGTATTTACTGTGATTGTGGCGCGTAGCATGGGCAGGATGGTTTTGAACTTGAGCCTCTACGGCCTGCAGCCGCTGTTGCTGTTGTCCGACTTCGGGGGCAGGTTGCCAGGGAGAATCAGGAATTTGTTGGGCGATCTGGGCACTTGTGACATCCCCCGCCTGCCATGACCCCGGTTTTGAGGGCAAGGCGGGCGGTGAGGGTAGTGCTTGCAGCACTCCAGGATCCAACGCTCCATTGAGGCTGATTACGTCGCGGCGAGAGACAATTAGCCAACGGTTGTCTTGGCTCAAACACACCCAGTAGGGAAACTGACCTGAACTGGGTAAGGGGGTGACTACCACTGCCGCCAACGGGGGCTGAGATTTAGGTTGGGCTAAACCCACACAGGTTCCAGGTTGAACCTGATCCAGCAGGACTGCCAATTCCTGCGCCCGCGAGTCCTGGGCTTGCTGGTTCAAAATTTTCAGCAGACGGCGTTCTTCTTTCAGGCGTTGTTGCAGTTTTTGATAGCTGGCTAGCGCCCTTGCATCCACCTGTGCGAGTTGGCTGTGTAGTTGGCTCAGTTCTTGTTGCAAATCAGTAATAACTTGCTTTTGGGGTAAAAGCTGGACACGGGCAAGATACTGACCAAAACTCTTGTCAATTAGGTTTTTGGACTCCTCTAAGGTATGGGTTTGCAGCAGATTCAACACCATGCCATAACTAGGGGTAAATTGACTGACTAACGGATCAGGACCGACCGTTGCCAGAGAGGCTGCTTCCTGAGCGCCTTCAAAGGGAGTTTGCACCGTGACCACATAGCCTTGGGCATCCATGCCCCGCCGTCCAGCTCGCCCAGACATCTGTAAAAATTCTGAGGCACTCAGGAGCCGATGGTCAACATCGGTGCGCTTAGAAAGACTGGCAATCACAGTGGTGCGAGCTGGCATATTGATCCCCGCTGCCAGGGTTTCAGTGGCAAACACCACTTTAATCAGGCCAGCTTGAAAAAGTTCTTCCACCCAGGTCTTCCACTGGGGCAGCAGACCCGCATGATGGGCAGCAATACCGTGGGCTAAGGCGACAAACTGCTCGGGTTGACCAATATCGGGATTTTGGTGGCGAAACTGGGCAATCTGGGTGCGGATCTTCTGGGATTCTGCGGGGTTGAGTAAGTTGAGATGGGCAGTGGCTTGGACGGTGCGATCGCACCCCTTGCGACTAAAAATAAAATAAATCGCTGGCAGCATCTCTCGGTCTCGCAACTGCTGCAAAATTGCAATCACATCAGGACTATCGACACGGCGTTGATGGCGATGACCGTGGTGCTTTTTAGCTTGAGCCTGCAAACGCCGATTGATCTGAGTTTGCTCTCCATTTAGTAAAGGAAACAACCCCTTAGCATTTGCAAAATAATATTGCAGGGGCACAGGCCGCCAATCTGACTCAATCAATTGCGTCGGACCATGAACCCAGTCCATCCAATCGGCTAATTGTTGGGCATTGGCAATCGTTGCCGACAAAGCAATGAGCTGAACATTGGTCGGGCAATAAATAATCGACTCTTCCCAGACCGTACCCCGTTGCCGATCATTCATATAATGGCACTCATCCAAAATGACCGAGGCCACAGCGTCTAAGGAAGTATCCAAAACCTCTGTCAGGGTACCATACAGGATATTGCGAAAAATCTCCGTCGTCATCACCATAATAGGCGCTTGCCGATTCACCGAAAGATCTCCGGTTAACAATCCCACCCGATCAGCACCAAACTGCTTCTGAAAATCTCGCAGCTTTTGATTAGAAAGGGCTTTTAAGGGTGTCGTGTAAAAGACCCGCTGGCCATTGTTTAAGGCATGGTGAATGGCATACTCACCAATGACCGTCTTCCCTGAGCCTGTAGGCGCAGAAACAACAATCGAGTTACCCGCGTCTAGAGCAGCAATGGCCTGCTGTTGAAACGCATCAAGCGGGAACGGAAATAAATGCTGGAAATCCGGTATGGAAATAGCCCCTTACACTCACTTACTGCCTTAGTGTAACGCTTTAGAGTAAGCATCCAGAGCATGAGTATCATTGCTCATCTGTGCAGAATAGATTATTTGACTAATATTTCTCCATTCAACATCCGTTGAGCTGCATCTAGTAAAACTTCCTCTAGATATGGTTTAGTGAAGTATCCCCTAGCCCCCAATGCAGTCGCCATCTGTTTGTGTCTAGCTGCCCCCCTGGACGTTAACATTGCCACCGGTAAATCCTGCAAATCATCATCTTGTTGCAAACGAGATAATAACTCTAAGCCGTCCATACGGGGCATTTCCACATCACAAAAGACAAGATCACAAGGCAGTCCCGATCGCAATTTTTCCCAAGCTTCTTGACCATCGCGGGCTTGTTCAACTCGATAGCCTACCTTATTAAAGGTCATCGATAACAGCTCCCGCACGGTAATAGAATCATCCACAATTAACACCATGGGATCATTAGCTTCTTCCACCTCTGTATTCTCAAGAATGCTCTTCCAGAGATTGCTATTCACTTCCACGCGATCCAAACAGAGGTCCACTAACTCCATCACATCTGCAATAGCCATAATGCCACCATCGCCCAAGACAGTCACACCAGAAATCCCCATAGGCTTAGGAACAGGGCCAGAGAGCTGCTTAATCACAATTTCTTGCTCAGCGAGCACTTGTTCAACTTCCACAGCAACCAGATCATCAGCACTCCGCAAAATCACCAGAGACGCCATACCAACATCTTTGGTTGTATTCGCACCATAGGCATTGCTACGCTTGAATCTACGGTTATAGGCTAATAACTCTCCTAAAGGCTTACAGGGCAATCGTTTATCTTGCCAAACAATCATCATTTGCCCATCCTGATCGGGGTACAGTTGTTCCCTCGGAACATCCATTACATCTTGCACACCATCAATTGGGAAGGCAATTTGTGTCGAATTATTCACACAACATAAAGCCTTAGTAATGCTGAGGGTCAAGGGGAGTCGAATCGTGAAGGTTGTTCCCTTACCAATTCCTGAATCGGTATTGATGACACCTCGCATTTCGTGAATGCTATTCCGAACAACATCCATCCCTACCCCTCGACCTGCTAAATCATTAGCTTGATCCTGAGTCGAGAAGCCTGACTTAAATAGCAAGGCATACGCTTCTTGCCGAGAAAGGGTATTGGCTTCTTCTAGGGTGACCAGATTTTTCTCGATTGCTTTAGCTTTTACCCGATCCACATCAATGCCTGCACCATCATCCGTAATGGCAATGACCGCTTGGTTTCCTTGGTAAAATACTCGTAACTTGATTAACCCCTCTGCATCTTTCCCCAAAGATTGGCGAACGTCGGGATATTCAATGCCATGAAATAAGGCATTGCTAACCAAATGCGTGAGCGGATCATACAATCGTTCCAGAATACTTTTATCAATTAAGGTGTCACGCCCTTCCAGTTCCAGCCTTGCCTGTTTTCCACATTTAACAGAAATATCACGTACAGCTCGGGGCAGGCGCTCTGCAACCTGAGAAAAGGGCACCATCCTCGCTTGAGTTAGCCCTTCTTGAACTTGCGTCGTAATTTGTCGAAACATCCGCGTAACTTGGTCAGTACCTTCGACAATAAACTCAATGTCTGAGGCAGCTTCCCGGACACGCACAATACGCTCAATCATGTCTTGAGATAAGGTATGAAACCCAGTAAAACTATCCATCTCTAGGGCATCAAACTGTTGACCGGTAGAGTGCGTACTAGACCCGGTGGTGCCAACCACAACTTGCTGTTTGCGGCTGCTTAATAAAGAATTTTCTAACAAGGAGCGCTCATACAAATCTTCCATGTTACGGCCTAGATCGTTGAGTTGTTGAACCTGCAACAATAAATTATCTAAAAACTGACGCAAACGATTTTGACTATCTTCAAGGGAGTTACGACTAACCACTAACTCACCAATCAGATTCCCTAAATTATCAAGCTGCTTGACGGGCACTTTCATTGTCTGAGCAGTGCCACTACGCCTTAGTGGTTTTGTGCTAGCGTGGGTTTGAGCCGGTTTGCTTTTTCTCTCAACAGGGCGACTGGGTTCGTCTAAAAGTCTAGCCAAATCCGTGAAATCATCCTCCTGCGCTGCCACAATAGGGATTAGTGTTTCTTCAGCTAAGAGAGTCTCTAGATCGACAAAATTGTCCGCCACTGTCGCAGCAGGAACAGGAGTCTCAGCCACAACAGCAGGGATAGATGCTGGCTCATTAAACAAATTATCCAAAAACGAATCGGAACTTGTTTCAGCTACAAATATTCCTGCATCCTCTTCTGCAAATAACCCTAACCAATCATCGGTTTCAGAAGAGCCAACTGGATTTGTTAGATCAGCAAAATCAAAGGCAGGCATCAGATTCAGTAATTCAGGAATGAGCTTTACGTCTGCTGCCCGTTGAGCTAAAACGAGGTCTCTTGCTTCCTTGATGGTGGGAATAATTACTGCAGCTAAGGTCGCAAAAGAATTTTCAGGATGAGCGATCGCCACACCCGCCACTTCCAATAATTCAGACCAACTCGTCAGTTTAAACTCTTGTCCAATTTGAGCAAGATTCTGACAAATTTTGGTTAAGGCTTGACGATTCTCTCCAGAGTCTTGTTGCTTAAATAAAGCTAAAATTTCTCGCAAATGCTGTAAGACATTCTGTTGGAAAATTTCGATACATCGGGCGTCTAGAACAGTTGGTTGGACCACTACCTCTGGTTGAGCCATCGGCGCTGATCCGCTCGTCAATAGTGAACTTAAATCAACCTTTGGACCCGCGATCGCAATTAAATAGTCATTCAGTTCATCGAAAACGGGTTCAACATCTTGCAAAGTTTTTTCAGAAATTTCCTCTGACAAGCTAAAGGATTGTTCCAGCTCTTCTGTCAGAATATGGAGGGCATCAAATCCCTTAAACAATAAAGACTCAAGCTTTTGATCAACCTCAATCGCATGTTCTTTGAGAACCTTAAAATAATCTTCTAGGCGGTGAGCAATATGCTGAATGCTGTGAATACCCAGCATTGCTGCTCCCCCTTTCACTGAATGGGCTGCTCGAAACACTTCATTCAAAGATTCAGAATCGGCAACAACAGTCTGCAAATTCAGCAAACCATGTTCAATTGTATTGAGGTGTTCCTTGGCTTCCTCAATAAAGTAGACCATAATTCGCTGCTGTTCTGGCTGCATGACCTTCTCCCTTAGGATTCTGTAAAAAAACAATAAATTACTAGATTTAGAAATCTAAATGTTGACCCATTAGAATTCAGTCCCTTCCACTCTAAATCGCTCCACAGAGGCTTGCAGTTCACTGGCAACACTCACCATACCCCTTAGAGAATCTGACACCCGCTGGGCTTCTTGCGAAGTTTCTTGGGCTGTTAGTTCTACCGATTGCATCACTTGAGACACATAGCGCGACGTTTCCGTTTGTTCAGCCGTCGCTGTGGTGATAGAACCAACCAACTGTTTAATCTGTGATGACACTTGAATAATGTCATCCAAAGATCGTTTGGCTTGTTCAGCCCGTTGAGTCCCTTCAATCACCTGCTGTGTTCCTTCTTCCATGGCCATCATCACCGAGCTGGTTTCACCTTGAATTTGCAAGACAATTTGCTCAATTTCCTTAGATGATTTAGCAGCACGATCAGCCAGTTGACGCACTTCATCAGCAACCACTGCAAAACCTCGGCCAGACTCACCTGCACGGGCGGCCTCAATACTGGCATTTAGAGCCAACAAATTAGTACGTGAAGCAATTTGAGAGATTAAACCAACAATTTTCGAGATTTCTTGAGAAGATTCTGCTAAACGCTTCACCTTACGCGTACTTTCAGCCACTGTTTCGCGAATTTGCAGAATACCAGCCATCGTACTTTCTACAGATTCACCCCCTTTGAGAGCCGCCTCAGTGGCTTGTTGGGCAACGTGATCTGCAGATCGCGCACTTTCCGCCACTTCTTGAATCGAGGATGTCATCATTTGCACAGAATTCAGCGAAACCGCGAGTTCTTCAGCTTGGCGTAAGGCATCAGAAGATAGACTGCGAGCAAATTCTTCGTTCTCAGCAGCCCCTTTGTTCACCTCTTGTGCAGCTACTTTAACTTGCTTAACAATTTTCTGGAGATTGTAAATGGTAAGGTTAAAGGAGTCTGCCACTGCCCCTAAAATATCTGCTGTCACTTCTGCTTGCACAGTCAGATCTCCTCTAGCCGCGCCTTCTACATCATCTAGGAGCCGAATCACCTGTCGCTGCAAGTCTTCTTTAGCCTTTTCCTGTTCTTCTGCTTTCCGTTGCACTTCAGCAGTCGTGGACTCAATAAAGCGAGTCATCTGGTTAAAACTGGTAGCCAATTGCCCAAATTCATCTTTGGAGAATTCGGTTGCCCGCACACTCCAATCTCCCTGAGCTACAGCAGTTAATTGGGTGTGCAAGTCATTGGTAGAAGCTTTAATGTGCCGCATCATGATCTGCCCTACGGTGAGCGTTGCTATACCACCTGCTAGACCTGCTGCAGCAGCACCTAAGCCCGTCGTTGTATTGAAAGAGTGAGTTCCCACGCCCACACCCACCACAGCTGCTGCGGAAACAACACCAGCCGTTGTAGACAGGATGAATTGTTTTTGTTGCAAGGAGGCATTCGTTAAGGGTGCTAAAATCCCGCTAGAGCGTTTAGAAAAAGGAGAAGCACCCCCATCAGCAAAAAGTGTTCCCCCTTTGAGATCATTGACTAGAAAACCAGACTGCGAAGCTACTGACAAATCTGAAGCCTGGTTTAGTCCGTCAAGTTCTACGGCTTGTGCATTATGGGGAACATTGATAAGACCTGTATCTCCAATGAGATCTTGGTCATCCTCGGCTAAATTTAATAGGCTTGGATCTAGCTCAAAGTCTGTCTCAAAGTCTGCCTCTGGATCAAAGGGATCTAGTTCCCCTTGACCTGCAAACCCATCCATGGATAGTTCTTCAGACAGATCAATCCCTGACAAGGGAAATTCTGGTTGATCGACAACACCCAATGCATCTGCATCAGGCGATGGCCGTGCATGCTGTCCAGCCAGATCAAAGGGTTCATCCCATGAACCGGACTGGCCTGCAAAGGCAGTATCAAATAACTCTTCGGGGACATCTTTATTCTCTAAGAGATCGTTTTGAATAGCATTATCTGCTTCCAATCCGCTGAAAATATTGGAGTCCCGAGGGTCTGAATTTTCTGAGTTGGGTGTTGAATGATTTTTATGCATGATTAACGTATCATCTTCTCCATCGGCAAAACTATCCGCAACCAATAGTTGACTATCTGTATCATGAGCGACTAGGGGAGCGGAAGTATAATCATCAAAGGAAGGGAGTTTAACCGCGAAAGGGTTCATATCATCTTCACTGGCAGATCGAGCCTCATGATCGGAGCTAATTTGAAGTGAAGCAGAAAATGGAACATTCTGGGCTTCGTGCCGTTGCGTCTCGACCCCATTGGTCATGTTGTATATCGGTTCAACAGGAGGGTGGCCAGCTTCTAAACATTGGCTCGAATCAGCCAAACTATTGCGAGCACAATCGAGCAATTCAGGATCATGGGTTAACTCCAGTACCGTTTTGTATTGTTGATTGGCAATCTCATATTGCTGCAGACAACTATAGATATGTCCCCGCAATAATCGCAGATTAGGATCTTCAGGATAGTCTCTAACAAGATGATCGGTTGTTGCAGCAGCTTCTTCGTAGTGCCCTTTCATATAGTCACTCACTGCTTGTTGATAGTCTTGCGTATATTGAGTACTTAATGCCATCTTCCTGCTCCTGCCACTGGGTTAAGTCAAATACTAACTGAAGCGAATAAACGAATAGTTGATTGTAATAGAAAGCCTTCTTAAAATTATCTGGGACGAATTTAACGATTAAGAGTGACTAAAAATAAGGGGTTATATTGGGATATAAAATCTAACTACACCAATATAGTCAATAGTCTCCTGAATCAAGCTTAGATATAGATTAAGTTGCCCATCGCGCAGATCTCAAAATTGCCTCTGAATCGAGAAGTCTTAAATAGGGGTTGGCACCATTGTTGAGAACCCATTCCCCCTTTAAGAATGGAGCCATATTATCGGAGGCGCTCAGAGAAAGGCTCAATTTATCGGAGTCCAACCAGTCCATACCCATGACTTTGTCTACCGCTAGACCTACAGTAATATCTTGGGACTCAATGGCGATGATGGATATTTCCTGAGAATCCGTATCTAGGGGTTTGGTATGACCTAAAAATTGGCCGATATCTGTTACCCAAACAACTTGGCCTCTTAAGTTCAGGACCCCCATCAATATCGGGGAGATATTGGGGATAGGAGTAATCTGTTCGGGGGACAAAGCTAAGACTTCCCGGATCTCTTGCGCAGGCAAGGCAAATTCTTGGCCTGATGCTATAAAAAATCTTAAAAACAGGTCTCCTTCAGGATTTTGAAGTTCTTGTAAGCTGGAAAACTGACCAGATTCTTGTTCAAGGATGATATCTTGATGACTCACCATAGGGATCTATCCTTCTAGTAATTGCCTAACTGTAACTAGTAATTTTTGGGGCTGTATCGGTTTTATGAGATAAGCATCTGCTCCCTGTTTCATCCCCCAATATCGATCAAACTCTTCTGATTTGGAAGAGCAAATTACAACAGGTACATGTTGAGTTGTTGGATTAGACTTGATCTTGCGACAGACTTCATAGCCATTCATCCGAGGCATGACAATGTCTAAAACCACAATATCAGGTTGTGTTGATTCAATTTGTTCAAGCGCTTCTATCCCATCTGTAGCAATTAATACCGTTAATCCCAGATCTGTGAGGGCATTGCTCATCAGTTGCCGCTGTGTAATACTGTCATCAACTACTAAAACTTTCTGCATTTGTTGCTATTTGACCTCTTCGTTAAGGCTGCTTACACTCAGTTTGTTGAAGGAAACGGAGATTTTTTCTAAACTTGGTGTTGACAGATCCACAGCTCTGTTGGTTCCGTGGATTTGTCTATTGCCATGACGTTTAGGGAGGGGGTTCTACTGGGTTTGAACCCCTGCGAACTTAGGATACCCTCCCTTAACATACAATTTGCCAGTTCGGCGGGTTTTATTTTTGAGAAGGAATGGCGTCTCTGAAGGTGGATTTACTTTGGTTGAGAATATGCAAAAAAAGCCAAGCCTTTTGGGAACTATTTACTTGGGAGAGATTGTTTTCCCTTGTTATAGTTGAGCATGTACCGATGAGAATTGAGTATTGGCTAAATTCTTGAAGTTGGCTAATCTTTTAGGAAGGGGACTCTTAACCATAGATAGAGGTAAAAGCTATGCTTTTACATTGAGTGTTTGTCATTCTGGGTTCAATCGTTGCTTTGGGTTCAATCCCTTGCCAGTCAGAAAACTGAACTTTAGTTTGACAAGCTTCAGATTGCAGAATAGATAAAGAGGATAATGGGTGTGCTGTATCTTGCCGAAGTACACAAGAAAAATGGCTTTATGGGTGCAAAGACGGAGTTAAAGCTCTTAGCCCAAAAGCAATCTGAGCATCATTGGAGTCCTATATCTGGTGAAGAGTTGTTTTCAGCGGATGCTGCAAATGACTATAACGCTGGCGTCCTTGTTTTGGTAGAGATGGATGCAAATCACCAACTCAAAAGTATTCAAGATGCAACACGTCAATTGGTGGGTATTCTAAAGAGTTTTTCTCGGATGCGAGAAAAGTTTCGCACTCAAGAAGAGGAAATTGAAGGTTGGAAGCAGTCTTTGATATACCAAAGCCAGGAATTAACTCGCCGGGAAGTGGATATGGAAACCCGGGTGGAGGAATTACAAACTCTAGAAACTGAAGCTGAGAAAATTGAACAACAGCGTCAGGAATTTGAAGCGATGCGAGATCAGATTCTCCAGCTTAAGGAGCAAATGGAACAGGATCGTCAGCAGTTGGAGGAAGGCTGGGGGCGCTTACACAGTAATCAGCGTGAATTGGAGGCTGGTTTATCTGATGAGCAAGTTCGCCATATTGAACAATTACTGAATCAGCTTGATCATGCCATGGTGGGGAGTGCTGCTCATCCAGAAAAGTTGTTAGCTGGGGTTGATCAACAACATCTCCAGCTTAATGTAGCTTGGCAAGCTTTAGACCAAGATCGCCAACAAGCGCAACAACAACAAGTGGTTGTTGATCAACAGCAAGTTGAGTTGCAAACTGCTTGGCAAGCTTGGAGAGCAACGCAAGACTCTTTGAACCAAACGAAACTAGAGCTTAGGTTGCAGGAGGAGACTTTAGCCCTGAAAACGGAACAGAAAACTTGGTTGAGTACACAATTGCAAGTTCAGACTCAACTTTCTCAAAGCCTGAGGCAAATTAAGGGCACCGGAGGTGATCATGCGGTGGATTTGCAAACCTTAAGAAATATGCCCATTGAAGAGCTTGAGGCAATGGTTGATAAGCTCAATCGAGAGTTGGTAAAGTTGTCAAGTTTTGTTAATGATCAAGAAGAGGAGCTGAACTATCAACTGCAAACGATTGAGGAGCTGGAAGCGAAAATTGCAACGGCTAGCGAGTATGATCAACTGAGTCTGACGGGAGAGTTAGAGGATGAACGTCAGCATTTTCGCTTGTTGGATGAAACCCTGGAAGGACAGCGACAAACGCTGAAGGAACGAGAATCTGTTCTCTATTTTCACCAAGATGTCTTGCATCAACGCAAGCGATCGCAACAAAACAAGTTCCATCAATCCTCGACGTTGGATCTAGCGCCAATTGTCGAATTCGCTGAGACTGAGCAACAAAAACAGCAACAGGCGCTGCAACAATTAGAAAGAGAACTCAATGACTTGCAAGCCTCCCTCCAGATCACCTGCAACACCGTCACAGACGCATCCACTGACCAAGAAAATCAATACCATCATCTGCAACAGCAAGAACAAGAATTAGAGCAGAAAAAGGCGGAGTTAGCTCAGTTATGGGGTAAGATCAAGGCCTCTGAAGACTTATTGCAACCCATCCAAGACACTTTGAGTGCCCTCAGTGGTCAAGTCTCGACATCGGCAGATGGCACACACGAGCATCCCTCTCACTTGGCGTTGCAAGCACTCAAGCAAATCTTTATGGAGATTGGCCAAGGTAGTAATGCTGCTGTTGGTTAGAGCCATAGGTTGAGACGAAACGAGACGAGGCTAAACAGAATGTTGGATGTCTCTTAAGTATTGTTCAGTCAGTCAAGCCACTCTTGGTTCCGGTTCCGTGTAAATAGGCCTTTATTTATCAATAGGCCCGTTTTGGTCGTTAAGGCTGAAACGCCTTTCCAGTAAAAGTTTATGTGATAAGTATATATGCTTAAATCTTGTCTGATGGAGTCAAAACTCTGCAAATTCATGAAAACAGTACTGTCCCATTTATGATGCCTGGGTAGTTTTGAACAAATTCCTAAAAGCATTATAAATCAACGATTCTTTAACTTTAGTGTCTCAGTTATGGCCAATCCAGGGACAGTTTACCTTTAGAAAGCGTTCAGTAATCTGAATACCTTAGCGACCATTTTCGTTCCATTGTTAAATAAAGGCCATCAATGAGTTTGCCAAGATTCTTCATCAAGCGCTGTTTGTCAACAGATGTCAGGAACTGTAATAAGATTTGGGTTAAGGCCGTGTAGGTCTATCCTTGCCCTGTTTATTCTTTATGCCTAGGTAAGCGCTTATGTTCCCAGCTCATCGCCCTCGCCGTCTGCGTTGTCATCCCCAGTTGCGCCGGATGGTGCAAGAGACGATGATCACCACCGCTGATTTGATCTATCCCCTGTTTGCCGTGCCCGGAGAAGGCATTTCTCAGGAAGTGTCTTCCATGCCGGGGGTATACCAGCTTTCTGTGGATAAGATAGTAGAAGAAGCTAAGCAGATCTACGATTTGGGCATTCCAGCGGTGATTTTGTTTGGGATTCCCGCAGATAAAGATCCAGAGGCCACAGGCGCTTGGCACGATCATGGCATTGTCCAAAAAGCAACGACAGCAGTCAAGGAAGCAGTGCCAGATTTGTTGGTGATTGTGGATACTTGTCTGTGTGAGTACACTCAACATGGGCATTGTGGCTATTTAGAAATCGGCGATCTCACCGGACGGGTTCTCAACGATCCGACATTGGAACTATTGAAGAAAACCGCTGTCTCTCAAGCTAAGGCGGGAGCCGATATTATTGCCCCCTCTGGGATGATGGATGGGTTCGTACACGCCATTCGAGCGGGTCTAGATGGGGGGGGCTTTACCGATATTCCAATTCTTTCCTATGCAGCCAAATATGCTTCTGCTTACTATGGTCCTTTTCGAGATGCGGCTGAATCTGCGCCTCAGTTTGGCGATCGCAGGACCTACCAGATGGATCCGGCCAATTCCCGCGAAGCCCTTAAAGAAATTGAACTCGATATTGCCGAAGGCGCAGATATGCTAATGGTGAAGCCCGCCCTAGCCTACATGGATATTATCTGGCAAGTGAAGCAAGCTTCTCACCTACCCGTCGCTGCCTATAACGTCTCCGGAGAGTATTCAATGGTGAAAGCAGCCGCATTAAATGGCTGGGTGGATGAAGAAAAGGTTGTTTTAGAAACCCTCACCAGCTTTAAGCGCGCCGGGGCTGATATGATTCTCACCTACCATGCCAAGGATGCAGCCCGTTGGTTGAAGTAGGAGAATTCTACTCCTGTCAGCGTTTGCTTCTATTTTAGCGAAAATTTGATGAATGGAAGCGTTGAATCCCGGCAACAGAGGTGAAATAAGGACATCTTTTGTTATTTGCCATAAGATCTTTGCTGGAGAAGGCTTACAAAAAACTTTTCCAACAGGTTCTCAAACTATTCTCAGCAATATTGGCCAGAATTCAGATCCGTCAGGTCTGGTTAGGACAGGGAACTATAAAATTGCTATCGTAGATCTCTACACCCTTGATTTCATTGCCCATGAGCTTCAACTTTGCATATCTGGCAGGTGGAAAGTTACACCTCAAGTTAGGCGATCATCCAGTTCGCACCATTGACAGTCAGTTTGGGCAACAAGTCCAAGAACGTACCCTGCAAAGTCAGCGCCGCAACGCCTGGAAAGACAAAAATCCGATGCCAGGCTTGATCCCGGCGGCTTTCCTCCAGCAAATGGAAGCCTTGGGCGAAGCAAAACTGCCCATTGCCATTCGCTCCGTCAGTTCCAGCAGTCCGGGGCAATTGCTGTATACCTTAGCCGTGGGAGATGTGACGGGGGTTTTTACACTAGATGCTTCTCTAGAAAAGGAACAGCGTCTGTTTCACCATTCCGATTTTGCCGTTCAACATCTGCATGTTCATCCACAGCAAAATGAGTTTGCCTGTACCGTCATGCACAAGGATAGTTCAGCAAACATTGCCGTGATGTCTATTGATGGAGCCAGACCCAAGGAAATTACCGCTGGCGATTCGATTGATCTTGCTCCCCAATGGCTTCCAGGACCCACGAAAGCTCTGGTTTTTCAATCGGCTGGAATTGCCCGGAATCAAGAGGGCTTTTTGGTGGAGCAAAGCCCGTTTACCATTGAAAAGTTGGATTTCCAGACTGGGGAAATGACGACCCTCGCCGCCGATCCCAAATATGATCTGCTGGCTCCCAAAATGACAACGGATGGCTCCCTCTATTACATCCGGCGGCCCTATCAGGCTCGTCAACACCGAGGGCATGTCCTTAGTATTTTGAAGGATATTATTTTGATGCCATTGCGATTGGTGCGAGCAATCTATGAGTGGCTGAATGTCTTTACACAATCCTACACGGGCAAGCCCTTACTGAAATCCGGTCAGCCCCAAGTGCAGGCCAAGCAGAATCTCTTGATTTGGGGAAATGTCATCAACACCGCAGCAGAAGCCGAAAAAAATCGGCGCTTTGGTGATCAAGATTCCCCAGCACTCGTGCCTCGGTCTTGGCAATTGGTTTGTAAGCGTCCCCAGGGGGAGGTACAAGTCATTGGCGAGGGTGTCATTTCTTACGATGTTGATGCCGAGGGGAATGTGATTTATACCAACGGCAGTGGGATTTATGCGACCCAACCGGGGGGAGTGCCCAAACGTTTATTGCGCGATCGCCCCATCGAACAGGTCGTGATTGTCGCTGCTCTTCACTAAAATGGGCTAAAACTAGCTAAATCAGTTCAAATTCTTGCAAAGCTGGCAGGAAGTTTTTGCTTTCATGACTGGGGCGACTCAGCTTAATTAAGGCAAAGCGTTGCAGTGGCGTCAGATTCTGCCACTGTTGCAGGCTCAGGGGGATGTCGTGATCTTGGGCTTTCGTCACTAATGCAGGTGGGATTACTGAGATATCTAGCCAAGGCGGATTTTCGGCGACGGGAATTTCCGATGCTTCTGTTTCGGAATACATAAAAATCAAATCTTTCAGAAACTCGCGGTAATCTGCAATTTCATCCTCGGATGTACAGGGTTGGAAGATGAATTGCTCCCGTTCCTCTTGGCTAAATTGATTCCATTGCGCTAGCTTCAGTTTGATGCCACAGGTATCCAATTTGAACCGCACCGCCATGGGAATGCAATGCAAATCATCGACAAACTCCTCTTCAAACTCAAAAATGAAGGCATCTTCAGCCGGCATCGGTGAGGGGGTTGGCATCGGTTTAAATCTCCGTTGACATTAGATCTTGAGGGGAGTTGCAATTCCACAGCATCGATGCGGCCTCAGCATCTACAATAATTTTCTGGGTAGGAAGAGTGGGCAACCACTGTTGGAAAGATCGCCCCCCCTGGGCAAGAAAGGATTGTAATTGGGGCTGTCCTTGACGATGATAGAAACCACATAAAGCTTCCCAGCGCCCATCTTGATAGGGAACAGCAGCCATTGTCTCACAACCATCCAAACTCGTGAACCACCGTTGCAAAATCTTTGGGTTGAGGAGCGGTAAATCACAAGCTAGCAAAAGAACCCAGGGGGTCTGGATATGCCTTAAACCCTGGGCAAGGGCCACTAAGGGTCCTTCCCCAGGTGTTACTTCAGTTAGGGTTTGGCAGGACTCAGGCAACAGGTACTGATATCTCTCTGGCCAAGGCGTTAGGACATAAACCCTAGGGCAACATTGCAGTGCCACTTGACAGACCCGCGCTAATAAAGGCACACCTTGCCAACAGAGTAAGGCTTTGTCCGTACCCATACGTGAACTCTTGCCCCCGGCGAGGATCAAGGCAGAGACAGCGTTCTCAGACGTATTCTTGGGCATGGCAGCTTTCAAATTGATCGTGAAGACAAAGGACTCTGCATTACCCCCCTAAATCCCTCCTTGCTCTTGACGTAGCCTGCCCCTTGGGCGAAGCCGCCCTGAAAGGGCTAGGGTCTAGGGGGGTAATCAAAGATCCAGTTCCCTCCCCTTGGCTCTAGCGTCAGCGGCGCGTAGCGCGGGAGGGTTAGGGTGGGATCGTGCAAAGCGCTCAAACTTAAAATGGGAAGCTCCTAACGACTAAGATAAGCAGCGGCAAGTAACCCCGAACTCAGCACCAGCGGCTTTCGCCCGTCCGCTGCATTTGAATTGTTAGCCTTCTTCATTTCAGAGAAGTTATGGCTCATGACTGTCTTTCTGCTGTAAAGTACGAACCCCTTTTTCCCTTCTTAAACGCAAGAATTTAGCCCTATAAAGAGCATAATTGATCGCATCATTTGAAGCAGCAAATGTTGCTAACAGTCCATAAGTTGAGGCAAAAATAAAAATTATAAATAGGTATTCTGATTGCTCAACTCTTTTGTTATAGAACCAAACTGTGGTTAAAGTGTATAGAACAATTGAATAAATTAGCGCAAAAAGTAGAACAGCAAGAGAGAATCTAAAATTTCCAATTAATGTAGTATAACCACCTTCTTGCTCTAAGAATTCTATGAACTCATCATCACTGGAAGATATCATAATAGCAAGAGCTGCAAAGTAAACAGAAAAAACTATTGAAAGGACTGTAATACCGACGCTGTATATATCTCTTGAGAACTCGTTGGAGATTTTATCCGGAGACAAATACCAAACTAGAAAGGCTATGAGCAAGCTCACCAGAATATCAGGTGCTAATAATATACTTCTTACTTTACTTGCTCTATTAGAGGGAGGCATAATTTCTTCCTTATCTCAACCTCGAATTCTATTAAATAAACTTCTGAATGTTGGCAATATCTGCTTCAGAATTTCTTGAGGTCGTTCAGTGTTTTCGACTGAATTTTCAACTTCTGCCTCAATAGGATTGTCTCCAGTAGTTACCGTTTCATACTCTCCATCTTTTTTCCCTCGAACTTTGGCTTTTCCATAACCATCACTAGCCATATGTAACTTACTGTTTATTTCCTCATCTCCTTCAATGTCTAAATTGCTACGATCTGCTTTCAACTTGTAAACTTCTGTATAACTTTCTAATCCTAGATTTTTGAATCTCTCATCTACTCTTTTCCAAATATCTCTACTGCTTGGATTAGATGGGTGTAAATAAATGGATACTTTTGCGATTGAATCAAAACTTTTTACAGCCTCAAAAAAAGATTCCTCTTGATTAATTGCTTGTACCTCTGCATCAATAAAAAGGTTATTATATGATGCTTCTAAGAGTTTTGCAAAGTTTTCACGAAAAGATTTTTCATTAATTTGACTTACAACTTGATATGCAATAATTCCCGTTCTAATATGAAGAAAAAATCTTAATTTTGCTGTAATACGGTTTCTAATTTCCTGCTCTTCGATTTCTCGGGTTTCAGTGTTTACAAATTGTTCGGGATCAAGAGGACGGTACTTAACTAAAAAGCCGGATAAATAATCATCTTGCTCTACAACGCTTTCAATCTCAAAAATCCCCAAGTATAGTTCCTTTCAGAAATTAAAACTCCTGAATTTAGCCCATGTTCCAAAAACTGTTTTTTCTCTTCTTCATACGCGGAAACTATGTTGAGACGACCAAAATAGTATTTAGAATCCCTACTTGGCATAACTTTAAGTGTCTAGGGTTAAAAGAGTCGGATGATTTGTCTGGATATACTTTGCCCTTCAAAACTACTGAGTATACGAAAGATAATCGAAAATCTTTAAAAAAGTTTAGGAAATCCTGTAGCTTTACGTATCAAGCAAGTGACCTGAACCCACTTCCACTTAGACAATTTTGTAGTCACTTAACCTCCGCCACCCACTGAAAGTGTTACAGAACTGCCCCCACCAGAAATTTGAGGGCTAACGACTAAGATAAGCAGCGGCAGATAACCTTGGCATCACCACCCGGATCTTTCGTCCGTCCGCTTCATCGACTTGTTTAGCTGTCTGGCAACAACGCAACTTCAAACTTGGTGCGGATCACCCTGTGGCGGATGTAGCCCGGTTTTTATCCAAAACCGTCTTGTTTCTCGAATGGAATCATGTTCTGGGTAGCGGATATCATTCAAATCAAGGCGAATGCAGGTTGCACTACCAATTGGTGTAACTCCTTCAATCACAATGCCTTGATCTAGCCAAACAAAATGCTCTTCCCACTTCTGCTGACGAGGATTGAAAATAGGAACGATCTCCTGAGTCTTTGGATCAATACCAGCCACAAAATTGTAACGTCTCTCATTACAACGACGACAGGCAAGCGCAAGATTATCAAGTTCATCAGAACCGCCCAAAGATTGGGGGATGACGTGATCAACGGTAAACCGATTAGCACTCAGTCGTTCTGGAGAATGGCAATACTCACACAAATACTTGGCACGTTCTCGGACAGATTGCTTGAGTTCATTACTGATTGGCATTTTGAGCGGCGAGCATCGCGTTGATATGAGTAAAAATGCGATCTAACTCTCCAATTGCATCCAGTTCAGCAATTTCATCGGTCGTAATCTGATCAGATTTTTTCTTTTCTAGAAGAATTTCCATTCGCAGTTGAAGAGGCTCACTGAATTTGAATAAATTCCAGTTGCCTACTTGTTCAATCTGAATCTCATGAATCAGAAAGGATGGCTTACTAAGAGTGGCGACCATTTTCCTCCTACCGTATTAAATTTTGCGAACCAATCTGTATCCACCTCAACTGACTCAATCATCGTTATTTTAACACTAAGCACCAACCCTTTCAGGCGTTGAACTAATGATGCGGGCGATACCAGCTCATGGATCAAATAAGACTGCATATATGCTTAAAGAGCAGATAGGATTTCCTGAACCTGTCGCAGAGTTTGGCCGACGCTGCCATTTAAGAGTAGCGTTTCTGCCGTCTGAATACCCGTATTCAGGCTTGCACATTTGCCAACATGCCAGAGATAGAATCCCGCATTCCACAATACGGCGGGCATGAGTTCACAGGTTTGGCCTTGCAAGACGGCTTGCATTTGGGCAATCAGCTGATCCATGGAATCGTAGGGAACTTCTGGTCCACCCAGATCATAATCTTTTGCTGAGAGAATCAGCCGTTGCCAAGGGGGATCATTCTCCGGGGAATGGGTGCCGATGATGGCTTTGCGATCGCGCGGTAAATCACAACTGCCCTCTAGACCTTTAACGGTGGTGAATTGCTGTGTTCCTCTTAAGGTAAAGGCTTCCCGCATCGTGGTTTCCGTCGGCGGATGCACAAATCCAGCAATCAGATGAGGCTTTCCTGTATAGGGATGCCACATCAGCTCCGTGGTTGCCAGAGGCGGTCGCTTGCCAATTTGATCGCGATACTCAACTAACCCTTGGGCTAAGGGAAAGTGCTCTGGCACATAGATAAACCCCAATCCCGTCTTGCCCAGCACCTGATGAATGGATAAGAGGGATCGCTGGGTCCAATCCACCCCTAACCCTTGCCAAAGATCAATCATGGGCACCCCATACTTGGTGGGCATCCGATCGCCGCCATGCATGAGGTTAGGACAACCCACCGTCGCCAGAACTAAAGCCGTTAGGGGCAAGGTCGGTGCGGTCCGCGATCGCCCGTCATAGGGCACACTGAAGACAACAACGGGGGGGTTATTAGGTAAGGGAGGTAAGGAAGGGCCTAGATCGTCATAGGCATCTAAGAAACCCGCCAACTCTTCACCCGTGGGTCTTTTAATCCGATGGGAAATCAGAAAGGCACCGATTTGAGCAGGGGTAGCTTGTTGGTGCAGCATCATCGCCAAGGCAGCTTTGGCTTCAGTTCGGCTTAAATCTTTGCTAGTATGTCTGCCACTACCAATTTTCCGCAAGAATTCTCGAAAAGTCTCACTCATGGCCGTTTGTTTTGCCATTCTTCTAAGATTAATTTTACTCAGCCTCGAACATTGCTAGGGGTTGCCCAGATCGGGTTTGGCTGTCCGGGAGCTTGGAAATGAAAAAATCATGAACCAAACGCCGAAAATTAGCAATAGGTGGAATTAACAGTCGATCTTGGGTCGTCACCATCACCACCTCACGAGTGAGGCTCAGTTGAGGATTGACGCCTGTGGTGTTGGGAATGGCTAGATCCCGAATCGCCAGGGATGGATCTTGGCGCGAATCAACCAACGCGCCTTGAGGCAGCAGAGAAATCATATCGCCTTGACGGATTACCCCCCGAAAAGCATCCAGGGTATTTAGCTCTAAGACTGCTTTTAGCTCCAAACCTTGGCGTTTAAATTGCTCTTGCACCAAACGCTGCATTCCATAGCCATCCTTAAACATCACTTGCGGAAATCTTGCTAATTCTGACCACGGAATCAGCGGATATTGGGCCAAAGGATGTGCTGCTGCCATCAGCACTTGAATCGGTTCATTGTAGAGCTTGTCTACCACATGTTCGGGCCGACTGGTGAGCAGCGGATTATTCATGACAATGGCTAAATCCACTAAACCATCCTGAAGCACTTTCAAGGAGCGATCGCTGCCTAAAGAGGTGACCCGCAACTGCACTTCTGGATAGAGCTGACAGAATTTTTGTAACACGGGTGGCAAATAGTGAGCACACACCGAGTGAATGGCGGCCACACACAATTCCGGTTGTTTACCCGCCCGTAAGTCTGCGATCGCTTGCGTGGCGTTTTGCCATTCTGTCAAAATCTTGCGCACATGCGGTAAGAATTGATCCCCCGCTAGGGTCAGCTTACTTTGAGTGCCGCGATGGAGTAAGGGCAGTCCCAATTCCGCCTCCAACCCTTGAATCTGACGACTCACAGTGGATTGGGTTACCCCACATTTTTGGGCAGCTTGCTGGAAACTCCCCGTTTGGGCCACCGACAGAAATGCTTGCAGTTGCTCTAACCGCATAGAATGTGTAGCCTAGATTACAGTAAAGACACAGTAACCAATTTGGCCTTGCCATTCGGTAAGAGGTGATACAACTTCGAGATTGTTTTTGCCAAACGTGAATTGAAAATACCCCAAGTTGCTGCTTACACACAGCACCAATTCCTCCAGAAGAGCCATGATTTGCTGAAGAGAGCCTTACTGCCAGAGGGTTATCGTCATTGCAGGTGGCAAGATGATGGCTTGACGGTCTGGTCATGAGTCACCTAAGCCCTTACACTGAATAGTGCGTTAACTTCAACGGAACGTTAAAAGCGTTAAGACAATACTGTGCGAAAAATTGCGATTGCAGGCAACTGGAAAATGTATAAAACCCAGGCAGAAGCCCTGGAGTTTTTGCAAACCTTTTTATCCCTGCTAGAGAACACCCCTGAAGATCGAGATGTCATTTTATGTGCGCCGTTTACCACCCTAACGACACTCTCCAAAAGCTTACATGGCAGTCGAGTTCAAGTGGGGGCTCAAAATATCCACTGGGAAGACACGGGTGCCTATACAGGTGAAATCTCAGGTTCGATGCTGTTGGAAACCGGGGTACGGTACGTCGTTATTGGCCACAGCGAACGACGGCAATATTTTGGCGAAACAGATACCACCGTCAATCAGCGCTTAAAAGCAGCCCAAAAACATCAATTAATGCCCATCTTATGTGTGGGTGAATCAAAACAACAACGGGATGCCAATCAGACTGAATCCCTCATTTTTCAGCAACTCGAACAAGGTCTAGTCGGGGTGGATCAAAATAACCTGATCATTGCCTACGAACCGATCTGGGCCATTGGCACCGGCGATACCTGTGCTAGTAGTGAAGCCAATCGTGTGATTGGCCTGATTCGCTCTCGCTTAATCAATCCCAACGTCACTATTCAATATGGGGGTTCTGTTAAGCCGGACAATATTGATGAAATTATGGCTCAGCCTGAAATTGATGGGGTTCTAGTAGGTGGTGCGAGCTTAGCAGGAGCTGACTTTGCCCGCATTGTCAATTATCAAGCCTTAGTCTGAGTCTATATGGGTCTCAATGGATGGCCACAGACAAATAGTCCATCATACAATAGATCATCTAACACTGATTTGGATCGGTGATACAAACCATTGGTGGCTGAATCGTTAAACTAAGGGGTATGGCTAAAAGACCTAAGCGTTTAACCCTGCTGAGCATCGGTGCTGGCATTGCTATTCTTACCCTGATCCTAGGGATATTTCTGGGACCCTCCCTGACGGTTCGGGGTGTCCCCATCTCAATCATCCTCACCTTTTTGCAGGATGAGCCTGCTCGGCAAGCCTATTGGTCCGGTGACAAGCAAGCTTTGCATGCTCGTTTGCAAGAGCTAAAGATCGAAGAGGAGATTAAAGCGTTTTATCGACCCCAAATTCCCGATGAAATTCAGCTCGATCAGCATATTCATCAAATCTTTTATGACACCACTGGCTATGTCGGGAAAGCTTACTGGGTCAATTCTCAAGACATTCTCACCTTAAGAGATCGCCAATTTGAAAAATGGTATCCCCTCGCCCATAAGGCGGGTGTGGTCACCAATAGTTTGTTTGAGAATGGAACACATTATGTTATTGGCCCCGATGGTACGATTGCCCCGTATCAAGAGATTGCCAAGTTGTTCCCAATCCCCGTGTTGCAACAATTGATTGAAGTCCAGTCTACAGAAGTTTTACCTCGCGGTAAGGCCTCGTAGACTTCGACCTAGTATTGCAACTGCAACAGATCGAGGCCATTCTGCCAGACAAGATTGATTTTCGCCGCCAGATCCCATAAAGTGCTGAGGGACCTTTGGGCTGGCGCTGACGCTGGCAAAAGGTTGTTGGCAAGAGGTGAGGAGAAACGATGACGGAATTGATGACAGACTTGACCAATGCAACCACTATAACCCCCTGTCCTGTCAATTCCTACAACGAATGGGATCCCCTAGAAGAAGTCATTGTCGGTCGTCTAGAGGGGGCCATTATCCCTCCCTATCATGTAACAGTGACCTACAATATTCCAGCCAGCACGGCTCGGTTATACCGCATCTTTGCGGGTCAAAAATATCCCGGTTTTCTACTCAAGAAAGCCCAACGAGAATTAGATGAGTTTATTCATATTCTAGAGTCTGAAGGGGTGGTGGTGCGTCGTCCGCAAATCATTCCCGGAAACAAGCGCTATCAAGCATTAGATTGGTCTTCCAAGGGGTTTTGCACGGCTTGCCCCCGCGATGGATTTATGGTGATTGGGGATGAAATTATTGAAACCCCGATGGCATGGCGCTGTCGCTATTTTGAAACCCATGCTTACCGCCCCCTATTCAAAGAATATTTTGGCCAAGGGGCGCGCTGGACGGCTGCCCCTAAGCCAGAATTAACGGATGATCTCTACGATTATGCTTTTCAGCCGCCGGCTAAGGGCGAACCGCTGCGCTATGTGATCAATGAGTTTGAACCCGTTTTTGATGCAGCCGATTTTGTCCGCTGTGGTCAGGATTTATTTGTCACCCAAAGTAATGTCACTAACCAAGCTGGCATTACCTGGCTAAGAAGACATTTAGGCGATCGCTACCAAATTCACGAAATTCCAAGTTCCTGCCCCACCCCCATGCATATCGACTCTACGTTTATTCCTTTGGCACCGGGCAAGGCGTTAATCAATCCTGAATATATTGACGTGGCTAAACTGCCTCCAGCTCTCAAATCCTGGGATATGCTGGTGCCCCCCGAACCCGATCCGATCAAGGGGGTACCATCTATGTGCAGCAAGTGGATCAGTCTGAATGTTTTGATGCTGGATGAAAAACGGGTGATTGTAGAAGCGGATCAAACCTCGTTGATTGCCGCTTTTAAGGATTGGGGGTTTGAACCCATTAAGTGCCCCTTTATCAACTTTGCCCCCTTTGGTGGATCCTTCCACTGCGCCACTCTAGATATTCGCCGACGCGGTGAGTTGCAGTCTTATTGCTAATCTATGTCCCAATGACGCTTTAGGCTTAGCTGGTGATCTTGAAGGGGAATCAAGGATTCTTTACCTTGCAAGGAATTAACCCTTTGGCCTTTTTGCAAAACTTTTCATCAAAGGTATATAGCTCAGCGCAATGCTGGCTATGGGCGAGATGAAAAGCGTCAGCAAAGTCTAATCCTTGTTCGTGCCATTGCAAAACTTGCTGGATTAAACGGGCATTGGCAATCGATATATTGGGCAATCCAAACAGATCCCGTAGCGCTTGACAAACTTGGGACGCCTGAAATTGATAGACAAATCGTAAAACCCACTATATTTCAAGAATGACGGTATCTGGGATAAAAATCTCTTGATTTTGAAGCAGATTCAATCTTTTTTGGTACTGTTGTTCATGATCACGAACAAGGAGTCGAACCACAATGTTGGTATCAACTGCGACCATGCCACTGCTCCGCGACGCCTAAGCGAATCGCCTCTTCAAAGTCTTCTAAACTTTTAGACGCTCCGCTGTAGTGCAAACAGCCTGCAACTTGTGCAAGCGTTGTCTCCTTAAAGATGTTAGTAGTTTTCAAGAGAATGCCTTCTCCGACATCAATTGCCATTAATTCTTGGCCAACTTGCCAATGGTGTGCTTCCCGTAACGCTTTGGGAATAATGACTTGGCCTTTACTTGAGAGTCGTGTGAGTTTCATACTAGCAAAAGTAAGACTTTAGTAAGAATCAGGAGTTACGCATTGACAGAAAAACCTAAATAGCAACTATGCTTTTCAGCGCTTCGACCTTACTTTATCCGGTTCTTTACTCAATAATTTCAACTCTAGAAGCAGGATTCGCAAACGGCTGAAGTAACCTGTTTTCATTGCTACACAACATGGTTCATTTGTATAGTGCGTAAGTCCTGAGAATTATAACATTGTGGCGAGATCGTACGTATGATTGTCTTGTTGGCAGCTTTGGCTGTGCTTCGGTGTTGTAAGGATATTGATGGGTTCTCAAATTACGCGATCGCATCCCTGGTTTGCCATCTTAGCTAGCCTCCTCCTGTTGGTCGGCTGCAGTCTTTTCTCACCCGATCTAGAGAAATCCACGATTGATCATCTGGCTCTGGGGAATCCCAGCCAAGCGCGAGTGGTCTTGGCCAATGCCAATAACTATCTGATGTCCAAGCCTCAGTATGTCTTGTCTTATAACCGCAGAAAAGGCATTCCCAATTGGGTGAGTTGGCAACTCGATCAAACCTGGCTCGGAGAGATCGAGCGGGGCAATCATTTTCGCGTGGATGCAAGTTTACCCGTCAATTGGTACAAGGTTGACCCCCGTGACTATACCCGTAGTGGCTACGATCGCGGCCATCTGATCCCTTCTGGCGATCGCACAAATACGCCAACCAATAACTCTGCCACCTTTGTGATGACCAATATTGTGCCCCAGGCCCCCGACAATAATCGAGGTCCCTGGCTGGAGCTGGAGAAATATTGCCGCAACTTAGTGGACAAAGGCAAAGAGCTGTTTATTATTGCCGGGGGATATGGTGAGAAACCTGCGATCGGCAAAGGCAAAGTCATCCCCCCTGAGCATCTTTGGAAAATTGTCGTTGTTATGGATGAAACAGATCTTGGGGTCAAAGGCATTTCACCAAACACTCGAACAATTGCCGTAGATATGCCCAATCAACAAGGACTGCTAACAACAAATTGGCGGCAATATCAAGTCTCTATCGATTATCTAGAAAAAAATACGGGCTATAATTTCTTGTCCAACCTGCCAGAGTCCCTGCAAGAAATTTTGGAAAAAAGTCGCGATCGCTAGGCTAGTTAGACGGAAAAACCCTCAACGTGACTTTTTAAGAGGGGCAGTCTGTGGTTCTGCTGACTGTACTTCAGGAGGAGGGACATTCCCTTTGCCAAGTAGCAAACACCAACGCCCTTGATAAGATTGCAAAAATCCGCCCCCTTCATAGGCAATGGTTAATCTATCCTCAAATTTCTTGCGTACACCATCACTATTAACGTAAAGCCCCTTCACATTTGCTATTAGAAAAACAGTTTTAGGCTTGATGTAATTAACTTGACGTTCTTGTATCTTGTAGCCGCCGAACTGATCAATTTTATCTTCAGCAGCCTGATCAGCAGCGTAACTTCCTGGCACCAACTGCAACATCAAATGTTTATCTTTTTTTTCTAAGGCCAGAAGATATTGCTCGATGACTTGGTCAGGAGTGTTAGCGTCACGATTATTCAGCAAACTACATCCTTGTAGAAAAAGAGGTAAAACGATGGTTAGAGCTAACCCTAGTAGTAATCTTAATAATTGCATGATTAATCTAGTAATAGCTAGATAATAAGCTCAAAACCCCAGTTACCATCATTCTACCTTGTACATTTTAAAGTTAAAAATTGTCCCTCATCTCTTAACTTCCAAGACAGTCGCTACTTATCGCATAAACTTCAAAATAACTACTGATAAATATATGGCATAGCTGTAGGTTGTTTGAAATTGATGTATACACTCTTTCAAATCCCGTCTACCCTTAATTTGATGGTTGGCACTATATTTTTTGTTTCACTGTAGTTACTGGGATATCAAGCATATTTATTTTGCTTGAAAATAAAAATAAACGAATTCGTGTAGACATCACTATCGTGAACAATCAGCTATCTATTTCTCTCTATGAGCCTCAGGAGAAAGTTTTCAACAAAAACATTAACACAGTTGGTTTAGAGAAAGAATTTGTTGATTAAAGACAAGATCTGGACTATGACTTTCTAACTAAAAAACATTGTCCAGCATCTCACTGTTTACCAAAATAGAAACCTAGGGCAGTTCCAACCAGAGTTCCCTGCGAGGTGATTATAAGAGTAAGCATATTTTTTAGATCTGGCTCATCTTTAAGACTTTTTAAAGACATGACCAAAAAAGAAGCCAGTAACGTTGTACAGAGCATACCAAGAAGCCACTTAGCTAAAAGACTTCTTGTTTCCTCCTGAGCTTTTACAATATTAAAATCTCTTTCCCTTGGCTCTAACTTTTCAAGAGCTTCAGAAGAAACATTAGGGTCTATTTCTATAGGTAATGCGCTTGTTAAAGATTCATGGTCAGTCCCTGTTGGAACTGATCCATCACCTAAAGGAAACGGATCAGCCTCCACTTGCGGTTTATCTCTTTCAGAATCTATAGGCACTTCAATTTTACCTAAGTAGATAGGTATAATTAAACTGAGAATACTTCTTGAATAGGATAAGTACTTCAAGCACAACTATCTTAAATTCAACAGTGTCCATCTACTTATCTAAAGACCAGTTCACGAATATCTCCGTTCGACTTTTGTACAAGAAGCTTTGAGTCAGCTTCTATTTCTTTGCGTATGTATCCTTCAGTTGCAATTGCTCTCCTAATTGCCTCATTCAAAGAAATACCGCCCTGAACCTTTGCAAGCCACTCTAATTTCTCAACTGCATCAACAGATAAAGTCAGAGACATCCGTTTTTTTTCTTCGTTGGCTCTATCGCTAGAATAATCATTCTTAAATCCCAAAGCAGTACTATTCATCGTTTTACCTCTCTTTTCAGAATCTTGACTTAATGTTTTAAGAGTGTACATTTGAATAAAAATGGATGTCATCTTTTCAGGAGGTGGCACTCATTCCCATTCAATATTTGGATGGGATTCCATTTAATATTTGGATGCAATGCAAAAACCTGTATGCGTAGCCTACCCAACAGAGGAATGCTCTACCTACATATTTCAGGTTTAGAAGTTGTGGAACGGTCAAAATAGTCATTAAAGCCACTTGTATACAACATGTGCAGACTTGGTAATGTAACTATTATGCACTAAATATATCATATTTGCACCATTAATTAGTATGTTTGGTGTTTTTTTGATGTATTTTAAGCACGTATCCATGAGAATCACCGTCATCTGAATTCACAAAAACCATATCCAGAAAGCTTTTAGGCTAAAAATATTTTTGTTTAATTTCTGTAAATATCTATTTGAAGTCAGTTAAGACTATCCAAGTGTAGATTAATGACAGACCGGATAGAAGTGTGGATATGCTAGACTGCTCGGATAGCTCCCATCCAGCTTTTCTCGATCTCAGTGCAATTCAGTTTATTTCCAAATGGTATCCATCCAACCAGCAGATATCCATCCAACTTCATTTTTGCAACCTTCAGCCCTTGACTGTTCTCCGAATCAACAACTCCTCCCTCTGTCTGCCCAAATTGAAGCAAACGGTCATTTGCAAGTAGGGGGCTGTGATGTTCCCCAGTTAGTAGAACAGTATGGTTCCCCCCTCTATATTGTTGATGAACAGACCGTCAGGGGGGCCTGCCAACAGTATCGTCAAGCCTTTCAACGCTACTATCCCGGCTCTTCTCAAGTCCTCTATGCCAGTAAAGCCTGGAGTTGCATGGCTCTTTGCGCCTTGGTTGTTAGTGAAGAACTTGGCTTAGATGTGGTTTCAGGGGGTGAGCTTTACACGGCTCTGCAAGCAGACGTTGATCCAGCAGTAATTTATTTTCACGGCAATAACAAATCGGTTGCCGAACTAGAAATGGCTCTGACCACTGGCTGTACCCTCATTGCCGATAACTGGTTAGAACTAGAACGCCTCGTTGAACTGATAGCCATAACGCAGCCAAAAACACCACCACGCGTCATGCTCAGGCTTACTCCCGGCATTGAATGCCATACCCATGAGTACATTCGCACCGGGCATTTAGATAGTAAGTTCGGTTTTGACCCCCAGCAGATTGATCAAGTCTTAGCCTTTGCTCAACACCATCCTCAAATCAACTGGGTCGGACTTCATGCCCACATCGGATCGCAAATTTTTGAGCTACAACCCCATCAAGACTTAACGCAGGTCATGGTCGAATGGTTAACCAAAGCCCAAAGTTTAGGTCTACCGATGAGCGAACTAAATATCGGCGGCGGCTTGGGCATGCGCTATGTTGAATCCGATGATCCTCCTAGTATTGACGAGTGGTCTGAGGTGATCTGCACAGGCATCTTACAAGCCTGCCAAACAGCCAAACTGCCCCTGCCCAAATTGCTCTGTGAACCTGGACGTTCCCTGATTGGTCCAGCTTGTGTTACGGCCTACACCATGGGTGCCCAAAAGCACATTCCCGATATTCGCACCTATCTTGCTGTGGATGGCGGCATGTCCGATAATCCCCGGCCCATCACGTATCAGTCGATCTATAGTGCCGCCGTTGCTAACTGTATGGATAAGGCTGCCACCGAGATTGTTACCATTGCCGGGAAACATTGTGAGTCCGGCGATATTCTGCTCAAAGATGTGGCACTGCCGCCCAGTCAACCGGGGGATGTCCTCGTGATTATGGGGACGGGTGCTTACAATTACAGCATGGCTTCTAATTACAATCGGCTTCCCCGTCCAGCAGCCGTACTTGTCTATGACGGAGATGCTAATTTAATCCTTAGACGGGAAACTTATCAAGACCTCATACGTCAAGACTGTTTTCCCCGGTAACTCCAAAAGCCATTGGTCTAGGTGAGGGCATAAAGAGTGTCAAACTCGCTAAACTAACGATGTGTCCTCTCCTAGTGAGGTGCTTACTTCAGCTAAACTCCATAACGATAAAGCTAAACTGACAAGGGTATATAGAAAGGTTAGACCAAAGGCATGGACGGGGTTAAGGAATGGCTGATAAACCATGACTGGGTTCAGACCTTTCGTTCCTTAATTGATATTAGTCTTGCTTTAGCCCTAACCTATATGCTGCTGTTAGTGATTGCGGAGCGGCGTACCCTATGGATGGTCAGAGGCGTTGTTTTTAGTCTTAGCCACTGTTGCCAGTAAACTCCTGCAACTCAATTATCTCAATCAGTTACTGACCTTCTTACTGATTGGATCGGCGGTCGCTATGGCAGTGATTCTGCAATCAGAAGTGCGTCGATTCCTAGAACAATTGGGACGAGGGGAACTGCTAAAAATGCTGCGACCCGCTCAGCAGGTCACTCAAAATCCCGACAACATCATTGATGAAATTGTTGATGCAGTTAAAGAGCTATCCCAAAATCGAACAGGAGCATTGCTAATTCTGGAAACCCGTAACATACCCATGGATGAAAGAGATTTTTCGGTACCAGGAATAAAGTTGGATGCAGAAATTTCCCGAGAATTAATCCAGACTATCTTTCAAACCAGCACCTTACTCCATGATGGTGCAGTTCTAATTCGGGGAGACAGAATTGTCTCATCTGGAGTAATTTTACCGATTTCAGAAGAAATAGCTTCCCGTCAACTGGGCACACGTCACCGGGCTGCAATGGGAATAACAGAACGGGTGGATCATTGTGTCTGTATTGTGGTTTCTGAGGAAACAGGATCTATCTCTTTGGCAAAGCAAGGTCAACTGAAACGCCCATTAACTAGCAGTAAACTAAGAGAATTGTTAGCCGATCAATTGATTCTGTCGGTGGATAGAGAAGTCGTCACACCGGGATTGAGAAGCTTAGGACGAACAATCAACAAAAAAGTTGTGGCTCTTTTCTCTTCCATCTTCCCATTGCTTAGATCTCGCAAGAATATATGACCTTAAACTCCAGCCTTCCCAAGCAGCTACCCTCAGATTTAGATGTTCAGCGACTTCCTAAACATGTAGCCGTCATTATGGACGGCAATGGCCGATGGGCAAAGCAAAGAGGATTACCCAGAATCGTTGGCCATCGACGAGGGGTCGATACACTGAAATCTCTGCTCCGCTGTTGTAAGGATTGGGGGGTGCAAGCGCTAACAGCCTATGCATTTTCTACAGAAAACTGGGGACGTCCTTTGGATGAAGTTGAATTTCTGATGACCCTCTTCGAAAGAGTCCTGCGCCGTGAACTGCAAGAAATGATTGAGGAAGGGGTTCAAATCCACTTTGTTGGAGATTTGCAGGCACTGCCACTGTCTTTACAAGCCGAAATTCAACGAGCGATGGTTGCAACTAGAAACAACCACACCATTAAGTTCATTGTGGCGACTAACTATGGAGGCCGACGAGAGATCATTCAAGCTTGCCGCGAAATTGCCGCTAAAGTCCAACACAATCAATTGAGTCTAGATGATATTGATGAAAGTTTATTTGAGCGGCACCTGTATACCTCAGGCATCATTGATCCTGATCTGTTAATCCGCACTAGTGGAGAGATGCGCGTGAGCAACTTTCTGCTGTGGCAAGTGGCTTATGCAGAACTGTATGTTACCGAGACGCTATGGCCTGACTTTGATCGCAATGAATTTTATCAAGCCTTACGGAATTTTCAAGATAGGCATCGACGCTTTGGTAAGATCCCATAATTATCAGACCTATGAATAGTGCCGAGGGAGGCCGATTCGATCTTGAGGCGGGTCAATCAACTAAGGACCTGAGAAAACGGCGTCTTCGATATCTTGGCGACTTAAAGAGTATTTAAAGGTGCGTTGGATATCGCGCTGATTGGAATCTACAGGGATGTAAACGACAGATAATTCCTCAATATCTAACCATAGTTCTGCTTTCCATTGAGGACGCTCAATACGCCACAAATGCAAATCTTGCGAGTCTTGATGACACCCTTGGCTCAATAACCACTGCTCAATTTGAGGCAGAGGATGATTGTACAAAGGGGTTTGCGGATCAGGTAAGCAGGATTCAGTCATATTGAGGAAGAGTCATAGAGAAGAAAAAGACTGATAGATGATTGCTAAACAGAATGAGCAGGAGTCTTGGATATAGAAGTTCCCATGGTTTTCTGTTTAAACTTTGGCATAGTTGTGGGAGCTGTGGGAGGCGCTTCCTGAATCTCCTGATTAAACGCAGGATTTATTTTGCCAGATAGGGTAGGGAAATTTTGCAGGATCACCTCGCCGCGTGTACACCCTATGATTAATGCTAGTACTAAACATCCTAAGAAAGTCAGACCCAAGATGAATAGAGCAAAAAGCTCACCTGCCGATAAGGGGCGTTCTTGGATATCGATAGAGGGGATAGAAGGAGTGACATTTGGACGTTGCAGGTGGGGGCGCGGATAGCTTTGCGGGGTAGACAGTCTAAGCTGAACATCATAGAGTTTTTTGCGCTCAGGACTACTCAGGGTACCATATGCTTCATTCAGAAGCTGGAATTGTTGTGTGGCAATTCCTTTTGCCAGTTTGGTTGTGTCTGGATGGTATATCTTGCTTTTTTGGCGATAAGCCCGATGAATCTGGTCACTAGAGGCATCAGATGTTAGGTCTAATAATTGATAGTAGTTCAGGTCTGTTGGCATTGAATTGAGGATGGGAGTCCTGACGACTGATGTGTGTGATGGGTTTACTCAGATCTTGAAGGAGATGCTCAGTCACATTTTAAACAAGCCAAGTTACTTAGTCGATGAGATTCCTCGTCCCAGTTCATTGACTAATAGCCTTGGATGCGTCCATCTGACTGTAGCGACGTAGGAGACTGTTGAACGTCCGTTGATTAAAACTGCGGGGATCTTTGCGGGTGCCTGAACGATCCACGTTTTTGTGGGTTGTAATCCGGGAGTAAGGAATTTGTTTTTGGGCAATCAGCCAAGCTAAGGATTGATACTGAGATTGCGTATAGCCGCTGTGATAATTGCCGTTGTCATTACCATCTATAGGGGTTTCCAGGGAAATGTGGTAGGCAAAATTATTGACCGAGGAGGGATAGAGGCGATGGGTCTTCACGGTTTCTGGACCATTGGCTCCCACAAAGACGGAGTTCCCAGCGCCAAAGGCACGATTGTGCTCAGAGACAAGGTGGACAATGGTGCCATTGCGTGTAATGAGGGCATGATAACTGGCTTGATCGGCTTCGTTGTAATGGGGGGTCTGAAAGACGCGGACGGTGCCTGCTGCAGAAACTACGGTTTCATGGAGAACAATAATTAAGGCGTTATCGACAGGTCTGCCATTAATATCTTTGCTGTAGCGCTTGCCAAAATTGGTCGGATGGGCAGGTCGCCAGATTTGTATGGGTTGATAACTGGCCCAATCGGAGTGGACAGATTGGCTATGGACTGCACTGACATGCAATGCGATCGCACAGACGAGTGTACCTAGAAACAGAATAAGGCTCTGGACAAGAAGAGAGTTCAGGGAAAACCGACGCATAGGGAAAAAGAATTAGACTCAAGAGAAAAACACTGATGTCGGCTCAGAGTATAGCACTGCTGTTCTGGAAACTGTCTAGGGATTTTGCAAGATATTCATTCCTCACTCCAGAGGTAAACTACTTTAGGCCTGAGCAGACCCTCGCGGATCTCGCCGATGCCTAAAAAGCGATCGCAATTATCACGCACCTGTACCCAGCCATCGGGATAATCAGATTCAGGAAGTTTTTGCCCCCAACTAAAGCGCTGGGCTGCGATTGGGGACAAAGATAGGATCGGTTGTTTTAAGACCAACGATGGTGATAAAGGGGTAAAGGTTCCCTGACTAACCTGGCTCTCTAAGGCTTCGAAGGTGAGGCTATCAGACAAGAATAAGCCACAACTGCGGGTGCGAATCAGTTGGGCTAGGGTGGCACCTGTACCTAAATACTCACCTAAATCCCTGGCAATGGAACGGATATACGTGCCGGAACCGCAGGTGATGGCCACCTCCACTTCCGGTCGTTCGGTAGACTGCCACGCCAGTACCTGAATCGCCATGATTTCGACGGTGCGAATTGGTGCTGAAACGGGTTGGCCTTGACGAGCCAGATCATACAACCGCTGACCGTTAACCTGAATCGCACTATAGGCAGGCGGTTGCTGTTGAATACAACCTTGAAACCGGACGAGAGCCTGCTCAACATCCCCTTTGGCAAGATGTCCAGCGGTTTGTTGTGATAGGATCTCTCCTCCTAAGTCATCCGTTGCCGTCGTTATGCCGAAACGGATGGTGGCTTGATAGGCTTTTGGCTCTGGCAAGTATGGCAGCAGCCGAGTTGCTGACCCCAAGGCAATGGGGAGTACCCCTGTGGCCAGGGGATCGAGGGTACCCCCATGGCCGACTCGCTTTAACCCCAAAATGCGCCGCACTCGCCCCACACAATCATGGGAGGTCATTCCCGGCGGTTTATGGAGATTCAGGAAACCCAGCATTAGGAATCCTGTTTGGGTTGAGGCGGCTTGAGCGATAGGGTAGGGGTCAGATGTAAGGTTAAAGGCTGACGACTCAGAGTGGCGGCATAACTGGGGGTGAGGAAACTAGCAAACTGGGTTTGATCGAGAATATAACGGCTAAAAAAAGCTGTGCTTAAGGCTTTGACATAATATCGGGCTAAGGCAGGGTTCGGACCGTTTAAGGTGGCGAACTGGCGAAAGACATTGGCTGAACTGATCGAGGTATTTCCCGTAGAAAAATGGGTGCCGTTATTAATCAAGACCAACTGTTTTTCGAGTGTCGTCAACCAGGTAAAGGGCTGGATTTGCTCTGGCAACGCGGGTGCGATTGTATCTCCCCCAGCAGTGATCATCATAACGGGGACTTTGATCTGGCGATAGCCCGATTCTCCAAACAAGCTGTTGCCAATGGTGCTGATGGCAATCACGGCTTGAATCCTAGAATCTACCAAATCATAGGTTTTCGGCGGTAATTGTAAGGCTTGACACTGCAACAGTAAAGACAAATTCAGGGTGTTGTCTAAGTTGGCGTTGCAATCTTGCCGCAATTGCCCGAAGTTGAGGGGAGCACCCGCCAAGGCTAGGCCAGTGTAGCCGCCATAGGAATGACCTAAGATGCCCACTTTCTTTAAGTTTAAACGACCTTTAAACTGGGGATCAGACTGGGCTTTCTTTTCTAATTCGTCCAACAGATAGGTAACATCTAAGGGACGATCTAAGAACTCTGTGCGATCCATCACATCTTGGGCGCGTCCTTGCAACAGTTCGGCAATTTGTTTGCCATTGCTGCCTGAATGTTCCGGCATGACCACGACAAATCCGTGGGATGCCAGATGCTGGGCAAGGTAGGCATAGGTACTGCGATCAGAGTTAAATCCATGGGAAATCACCAGGACTGGATAGGGTTGTTCTGAGGGCGTAATCGGTAAATAAAGATCTGCGGATAAATCCCGAACCCGTCCTGTGTAGGCAAGTCGTTTCTCGCTATTATCTTTAAGGTTATTCAGGCTGATGCGTTGCCATCGGTACAGTCCTGTTTGGGCTAGGGACCAACCTGCCAAACTGTCCGTTTGGGGTTCAGCTTGGGATTGTTGAATCACCGCAGCAATGGCATCATTCGTTGTTTTGACAGCCGCCTGAACCTGGTTGAGAATGTTCAGAGCAGCTGTGACATCGACTTGAATGCCAGTATTGGGAAAATGTCGTAAAGCACTCAGAGCCGTTAATCCCTCTGGATCCTTGGCCGCTAAGATCAAAGCAGAGCGCAGGGCAAAAATGCTACCTTGCCCGGATTTTGTGCGCACCACCTGTTGGATCCGATGAAGAAGGGCTTCCCCCACGGGGGTATACAAAAATTGAGCGACGGCCACCGCATCCAGATTCAGGCGTTCTAGTAGACTAGCTCGTAGTTGTGTTTGTTGTTCAGGCTTGAAGTAGCTCAGATAGGGGGCTAGATCTCGGCTGAGGCGTCCTTCTTTGGCATAGATTTCTAGATCTCGTACAGAAATTGAGCGTTCTAGAAATGAGAAGGATAAAAAGATCCGCTCTGCTGCCAATAGAGGGCTTGCTTGGAGCAGGATGGCAGATAAGGCGAGACCCATCATCCTGCCATATCGACGAAAAAGGTGTTGCTGTTGTCTCATGTTCTTTATCATTGATCCATGATGCTCAGCCCATCAACTGGGTGTTGGTAGGGCGGTCGCTGCGGTTCATGGGTTTTGCCGGGATAGGAGCCACCAGCAGCAATACCATCGGTAATTCCCCTCCGTTTGCCAGCCTACTGCGTTGTCAAGGCGATCGCCACAAGTTTTTGCCAATCTCAAGTTTTAGATCTGGGGTAGACACCCCAGCAAACCTGAAAAATTTAAGAGAAATTGCAGGAATGAGCTTTGCGAGTCAATGCTAGGATTTGAATAAGCTAGGGGTGCCTTTGGATGTGAAGGCTGAGATCAAACCCTTAGAACCTGAGACCGGCTAGCACCGGCGGAGGGAAGCTGTTAATTCTAGGAACTTAATAATATGCGTCATTCATGGGTTGCTAAACGTCAGAGCCACAGCAATGTTAGCCAGATGCACTATGCCCGCCAAGGCCAAATCACCGAAGAAATGGACTATGTTGCCCAGCGAGAAAATCTGCCCCCGGATCTGATTCGAGAAGAAGTGGCACGGGGTCGGATGATTATTCCGGCCAATATTAACCATGTCAATCTGGAGCCGATGGCGATTGGCATTGCTGCTAAATGTAAGGTGAATGCCAATATTGGAGCCTCTCCTAATTCTTCCAATATTACCGAAGAATTGGATAAATTGCGCTTAGCCGTGAAGTATGGGGCAGATACGGTCATGGATCTGTCCACAGGTGGTGGTAACCTGGATGAGATTCGCACAGCCATTATTAATGAATCCCCCGTACCCATTGGCACCGTACCCGTCTATCAAGCCTTAGAAAGTGTGCATGGCACCATCGAGAATCTGACGGCGGATGACTTTTTGCAAGTGATTGAGAAACATGCTCAGCAGGGGGTGGACTACCAAACAATTCACGCGGGCATTTTGATTGAGCATTTGCCTTTGGTGCGCGATCGCATCACCGGTATCGTCTCCCGTGGTGGTGGTATTCTGGCGCGTTGGATGCTCCATCATCACAAGCAAAATCCCCTGTATACCCACTTTGATGACATCATTGAGATTTTTAAGAAGTATGATGTGTCCTTTAGCTTGGGAGATTCCCTGCGTCCCGGCTGTACCCATGATGCCTCCGATGATGCCCAGTTGGCAGAACTGAAAACCTTAGGCCAACTCACCCGTCGGGCTTGGGAGCAAGATGTACAAGTGATGGTCGAAGGTCCAGGGCATGTGCCCATGGATCAAATCGAGTTTAATGTCCGTAAACAGATGGAAGAATGCTCAGAAGCACCGTTTTATGTCCTTGGTCCATTAGTGACGGATATTGCTCCTGGTTATGACCACATCACGTCGGCGATTGGGGCAGCAATGGCAGGATGGTATGGCACGGCGATGTTGTGCTATGTCACGCCCAAAGAGCACCTTGGCCTTCCCGATGCCGAGGATGTCCGCAATGGCTTGATTGCCTATAAGATTGCCGCCCATGCGGCGGACATTGCCCGCCATCGTCCAGGGGCGCGCGATCGCGATGATCAGCTCTCCCAGGCTCGTTACAATTTTGATTGGAATCGTCAGTTTGAACTGGCTCTTGATCCAGATCGGGCGCGGGAGTATCACGATGAAACCCTGCCTGCTGATATCTATAAAACCGCCGAATTTTGTTCCATGTGTGGCCCTAAGTTTTGCCCCATGCAAACCAAAGTCGATGCGGAAGCCTTGAGCGAACTGGAGAAGTTCCTCGCCAAGGATCCTGTTAGTTCAGTGGGTTAAGCCCTCAGGGGATCATGGTGGTGCAGGTGCAGGATCGAGATCAATCCCCACCCTCTCAGGCTAGACAATGGAGAGGGTGGATCGCTCTAGGGTTGGCATTGATCCTCTGTTGGTTGTGCTGGTCTTGGCCCGTAGCGGCTAGCCCTTTAGCAGAGCGGCTGGGTGCGTTTCCCCAGTGGCAAGGGAAACCTGTTCTCAAGCCAGCAACGGGCAGTTTAATCTATCCAGATTGGTTTTTAGGTGATTGGCAGGTCACCAGTACCTTAGTAGATATGGCTGCCCCCTTAGCGCCGCAATTGGTGACACCGGGCTATGCCGATAACCAACGCCTTCTTCATCAACCCGTTCAATTTGTGGTTCGGTTTGTGGAAGAACCAACGCCTGTCAGATCTCAGACGCTCAGCGGGATATCCCCCTGGGAACTGCTCTCCCGTAAACCCCCTGTGATTGCTGATCTGGCTTTTAATGGTCGCAGTTTAGCAGCAGCCTACTTGGGCGATACAGCGGTGCAACAAGTCACCGTTGCCCCTGGCTTCCCTAATCGCCAAACCACGGTTCTTAGCCAAGGACGGCAGTTGGTTTCCACCATTAGCGATCGCAGCACCGAATTAGATACCCAAAATGACCGATGGATAGCCAGCGAGCTGTTTCAGCAAGAGTTTCGCAGCAATACCCAGATCTATCTCAATCAAGTGGAAAATACCACCTCCTATCGCTATATCAACACCCTCCCCGCTCAGATCGATGCTGATCAAGTCACGGCTATTTATCTGTCCCCACAAGATCCCAACTATTTTCAAGCCCTCAACCAACCCATTGCCCTCTATCGCTACCGTCTCGTTTTGACCGCCCTTGAAAATTAGCCTCTTGTGCCATCATTCTGCATTCTGGAACTGGCAATCCGTAGGTTCTGTGCAACCCTTGACCCACGGTTCACCCTAGAAAGCAATGTTAAGATTGGAACAATTGAGGGCAAACTTAAAAAGGACTGAAGCTCATCACGTGGTGCATGCTAGTCAAGCTATACCTAGGGCTAGCGATTGATAGACATTAAGTGGAATAAAAATGCGGCCATGACCATCTCTGAAGAAACGACAACGACCGCTCAGGAAAATCCCAACTCGTCTGTCCCTGATCCTCAACTGGGTTCCGATCCGCCCACCTCAGCAGAGGAATTAGCTGCCGCTGCCCATGGAGAGGTCGATTTCAATACCCTGAGTAAAATTAGGGATCTCCTCTTCGGTCAGCAGATTCGGAATCAAGAGCAGCGATTGGATCAGTTGGAACAGCGGCTCGATCAAGCCTGTGCAGACTTACGCGATCAAACCAATCAACGGTTACAAGCATTGGAGACCTCCCTACGCACCGAACTCCAAACTCTCCGACAGCAACTGCAAGCCAATCATCAATCGCAGACCTTAGCCATCACTCAATTAGAAGAAAACTTAACCGCTTTGAAAGCGGAGACCAGTCACAAACAAGAAGAACTCAAAGCTCTCTTAAAGGAAGAGAGCCAAGCGCTCCAAAGGGTTGACATCGATAATCGCAATCATTTGGCCAGCTTATTCAGCGAATTAGTAGTCAATCTTCGTGTCGATTCCTAATGGTTGGTCACACCTAGAGGATCTTCTCTAGGTGTGAGATAAACATTGGCTGGCCATCCACCCAGTCCATTGGGACATAAATGTGGCGACTCTTTAAAATTCTTCAAAAGATTACAGTTCAAGGTTGTTGCCTTTTACCTTTTTCCTTTATTACCCTTTGCCTTTTTACCTCCGCATAGCGGTAGACTGCAATCCATTATGATGAGGACTCTAACTATGGCAATATCGACAACAGCAGGGAGTAATCTCCTGAGATACCAATCATCCCCAGCCCTGTCCATTACGCCATGAGTGACCTGCCTTCTCCTGCCAAACCCAATCCTTCTGCTTCCCACCCAGAGGCAGATTATCCCTTGAGTGAACTCACTGAACTGCGAAATTTGGTCATTGGCCCCGATCTTAAAGAACGCTTCGACAATGCCAGAATACGTTCAGAAGACGTGAGCCGGGTGCTGCCAGAAGCTCTTGATCTGACACTGCAAGACAAAGATCAGCCTTTACCCAAGGTAATTGTGCCCACGGTAGAGAAGGCGATCAAATCCTCCGTCAGTACGGATCAAAATATTCTCTCCGAAGCCCTGTTTCCGATTATGGGGCCGGCCATTCGCAAAGCGATCGCAGCCGCCATTCAAAACTTAATCGATTCCCTCAATCAGAGTCTAGAGCATAGCCTTTCCGCCCAAAGCTTAAGCTGGCGTTTTGAAGCTTGGCGTACCGGCAAATCCTTTGCCGAAGTGCTGTTACTGCGTACATTGGTCTATCAAGTGGAACAGGTTTTCCTGATCCATAAAGTGTCGGGGTTGGTCTTACACCATTTAACGGCGGCAACGGCAACAGCCCAAGATGCCGATTTGGTGTCTGCCATGTTTACGGCCATTCAAGACTTTGTTAAGGACTCTTTTAGTATCAGTAATGATGCCCTAGGCAGCCTGCAAGTAGGAGAACTGACGATTTGGGTGAATGAAGGACCGCAGGCATTCATCGCCTGTGTGATTCGCGGCAATCCTCCCGGTTCCTTGCGCCAAGCCATGGAAAATGCCCTAGAGCGAATCCATCTCCTGTATGAAGTTCAACTCCATGAATTTCAAGGTGAAAATAGCGCCTTTGAAACCTGTCAGCCCTATCTAGAGCAGTGTTTGCAATCTCAGTATCAAGGAAAAGAAAAGCGATCGCCCTTCTTAAAATGGATTGGTGGAGCCGCTGGTATTCTGTTGTTAGGCTGGGGAACCTGGATGGTTCTTTCCCTCTCCGAATCCCGTCAAGTTGAGAACTTTTCTCAGCAACTGAACCAACAACCAGGGATTGTGGTCTTGCAGACGCAAAAGCAGAACGGGAAATATACCATCTCTGGTTTAAGAGATCCCCTGGCCATACCTCCTCAAGAACTGGTGGCCAAAACCGACCTCGATCCAGACAAACTTGATTTTGAATGGGAACCCTATCTTTCCTTTGATTCAGAGTTGGTGGAGTCCAGGGTAAAAGCGCTGCTCCAACCTCCTCAGACTGTGATCCTACATATAGATGTCAACGGGGTATTGCAAATGTCTGGGAGCGCCCCCCAAACTTGGATTAATCAGGCGAAAACTTTAGCACTGCGACTTCCGAATATCACCCAGGTTGATACTCAGCAGGTGGTTCCTATTGAACGCCAAGCCTTAGCCGCCCTCACCCACAAAATCGAGTCCACCGCCATCTTTTTTACCCAAAATGCCCAATTGGTTCCCCAACAAAATGGAACCTTGAAAACCCTGGCCCTGGATCTCATCGCTCTGTTACAGAAAGGGACAACCCTAGGACAACGCATTACTGTCCAGGTGGAAGGGCATACAGATGCTACGGGGGCGGAGTTGATCAATCTCTATATTCGAGAGACGCGGGCTGAGGCGGTGATCTCTCTATTGGTGAAACAAGGCATCGATCCCAGGGTTTTACAGACAGTTAGTGTTGAGCCACCCCCAGCAACGAGTTCAGGGTCTAGCCAACCCATTCTCGCCAATCGCAAGGTAACCTTTAAGGTGATTGCTGTTCATCCCTCAACAGGGACTCCATAGTGTATGCTTCAGAAAAAAATTTGTATGGTCGGTGCTTTTGCCACGGGAAAAACAAGCTTAGTTGCTCGCTATGTTCAGGGTATTTATTCTGATAAATATCAAACCACCGTCGGCGTCAAAATTGACAAGAAAAAAATGACGATCGCCAGTCAAGATCTCAATTTAATTCTGTGGGATATTCACGGTGAAGATGAATTTCAAAAGATTAAACTCTCCTATTTGCGAGGTTCAGCCGCTTATATTTTGGTAGCAGATGGCACCCGACGCGATACATTATGCACAGTTTTTAATTTGCAGGCTAAGGTAGAACAGACCATTGGTTCAGTGCCCTTTATGACCATTTTGAATAAGTATGATCTCACTACAGACTGGGAACTTGACGAAGATGATCTAGACCAATTATCCCAGCGACGATGGCCTTACTGTGTGGGGAGTGCCAAGACTGGTTTAGGCGTAGAAGAATGTTTTAAACAGTTGGTGCAATGATGATTTAAAATCCTATAGCTTTCCTAAATTGGTTGTGAACACAAACATGCTGTATTCTCCCCTGATTGTCACCGTTCCCCCTTGAGGGAACCTACAGGGGGGCGTGAAAAACGTAATTGCATGAATCCAATAGGAGTGCTACATGCTAGATGTCCCTCAACCTCTCATTCATTTTCTGGCTACCATGGTAATCCAGGATCGATTTCCGGCTTATCTACAAACTACTAAAGAAGGGAGATTATTGACGGCTGGTGGGGCATGGGATCGTTACCACTTTAATCCCCTTACTGGCCATCAACCCGTTACCGATCAACTCTGGTTCTTGGCAGGTTTATTACCTGCACCAGAAGCAGCAATTCATATCCCTTTCCTCCAACTTGAGGAAAATATCATTGCCGAAGTCCATATCTTTGCTGAGCCAGAGCAAGATTGGGTCATCCTGTTGGATGCCACCGCTGAGAATGCAAAACAGGTTCTCATTCAACAAAAGGTTAACGACCTCAGCTTATTAAGACGCAAACAGTCTCATGGGCTGGATCAGGCGATCCAACCTGATCCTGTGGCGGCGCATAATCTCGATCTGCCACCAGAAGGGGAACGCAAATTTCTAACGATCTTATTGCTCAAATATTTTGACCTTCCTAAACTAGCAGGCGAAAGGTCAGTCGCTCATCCCATCAAGCAACTCGATACCGACTTGTCTACCCTATCTCCCTTAATTATGGATGAAGGGGGTCTCCTTTACCAAAGTATCGGTAGTGCGATCGTGGCAATATTTGGAGCCCTGCCTACCACCCGCCACCCCCCCTTGCAAGCGGTTGTTGCAAGTATGCGAATTTTAGAACTCTTGCAAGATCATCACCGTTTCTCCACAGCAGACGCTTTATGTCCATGGGGGTTGGTGTTAACCTCCGGTACGCTGATAATAGGGTTGCAGCCAGTGGGTTTTGGCAGAACCTTGACTGTCCTAGGGCAACCCCTGGATTTAGCGTTGAACTTATATGACCGTATTGAAGCAGGGACTCTGATCATTGATAACCTCACATTTGATCAGCTCGATCAAATGCAAAATATTTTGTACCGATGATCGGGATGAGTTGGCCAACAACACCATCCCTTCTCTATTCCTACACCCCATCATAATGACGGAATCACTCTCTGCTGATGTACTGGCTGCTTTAGGTATTCTTGTATTGGAATCTACAGCGACAGATTCTCTAACCATTGTGGGGACTATTCCTAAGTGGTTCACTCAACTCTATCCCACGGTTACCCATTGTCTAGATTGCAATTGGATTGAACTTCATTCCCCCTTCTTGGCCAACTTCTTGATCGATGCAGCCGAATTCTGGGCTAAGGATGAATTCGACTGCATTAAATCAGGGCTATGGTATGAACAAGATCAAGCCGATCAAACATTGTATCTAGAGGCATCAGCACTCAAGGTTGGCTCTCAGCAAATAGTATTGGTCAAAGCCTCTGTTTTAGAGGATCTTGAGCTATGTTCATTGATCCAAACTGCTAGAGAAACAACCTTAGATGTGATTGAGGAGCGCAAACAAACCAGTCAGCATATCCTCAAAGCAACATTCTATGACCCTTTGACAGGTCTTCCTAACCAGAGCTATTTCCTGATTCAATTGGCTCAAGCCTTTGAGCGATACAAACAACAAGCAGGCTACCATTTTGCCATCTTAGTCATTAATATTGACCGATTTCAAAGTATTAATGATAGCTTTGGTCGTTTAGCAGGGGATCAGCTTTTGATTTCCATCGCTTGGCGGTTAAAAAACTGTTTAGGAGAACTGGATCTGTTTGCCCGTTTGGGAGGAGATGAATTTATTATCCTCCTCGATCCTATCGACACTATTAGCTCCGCATTGTTGACTGCTCAGCAAATTTCTACAGCACTCAAATATCCCTTTAGCTTGAATGCTCAAGAGCTTTTTATGACGGCAAGTGTGGGGATTGCCTTCACCTTGATGAATTACGACCGAGCTGAAGATTTACTTCGAGATGCCAATACTGCCGTCAACTATGGCAAGAGCTTGGGTCGGGATAATTCCATTGTCTTTGACCCAGCTATGCATGCTCGCTCCGTCCGGTTGTTGCAGCTTGAGAATGATCTAAAACGAGCACTGCAAGAACAAGAATTGAATCTGTTTTATCAGCCCATTGTGTGTTTGGCGGATCAAAGAATTATTGGATTTGAAGCTTTAGTGCGTTGGGTTCATCCCAGATTTGGTTTAGTACCGCCCTTAGAGTTTATTCCCATCGCTGAAGAAACAGGTTTAATTATTGCCATTGATCAATGGATTTTGAAGGAAGCCTGCTGCCGGATTCAGCAATGGCGGCAATTCACAGAAGAACCTTTATCGATTAATGTCAATTTCTCGGCTCAACAATTTGACAATACTAATTTAGTGCTCCAAGTCAGACAAGTGTTGCAGGAAGCGGGAATTGCACCCCATCATTTAATGATTGAAATTACAGAAAGTGTCTTATTTAGTCAAGATAAAGCTGCTGTCGAGATGCTGCACCAGCTCAAAGCGCTTGGGGTTCGGCTATGTATTGATGATTTTGGGACAGGTTATGCGTCCTTGCAGTATTTGCAACAGTTACCGGTGGATACCTTAAAAATCGATCGCTCCTTTATTAAAAGGATGGACGCAGACAATCTGGATCTGGTGCGCTCGATCATCACCCTGGCTCATGACTTGGGGATGACTGTCACCGCTGAGGGCGTGGAAACTCCTGTACAACGCCGATTTTTGCTGGATTTGGGATGTCAAGAGGCTCAAGGCCATTTGTTTTCCCATCCCGTAGATGGTCAAATGGCTTTGCAGTTGTTGCAGTCGGTATCCATTCAGGACAGTTAGTTCGAGGTATAGCACTACGGATATACATTAGGACAGTTTTTGAATGCGGCATCTACACAATCGCGGAAATTACAGGGTTTTGCGGGCAGATAAGGGACAATAAAACATTGAGAGGATAAGTATGAGATGAAAGCATATTCGATAGATTTACGAGAAAAGATCATCAGTGCCATTGAGAAAGGGGATAGTTCCGTCAGAAAAGTAGCAAAGCGCTTTAGTGTCAGTAAGAACTGTGTGCAAGAATTAGTCACCCTCAAGCGGACTCAGGGGAATCTTGTTGCGCGCAAGCAGGGTGGTTCGATGAAGAGTCAACTCCTTCAATACAAAGACCAGCTCTTGGGGATAGTTGAGAAACAGCCCGATGCGACCTTGGCAGAATATTGTGAGTTGCTTGCAGAGGAAACTGGATTATCCGTCAGCCCCAGTACCATGTGTCGAACCCTTCAGAAGCTCAATTTACCGCGAAAAAAAACGCTGCGTGCCAGTCAAGCTCAAAGTGAGCGGGTTCAACGCTTGAGAGTAGAATATTGGACTCAAGTAGCAAAGGTAGACCTCAAGGACTTGGTGTTTGTCGATGAGATGGGGGTTCTGCTGGGACTGATGCGAACCCATGCTCGGGCTGTGCCTGGAGCCAGAGCTTACGAGTTCAAACCCTTTTATCGAGGGTCTAAGGTGAGTGTCATTGGCGCAATCACGCTTTCAAAGGTCTTAGGGGTAATGAGTCTTAATGGGTCAATCAATGGCGCAGCCTTTGAGGTCTATGTCTGTGAGGTTCTGCTACCCGAACTATGGCCAGGTGCAGTTGTGGTCATGGATAACCTGCCTGCTCATAAAGTACAATCCATCCAACCCTTGATCGAATCGGTGGGGGCAAGGGTGCTCTATCAGTCTCCTTATTCCCCTGAATTTAATCCTATTGAGCATTGGTGGTCCCAGTTAAAGGCTTTCTTCCGACAGTTCTCCCCAACTTCTTCTAAAATTCTGGATACGCTGATTGCCACAGCCTTGGATTTAATTGATCCGATGCATTTGCGTAACTGGTTCCCCCATTGCTGCTATTGTCCCTCTTATACCTGCAAATCGCTGTATTCACTCCACCGGACGTACGAGCGATCCGTCTGGGCTGTGTTTTAAAATGGGTTGGTACGCCGGTAAGTTCAAGGCCATTAGCTGGCTTCGGTTACAGGTTGTGGCAGTAGTTTGAAACTTACTCGTTGGTGTTCAAGATACTGTTGTAGTATTGGGTCTTTTACACACACGGAGTTTGCAATGATCCGACCAGTCACGCCAGAAGATGCAGGTGAGCTAATTAATTTAGCCAAGTTGATCATCCCTTTCTCGCCAGATGAACTAGAAGAGTTGCATCAGATGTTGACTAGTTCGTTGGAGAAAAAGGGCGATGCTCATCCGTTTTGGATTACAGACCACAATGATGGACTTGTGGGATTAGCATATTGTGAACCGGAACGCATGACCAGCGGAACTTGGAACCTGCAATTGATTGGTGTTCATCCAACTCATCAAAAGCAAGGACGTGGTGGGAAAATCCTCCGTTTTGTGGAGGAGACTTTGGTGGGTCGAGGTGCGCGAGTTCTATTAGTTGAGACGATGGGTACGCCAGATTTTGAGCATGTGCGGGCATTTTACCGAAAAAATGGGTATGAAGAGGAAGCACGGATACGTGAGTTCTATGCGGAAGGAGTAGACAAAATTGTTTTTCGTAAGACGCTATCTAAACAAAGATAGTTGCGTTTCAAAGTTGTTCAATCGGATTTGCTACAGCCACCCAGCTAACGTTCGCAATGCACCGGAACTTTGGAGTATAATGTTTGTCTAGCTGGGGTTGTTTACGTCCGGTGATTGCGAACGTTAGATTGCTCTAAATTCAGTTGATGGTGGTGGTTTGAGACGAATCCGTTAGCCATTTAAGGCTAGGTTATTTGAAGTTGGTTGGTCGGGCAAAGTCTTAGAATTGCTGGCAATAGTAGATTTTATTCGGCCTCTTGACATTCAAAATAAGTGTATATGCACTTAAATTATGAAGCAACATACCAACCCGATCAATTTAAGTTAATTAGGTCAAGTGGTTTCAGCTTGTGCCTGTTTCAATGTCTGAAAGGCTTCTCGTCTCATCACACAACACTTTGATGAAATCCTCAAGCCCAGCGGGTTGCTAGTTACTCAGTTCACAATTTTGGTGGCTGTCGCAATGGCAAAGTCAGGAACCGTCAATGAGTTAGCAGAGGTCTTAGGGATGGATCGCACAACCCTCACTCGCAATCTCAAACCTCTCGAACGCGAGGGCTGTTTAAGATCTGACCCTGGACAAGATCGGAGAACTCGTGTAGTTAGCCTTACGACAGAGGGAGAAGCGGCTTTGGCGAAAGCTTTACCGCTGTGGAGGCAAGCCCAAACCCATGTGGAGGAAACTCTTGGGCAGCAACGATGGAGCGATCTGCTTTCACATTTAGTGGAAGCAACCGTATTAATTCGTTGAGTCTAAAATTTTTCCTCAAAACATGTATATACACTCATTCGCTCAAGTCATGAAATTGGAGAATACTATGGTCTCTCTATCTTTAGAATCAACGCAGTCAGATCGCTCAAAGGTTAATTTTCACTATTGGCATTTGGGGAATTGGTGTCGGAGTTGGTAGCTACGTTGGACTCTTCAGCACATTTCCTTTGCCTTGGTTTGCGCTGCTTGTAGCAATCGGAATTATGGCTCCCGTAATGTTCTACTACAGTAATTCAACATTCCGCGCCTATATTCAGGGACTACACTTAAATTGCTTGACTTTGTTTCATTTGTGGCGCGTTCCAGCCGCTCTAGTATTTTTCTATTACGGCAGTCAACATTTGCTGCCTGCAACCTTCGTACAGAATGCAGCTTGGGGAGATTTATTGGCGGGTTTATTCGTCGTGCCATTGCTGTTATTGCCGAATCATTGTTGGAAATATTGGGCGTTTCATTTATTTGGAATGACTGATTTTGTGATTGCTGTAGGAACGGGATTAACTTTCTCTTTGCTCCAAATTCCAGCGATGGATACGATCGCAACTTATCCAGTTGCTTTAATACCACTATTTGGAGTGCCTATTTCGGGCGTATCTCACATCCTGGTATTGGATCTTCTAGCGCAACGTAAAGTAAAGACCTGAGCGTATCTAACGGATCGGGGATGCCATAGTTTTCGGAATGATGACATGTGGGAAAAGGGAGTCAAAGCGTTCATTGACCCAGGCAACCCGAAGCATGAGTAGATGATTGAATCCGTCCTCACTCCAG
>JAAUOM010000112.1 GCA_012034865.1 Acaryochloris sp. CRU_2_0 | reverse complement strand
TCATGGCGGTTCACTTGGTGGTCATCTCAGGCGTCAAACAGATTGTGAATCTGACGCCTGAGCGACGGCATATTCTCAAATTCTTTAGCAATAACTCTCAGAGATACTACCTCCTCCATGTACCTGACCCGTAATTATTTTTTGCCCTCCCAGAAGAGCGGAATGTGGGGTAGAGGTGTCTTCTCCCCAAATGCATCTCCGGTTCGGTAATGACATCCGGTAAAGGGGAGCGTGGAATTGCCCATTAAATCCATCGCTGCATAACTCATTTTTCAGTTGCAATAATGTGCAAGTCAATGTGTTTATGACGGATCAGACACATTAACCGTTGGGTAAATGAGCCTTTGAACACTTGTTTCCAGCGAGACTGTTGACTTTCACCGATGACAATTTGAGTGATGCGTTGTTCTTCGGCAACTAAGGCGATCGCCCTAGCCACATCTGGCTGCTGCACCCGCAGAAATTGCCCTTCAAACTCCTGGCATAGCTGTTCACAGGTTTCAACGTGCAGTGTTTCTGTTTTACTCAGAAACCGTTCAGAATGATCCACAAAAACAGCATAAAAAGGCGCATTCATATAATTTGCAAGACGGGCACCTCGACGGAGTAATTGCACTGCATTGGGATAGGTAGAGACACAGACAAGAACTCGTTCGTGAACGTTACATACTTGTCCAGCTAAGGTCAGTTCATTGGCTTCTTCCTCAACCGTATCCGCGACTTCTCGCAGGGCAAGTTCTCTTAAAGCAATCAGATTGCGCCGCTGGAAGAAGTTCTCTAAGGACTGCTGAATTTTCTCGGGCGCATAAATTTTGCCATCTAGCAGCCGCTCTTCTAGGGTTTCAGGCGTGACATCAACGACGACAACTTGATCGGCTTCTTCGAGGATGCGATCGGGGATGCGCTCTCGCACTACAACATTGGTAATCCGGGCAACAACATCATTCAGACTTTCAAGATGCTGGATATTAACAGTTGAGTATACATCAATCCCCGCTTCAAGCAGGATTTCTACCTCCTGATAACGTTTCTCTCGCTCAAAGCCGGGAATATTTGTGTGGGCAAGTTCATCGATAAGGGCAAGCTGGGGCGATCGCGCCAAAATTGCCGCTGTATCCATTTCTTTCAGCGTTAGGCCATCCTTTGAGATCGCCTGCTGGGGGATAATTTCCAATCCGATAGCCTTGTTTGCGGTTTCCTTACGCCCGTGAGTTTCCAGCAATCCCACAACTACATCAATGCCCTCTCGCTTAAGTTGATGGGCTTCCTCTAGCATCTTGTAAGTTTTCCCTACACCAGGAGCCATGCCAATGAAGATTTTGTGCTTACCTCGACGGGGAGTGGAGTTGTAAAGGCGATCGGGGGAAGGGGAAAACAGTGACATGATCATCAATTTTTGGGGGTCACTTCATTTTACGGTTTGCATGATTTGGAACCCGCCAAATACCCGCCGATGCCCGTTACCGTTGAAGTCAACACTGAAGAAATGGCAGCTACTGCCGCTTTCTTAGCATCTTCAGAGGCAGATTGATCATTCACAACTTGAAAACAAGCCCATAGCGAAAAGCCAATCACGGCTGCTGCACCACCCGTAAGAAAGACCTCTCGCCATCTACGGAATATTGCCTCTTTACTTTCCTGATCACGCTCAAAGTCAGCAGCTTTAGCCTCTTCAGCGAGACGATAGATCATCTCTTTGTCAGATTCTAGACCAGGAATTTTATACCCTTCAGGAATAGTGAATCCACTGGGAAATTCTTTGTATGGCTGTATGAATTGAGGAAATGGGTCAGGGTCTTGATTGGGTTCCGTCATCGTTGCATCAACTAGAGCCCTACAACCTCGGTAATCAGAGGCTGATCAGCCTCGACAACCCCAAACTTTTTCTTATGCTCCTTCGCTAGCAATGCCAGCTCAAAAATACTCAGTGCAGCATGTAAAACATCAGCCGACGAAGCCCCAGACCGCTGGGATAACTCGTTCAATTTAGCAGTAATTTCAAGAGGAACATTGATAGGTAGTTGTGCTGGGAAATGACTGCTCTCTTCAGTTAAGAAAGAACAATCCTCTATATTTCTAGACAAATCACCTGTAGAAGAATCTGATAAATTTTTGGGAAGAGCCATGACGACAGGAGATAGTCTTTGAGACCTACCTAGCTGTAATATCGCTAATTCTCGCTTTACTTGCTGCAAGCTTTCTGATTGTTGCTGCAAATTCTCTACTGCTTGCTGGATAGACCAAAGGGAAGAAGCAGTATCTTGTTCACTCATAATTCCAACCCTTCCTGGCTATCCAGGGACTGACGATATAGCTGAATGGCTTGCGTGACATACTCCCCCCGCTGACCTAGCGGTACAGCGCGGGCTTCCCCCCTTACGGATACAGCCCTCTGTACCCCGGCATCTTGGGAAGTTCCTGCTTCAACTGGTAGTGTCTAGCCATAGGTCGTCCTACAAGCCCCAATCAAATCCCATCCACAGGCAATTTGTTTAAAGTTCACGAGATAGTCCTCCCGCAAACTGTTGATCAAAAGTGAAAATGTACATCACTTGCATTTCCTATCCGCCGCACTGTTCACCAGCAAGCTGTACGTTTGTGTCGGGACAGAAAGCTGCCGCTAGTCTGGTTCAAGATGTAAATCAATTTTACCCGTATTTTGTTCGTCTCGGCACTGTTGCCTTCCCTCGCCTCCGTCATTGGTCAGGCAACATCCCTCAACTCACGCGCCTCTCATCCCATCACTCACCTGAAGCGGTTAGAGTGCGGGGCTTCCCGTCTAGGAGCTAATGCCTATTTGAATTAGCGATCGCAAAAGTTATCGGTGGTCAAACTCACTTCAGCGCCATCCTGTCTGCTATGTAGTGATCGGCTCTTTAGAAAACTTCACCCTGCTTCGATCTTCTTCGGTTCTCTTCTAAGTAAGCATCGATCCCTCGCACTGCTCATTTTCATTGCCTAAGCAGGCAGTGGAGGATAGCAGTATGAGTTCTGTGGAAGGTCAATGCTAACCCTCTATCAATGCAAGCCAGCATTCCAAAATTGGCTTCGTCCTCTCGTCCATCAGTTGGCGCAGCGAGGGATTACCCCCAATCAGCTCACCGTAGCAGCTCTGCTGCTGTCTGGCGTGATGGGACTCGCGATCGCCAATTTTCCCCAATCCCCAGGATGCTTTCTGATCTTTCCGTTTGTGTTAGGGGCACGCATGGCTCTCAATGCCCTTGATGGTCTGTTGGCACGGAACTATAACCTGACAACTCCCCTAGGATGCCTGCTCAATGAAATCGGGGATGTTGTTTCTGATGCGGCTCTCTATCTGCCCTTTAGTCTAATTCCAGGTATTGCGGCACCCTGGATTGTCGGGATTGTGCTTTTGGCGAGTCTGACGGAAATGGTCGGTGTTTTGGGCTGGGCCATGACCGGGACTCGTCGCTACGAAGGACCGATGGGTAAGAGCGATCGCGCCCTAGTCTTTAGCGTGATTGCCCTAGGTCTGGGATTGGGTCTTGAACCCAAACCTGGATTCACCTGGATTTGGCTAGGGATAATCATCTTGCAACTGGGAACCCTTGTGAATCGGGTGCGGGCCATTTTAGCGGAGGCTACACCATGCTGATCAGCTTCGCCTATACCCTGTTGGCAAACCCTGTAGCTTTGACCCTGCTTGGCATCTATGGTCTGTTACTCGTAGCGACGATCTCAGTTTACAGTCTTGGCCACAGCAAATCAGAGACAGACCATACCGAACTCCAAGACCGGATGAAATCTTGGTGGATCATGGTCATCTTGTTCACCTTGGCGATTGTTCTAGATCGCAAGGTCTCTATTGTCTACTTCAGCCTCCTCAGTTTCCTAGCCCTGAGAGAATATCTCTCCTTAATCCCTACGCGTCGGGTGGATCGCCAGATTCTACTCTGGGCCTATCTAGCGATCGTGTTGCAGTATCTGTGGATTGGCATCGGCTGGTATGGGATGTTTCTGATCTTTATTCCCATCTATGTCTTCTTGTTTCTGCCGATGCGGATGGTAATCAGCGGCGAAACCCAGGGCTTTTTGAATGCCATTGGCACGCTTCACTGGGGTCTAATGCTGACCGTTTACGCTATCAGTCATCTCTCGTATTTGCTGATGCTGCCATCCGAGGGCAATCCTGGCAGTGGGGGCGTCGGCTTACTGGTGTATCTGGTGGTGCTGACGGAACTCAATGATATTGCCCAATACTGCGTGGGCAAGCTCCTCGGACAGTACAAGATTATTCCCAAAGTCAGTCCCAGCAAAACCGTAGAAGGTTTATGTGGCGGTATTCTGGTCACAACTGGATTAGCGATCGCCTTAGCGCCTTGGCTGACCCCATTTAAGGTTCTACCGGCGATGGGTATTGGCCTGCTCTTGAGTGTGACGGGATTTATGGGCGATGTCACATTGTCAGCCCTGAAACGAGATTTGGGGATCAAAGATAGTGGCACCCTCATTCCTGGCCACGGTGGCATTCTGGATCGCATTGACAGCTTAACCTATACCGCCCCCCTCTTTTTCATATCACGGTCTACTTCTACTACCGAGGGCAATGGTTTTGAAGCGCGTCTGGAAAAGCCTATTTTTCCTACTCTTAGTCAAGCCAGTGGTGCTCGTGATTGGCTTGCGCATCCGCCATCGGCACCGCTTACCCACCTCAGGTCCAGCGATTTTAGTTGCCAACCACAACAGTCATCTAGATACCCTTGTGCTCATGTCTTTGTTTCCCCTGTTGCGAATCCATCACCTGCGCCCTGTCGCAGATGAGCAGTATTTTCTGGAACACAGTCGCGCTCTGGCCTGGTTTTCGCGTCAGGTCTTAGACATTATTCCCGTGTCTCGTTCACCGTCGCTAGAAACTGGAGGCAGCTATCTCACCCCCTCTTTAGACCCTCATCCCTGCGGACATCGTGCTTTTCTGAAAAACTGTGATGCCGCCCTCCACCAAAATCAGATTTTGATTCTCTACCCTGAGGGAACTAGAGGAGAACCAGAACGCCTAGCGCAGTTTAGCAGTGGGATTGCCCATCTTGCCAAACATCATCCCCAGATTCCCCTGATTCCCATTTTCCTCCAGGGTTTGGGTAAAGCCTTGCCCAAGGGCAAATGTCTGCTGGTACCCTTCCTGTGCCATGTCGTCATTGGTGAACCCCTTTACTGGACAGGCAACAAACCCACGTTCCTCAATCTATTGACCGAACGCATCCAAGCCCTATCCACAGAAGACTATTTCCCCACATGGGAATAACACCCTATCTTCCCCATCTCTATCTGTACCAACTTCCCCAAACCCAAACATCCAATTTCAAAAAAACTCAAGAGGCATCATGCTACAAACAACCCTGCCAACTTACGAAACCCTATCCCGTCCACTTCCCCGCTGGCATCCCAAAGCTTGGTATTACCAGCTCCTGCGCCTCTCGTTGCGTACGGTTGGCCAATTATCCCATGGGATTCAGATTGGCTATCGCTATGGCTTTGACTCTGGCGTGATGCTGGAGTATGTCTACCGCAATCAACCCAGTGGGATGACACCCTTGGGCACCTTGATTGATCGGTGCTATCTCAATTCCCAAGGCTGGCGAGGGATTCGCCAACGGGGCAGATTGCTCAAAAGTATCCTCTACCAAGTTTTACAGTCCTATTCCCAACAAGCGACGCCTGTGGTTTTATTGGATGTTGCTTGTGGGGGTGGGCGCTACGATCTAGAGGTGTTGCAAACTTTGCCACCGGATGCGATCGCAGCAACCTTAAGAGATTACAAATTAGAAAACGTCAACAAGGCTCGCCAATTGGCCCGCCAGATGGGCATTCACGCTCAGATTGAACAGGCAGACGCCTTTAAAAACGGGGATCTCAACCAGGTGCAACCCTCTCCCCATGTGGTTGTGGTGTCTGGCTTGCATGAAATTTTGCCCAATGACGCACTCATTCGGCATCATTTTCAGCAACTCTATCGGATCATGGCGACCTCAGGAACCCTGATTTTCACGATTCAGCCCCATCATCCCCAACTAGAATTGATTGCGCGTGTATTGCCTGCTCATACGGGTCATCCCTGGGTTATGCGGCTGCGATCCTGGGAACTGATCCGCCAATGGGCAACCGCAGCAGGCTTCCGTGATTTCCAAGTCCAGATGGAACCTAGTCAAATTTTTGGGGTCGTCACAGCTCAGAAGTAACCCTTCCAGTTGACGCTCTCCCCCTAGCTGCAAGCGGCATAGGCAGAGAGTCTTCTTGCACAGGCTCTGAACTAGATTGTTGCCAGCTCCCCGTTAGACTATCTCCGCAAGCATTATAGAGGAGTCATCCTCATTAGTGTGACTTTTTGTGAACTTAGGACAACTATCCTTGTAAGGAACACTGACAAATTTGGTTCTATTCTGGTGGGGATAACGTTATGCTGGTTTTCTATAGTCAATCCTCATCACTTCATGGGAGTTGTCAGATACCAACAATCCTGAAGTAGGATAATTTGCAGATTGATAAAATCGTGTCAAATTACCTAGATGAAGGATCGGGCTGTACAAGGGTTGCCTTCAATCTTTGAACAAACAAACAGTCAGTGCCAATATTTGTTTAAAACTTGTGGGGTTCTAGCAGTCCTCGGACAGCAGTAGCAGAAGATTCCAAGTATACATTTGACTAAGGTAGACCTGTGCAAGCATTTTTGCTCATCAGCAGCTCAAACCAAGAGGATAAGAACATCGTCACCCTCTTACAGCATGTGCTTTCTGAAGCCAGCACTGTTTACCCCCAGCTCTCAGCAATACGCGCTTACGCTTTGCCCTGCTCCATTCCTCAACTGCAAGACTGGAGTTATTGGTTGGCAACCGAAGTGATTGACCAGTGGCGTTACCAACCCACAACCAAACCCTCTCTAGATACTGTGATTGCTAAACTGGGTCTAGCACCTATTGACAATGGTGAAATGTCACCGCTCCTTGCTACTTTGAATAGTGGAATCGCAGGCACATCCCTTTCTGCAGAGCTAGCTGCACAAATAACGTCCCTTCGCCATCAATACGCTCAAGTGAAGCTATCCCCGACAGAGGTACAGGCTTGGCTAGACTTAAAAATGGCGACATTGTCTGAATGGTTTGCTCCGCCAGCTAATTCGGCTTCCTTGCCCCTGGAAACACCGACCTGTTTGATGCAGATTGAAGCCAATGCAGATAGCCAGCGGGCCAAAATCGGGTTGCATCTACAAGAAGTGCTGTTGACATCCCGGCAGTCGGGTTTGCACTACACGTTGGATTTTTTGAAAGTTTTGGGTGAAAAACTGACGAGCATCTATACAGACTATGAAGCTCAGCGGCAAAGCTATCTTCGTCGGGAAACCTCGGCATGGCGGGCTTTCTATAATTTGAGTGCCCAACTTCAACAGCGTACTTTTTCCCCTAAGCGTCAACAAGAAAACTTTGAGGCCGCTTTGCAAGGACTGCTCAAAGCCTATACGTTTAAGTTGGAATCGGAACTGTACACTCAGGCTTGTCAACTCGTGGGCGGACTGAGACAAGCCATTCACTTACAGGCCGTTGCCATAGTGCAAGCCAATGCCTTTCTGGTGCGTTTAAAGAATAAGTTTATCCAGCAAAGTGTAAGTGAGCCAATGTTTGCGCCATTGTTAAAGCATCACCTAGCCCAGCAAGTTGATTTATCCAAACTCCGATGGGAAATTGAGGGTCAAGTGGGCTGTCCTATCACTCAGTGGGGAGGACTCAGCCAAACCCAAGAAGCTGTGGTGCGGCAGCGACTCTTGGCTTGGCTAAACCCCTTGTGCTTAGAAGTCTATGCCCAATGCTACGCGAATCTCATGAATTTTGAAGAGTCCTCAGCCACCCCTCAGCCCATCAAGGTGGCGACAGCCCAGTTGGAGAACGACCCTAGAATACTGCCTGACCATTCTGTAGAACATCAGGCTACCACCTTTTCCCAAGATGATTTTCTACAGGCTACACACAATTGGCCGCAAAACCCTGAGTGGATCAATGATAAAAGAGAAGAGGATAGAGACTCCATTAACCCGTGACCCTATACTCTGATCTCTCAAATTGCCTACTGATGCAGAAATTTGAATCTGGGTTAACTCAAGGGTCTGATCCCAAATGAATATGGAGAGGAACAGGATGCCTTTGAATCAGACCTTGATCTGTCGTTATTGTGGTTATGATGCTAACCCGGATATCGCCACGCATTGTGAAATCTGTAACCAGCCCCTCAGCGTTAGCCAAGATTCATCGCGTCTGGCTAGTTCTAAACGATCTTCTGCCTTCCGCTGGGGAACGTTATTGGTAGGATTGCTGATCCTGGGTGGGGGAGGCTATCTGCTCTGGAAAAACAATCGAGTGTCTTCACCCACCACGCCGTCAGTGAGTTTGACCCCTGAGTTGGGTCTCTATAATTCGATGCAAGCGGTAAAGAATGTACCAGCGGGGCTATTCGAATATGGGGGTGCCCTGCTGTTTGCGGCCTTGACGACCCAGGGGATGAATGATGCCATTACTACAGCTCATCCAGGCTTTCAACTGCGCTATAGGGAACCCCTCAACAGCAATCCAGGCACTAACGCTGGTATTACCATGCTCATTGATGAGCAACTCAGTTTTGCCCATTCGACGCGATCGCTTAAGGATGCCGAATTGGATAGAGCTAGGAGTCGTGGCTTCGCGCTAGAGCAGGTAGCTGTTGCCTTGGATGGCTTAGCCTTTTATACCCATCCTGCTGTTGACCTACAAGGACTATCAATTCAACAACTCCAGGACATTTTTCTAGGCAAGATTACCAATTGGCGCGCAGTGGGAGGCCCGGATCTGGAAATTGTGCCGATCCTTCCCGATCCGAAAACGATCAACTTATTTGACCAACTGTTTGAGGGGAAAAAAGAGGTTAAACCGGGTGAAAATGCTCGCATATTGCGGGATTTCACCACCTCCATTCGGACAGTGGCCACCACCCCAGGAGCCATTTCCTTGGCTTCTGTTTCTCTGGTGAATCAGCAAAAAAGCGTTCGGCTGCTGGCGATCGCCAAAGGCAATTCTAACTCATACATTTCCCCTGTCTCAGAGAATGGCCAGACGAATGCAGCAGCGTTTCGAGATGGCAGCTATCCCTTGACCCGTCGATTGTTTGTGATCATCCGGCGGGATGGCTCCATTGATGAACAAGCAGGGGTTGCTTATGCTAATTTTGTGTTGTCCAAGGAAGGACAGCGCATTGTTAAGAAAGCTGGATTTGTCCCTCTGCGTCAAGTGAACTGAACTTAACGAGATGCAAGCCCCGCAACGTTTGGGAATGGCTTTAGTCTTTCTCGGCCACTGATAGGGTTTGCAGCGGAACGAACCGATATGCTATGGGTGTGTTTACAATAAACCGCCGTCCGCTAAAATCCAAGTAGCGGGATACTCACCCTTGTATAGCAGCCGATGTTGAGATGGGATTGCTTCTGTTTAGGGGTGTGAAGGGGAGTGCTGTTGGGCGAAATAGTCTCGGAGTTGGCGGTGAACAAACATATAGCCCCCTCCAGTCTTTTGCAGTAGAATTCGCTCAGCGGCTTCATCTAGGAAACGGGCATAATTCCAAGGGATCGTACCATTGGCGTATAACAATATCCTCAACGTGAAATGTTGCAGGCAGGCTTGCCCTCCGCCAGACAAAAAACCCACCGTTAGTCCATAAATGAGGCCGAGAGTCAACCAGTTTGGTGAGACAAGTAACCCCAAACCTGCGCCAATGATGCTGCCTGCCCCACCAATGAGCAAAGCAGTTTGCAGGGATTTGAAGATGCCTTGGTTGGGAGTTGTTTTAGTGGCGATCGCAGATCCTTTCAAACCCGCAATCAGGCTAAACACCAAGCCACCACAGAGACCATACACCAACCCTAAACCTAGCCCCCCCAGGATGCCATTTTCTAATGCCCCAGTGATTCCCAAAACAGCTCCTACGGCCAACCCCAGAGGCAGTCCTACCCAGATTGAGGGCAGTAACCGCTGCATTGCCACCGTAGTTGACCATTTTAGGGTCTCCACCGTTTTAATCCTTGCGGCTGACCTGGCCAAAATACAGCCACTGGTGATCAGACCAATCCCACCCCCCGTGAGGCTCCCCAGACTCATACCGAGCAAGCCAAACAGACTGCTGCCCATGAGCAGTACTCCCCAGCGGTAGAGACGGTATTGATCAGGAGAGCACCAGTTGGGTTGCAATTGCTCGATCAAAAATACTGTTTGAGATGAGCGAGACAACTGCTGAGCTAAAATCTGTAATCCTTTATGGATCTGAGCGGCTGAATAGTGTTGAATTGTGGATCGCCGTTGCAACATTCGCTCCACATAGACCCGCCAGAGTTGTGACAATCGATTTGCACTGGTATCCAGTTTCTGTAACTCCGTTACCGACAGACCTTGATAGGCTAAGGCCATCACACTCAGGTTTAAAGGAGAACGGGCAAATGCTTGCAGCGCTGCATCCTTTTCTAGCCAAGCCCGAAGTCCATCCAGGGGTTGACCGACCTGTTCTAGATAGTGCTGAATATGCTGCGGTGGCAATGCCTGGATACAAATTGCCCCTTGTAAAGACAGTCGCAGGGGTAACACTGCGTAGTCCTGCTGGCGACAGCAAATGACGATCTCCGTCGTTCCGTGGCTGTCCATAAATTGATTAATGGCTTGCACACAATTAGACCGTTCCCCAGTCCCCACTTCATCTAGGCCATCCAACAACAATAGGAGCTGTTGCTCCTCGACCCACCCTTGGGCCAAGCAGGGCGACACTTTATAACTGTGGTGGAGTTCTTCAATCAGCCAATCTACCAGGGCTAGCCGCTTTTGAGTCCAAGACGCTAAATTAAAGACCACCGGGATTGGACGGCTTAAATCTTCTTCAGCGCGGGCAATCAGATTTTGAGCCAACTTCAGGAGAGTCGTGGTTTTCCCTGACCCTGGTTCCCCCAAAATTAAGAGGGTGCGCCCTGCTCCCATCTGGTTGAAGATTTCGGTGATGCCGGGTTGAGCGGTTGAGGGGCGGGAATTGCCGATCTCTTGATATTGGCTAAAAGGCCGATTAACGGCATCGTCTTCAAGTTTTAACTGTAGTTCCAGGAAAACTTGGGTATACAAAGATCGGGCCAATACCCCTGTAATCCAAAATTGTTTGACTTTGTTGAGGAGGACTTGACGTTGCCGATAGTCCTGCTGAGTTAAAGGCTGGTGGGTCATGACCGCAACCTGACCCAGCATCCCGGATAAATCTAGTGGATCGCGGACGCTCACATTAACGACTTGACCTTGAATCTGAGTAACCGTCAGATCGCGCCCCGCAATCCCGCCAATTTGGGCATTCCTTAAGGAAGCCTGACCAGCAATTTGCAAGTTTTGATTCATTGGTTGAGATACAGGCTCATTCATCATTCTTCAGTCATCACCCTTGACTGTTGATTGTGCAGTTGCCCAGGTAGACAAGGTTTTTGCCTTTTACCTTTTTACTTCCGCGTAGCGATACTAGCTTCTAGCTAAAAGAAACTCGCTGCGACCCCTAACCAAGGCAAGAGTTTACTGACAATGGGTTCCACCTTGTTCCAGAGTCCTGTCCCAGCATCGACCGTCTCCCCAGCATTCTTCAACACCGTGGTAGCCCGCTGCAAACTTTTGGCTGCAAATTCCTTATCAGGCTCTGGTGCTTCGGTTTCTTCTCTGGCCACATCCAAATGCTTCAGAGCCTTGTCCGTTTCCGCTGCTGGCAAGTTGGCCTGACGCAAGACAACAGCCAGTTCATTGATTAAAGCCACAACCTCATTGGGCATCAAGGGTTGTTCAGCTTGACCCTGATCAACCTGTTGTTGCAAATTTGCCGTTAAATCCTGACCAGCAACGCCGCCAATTTGGACATTTGTCAGTTGGCCACCACTGATATTCAGTGTTTGTGAATTCTGCTTTGCTGACATGGTTCAATCACCCTAGAACACAATGTAATTTCACTATTCTAGGTGAAGTATTTTTTCAAGGCAGTGATACAGACCAGAAGAACCTGTGATCTCAATCCGATCTGCACATCCTCTGATAACACTCCTCTGTCCCTTCGCCCTCCTGCTCCTTTCGAGATGTCACCTATCCCGTGACCCGCCAGTTGTTTGTCATCATCCGATGAAATGATTCTATTGATAAACCAGCGGGGATTACGTATGTTAATTTTGTGTTGTCCAAGGAAGGACAGTAAATTGTTACATAAAAGAGCTGGGTTTGTCCCCCTTCGCCAGGTTGACTAGTTTATGAACATTGAACAACTGAATACTGACTATGGCCTTGCCAACCAACTCCAATTTAGGGTAGGCAAAGGAAATTTCCCTGTTATTGCTATTCATAATCCCCATGCTCAAGCCCTCATCTCGGTTTATGGCGGACAAGTCTTGTCTTTTCAGCCCACTCATGCCCCAGAAGACTTGATGTTTATCAGTCAGCAGGCCTATTACGAACCTGGCAAAGCCATCCGGGGAGGAACCCCTATTTGTTGGCCTTGGTTTGGCTCTGACCCAGAAGAACGAGGTCGGCCTAATCATGGATTTGTCCGTGATCGCCTCTGGCAAGTTAAGGCCACTGCAACAACAGACCAAACCACCACAGTCCAACTAGGGCTGATCAATACAGCCGAGACCCAAGAACTCTGGCCCTATGCATTTGATCTATCCATTGACATTACAGTCGGTAAGACGCTCAATATTGCACTCATCACCTACAATACTGGAGATCGACCCTTTGCCCTGACCCAAGCCTGCCATACTTACTTCAAAATCGGAGATATTGAACAGATCAAGATTCAGGGGTTAGCCGAGAGAACCTATATCGATAAAGTCAATGGCGGCATCCTCCAAAAACAATCAGGTGCAATGACACTCTCTAAAGAAGTGGATCGAATTTATCTGGATACACCATCAACCTTAAGGATTGAAGACCCCACATTCCATCGCAACATTAAGATCAAAGCCACAGGTAGTCAAACCACCATTGTTTGGAATCCGTGGGCTGAGAAGTCTGCCAAAATGCTAGACTTAGCGGCTGGAGATTACAAAAATTTTGTCTGTGTCGAGACAGCAAATGCCGCCAATGATGCCAAGGAAATTCAACCTGGGGAAAAAGCTCACCTGACTGCCCATTACAGTATCGAGCAGGGTTAATCAGCTTAAGACTATTTTTGTGATTCAACCCTCACTCTCGATCGAGAGAAAAGATTCGACTTCATTAAACGTTTAGAAAATTAAGCTT
>JAAUOM010000021.1 GCA_012034865.1 Acaryochloris sp. CRU_2_0 | reverse complement strand
TTAGCTAGCCCAATTTCCCATGATGTTTCATCTCCAGTTGACTCTTCAACGTTAACTCAAACCTTTGCACCTGGTTCTTAAAAGCTATATCCTGTAATATTCCTACGTACTTGTGTGTAATGGATAGAATTGGGGGGTCGGGGGGGCCAAATGCAGGGTTGAATGGTTCACTGAGAGATGTGTGTACACCGTAGCCTTGCCAAGGGGAAGGCTGGGGTGGGGTCTTGCAAAGTTTGAATATGGTCTTATTCTCGGTGAATTTAGGGTCTCTAGCAAGCTGCGGTGGGTTGTAAAGAGCTTTGTGAGGGCTGGGGTACGGTGGTGGTCAAATAGATACGACCTTGATCATCTTTAGTCCACCTTTGAGCTTCCAGAATCGCAGTAGAGGGTGGATCAAGCGCAAGGGATGTTGAGTCAGTCTTTGATGTTGAAGCTGGAGAAGTCTGGTCCTGCAGATTATGGGCACGAAGATCTTGCCAAACCGCTGATGGCGTTTGGACTTCCTGGGGACCCGGCGGCAGTCCACCCCGACCCACATTGACAAAGGTGCTATTGCCAAGGGCTTGACCTGGTCGGCAACCTTTAGCCACTTCCTGGGGTGGTTCAACGACTTCTGGTAATTCTGACACACTGTTGATGGGATCAGTTTCTCGATTATTGATTTCAACAACACCATCAACACCCAGCTCTGAACTGGCGTCGATTTTGCTATCGGGCGATATAAAGAGGCCACGAGTGTTGATATCAATATCCCCCCCCTCTCCTGCAAGAGCATTGGCGATGATCTCGCTATTTTCTAGGACAACCAATAAATCGGTAGTAATGTTAATGTTGCCACCATTCCCTTCTAAATTTTTACTTTTTGATGAAGCGGAAATACTACTATTGTTTTTCAGCAGCAATAAATTATCAATGAGCAGGTCAATATTTCCCCCTTTGCTACTCGTAGAGGTTGCTGAGATTTTACTCCGATCAAGGGTTAAGTTGCCCGCTCTCAGATCAATGTTGCCTGCGGAATTAGTATCATTATTTTTTGAATTTGGATTAACTGTTGAAGCGGAAATCTCACTACTATTTTTTAACAGCAATAAATTATCAATGAACAGGTCAATATCTCCCCCTTTGCCACTTGTAGAGGTTGCTGAAATAGTACCGCGATCAAGGGTTAAGTTGCCTGCTCTCAGATCAATCTTGCCTGCGGAATTATTACTCCGGCTATCGACTGAAATTTTGGCTTCATTCTGAATAAACATTACTTTTGGATCAATGTTGATATTCCCTCCAGACCCTGACAAGCTGCTAGTAGAGTTGGCAAAAAGGCCACTACCATTTCCATCTAAAGTGATGGAATCAAGAACTTTAAGAGTAATGTCTCCAGCAGATTTACTGCCTTTGGTTGTAGATATAATTTGGCCACCATCACTTGCCAAAAATGAGTCAGATTGAATAAAAATATTTCCTCCAATTCCATCAGCAGTGGTACTGACATCAACAGTAGCATTATCAGAAATTTGAAATTTATTAGTCCGAACAAAGATGTCACCTCCTTTTCCATTATTTTCTTCAGTGTTAGAAAATAGACCGCTGTTTGACCCAGATAAGTTGACCAACTTGTTCGCTTGAATGGAAATATTACCCGCATCTCCTGAACTCGTAGTACTAGCGATAATTTTCCCGCCATCTGAGAGAAATAATTTATCTGTTATTATTGATATATCTCCTGCATCGCCTATTTTGCTAGTAATAGCACCTGCATCATCTTTTGGGGGAGGATTAGTACTAGCGATAATTTCCCCACCCTGTGAGAGAAATAATTTATCTGTTGTTATAGATATATCTCCAGCATTCCCAGGTCCCTGAGTGCTTGTCGTTAACTGAGAGTCATTACCATTCAATTCCACAGACTCGGAAGCATTGATAGTCAAATTACCAGCATTGCCAGTGGCAGTAATCACTTTCCCACCATCAACCACTGCACCAGATGACTCTACTGAGATTAAGCCCCCCTGAACAAGCAATCGCTTCGTAGTGATTGTTAGATTGCCTGCATTTCCATCATTATCGGTTCCAGAAAACAAGGCGCTGGGAGCTATAATGCTAAAGGGAGGAAGGGGTATTTCAAAAGTATTACTACCAGTCAACTCTACTGATTCTGAGGCATTTACCGTCAAGTTTCCCCCTGATTTAGTCAAGATTTGAGACCCACCCGTGAGAATCACACGTCTACCTTGTAATTGAACATCTCCTCCCTCAGCGTCTATTGTGGCTACACTCTTGAACTCCGATTCTCCAAAAATGATAGTTCGTGGGTTTAGCTCTATGTTTTGAAAATTTTGAACCCCTTCATAGCCCAAAACTAAACCTTGTTCGTTTGGACTTAGGCTCACAAAACTGCTGTCACCAACACTTCCTATCTCAATCCGTCCCTTTGGTGCAGTCAAGGATCCACCTTCTATCAAAACTGGGCCACCGACAAGAGCCAAGGTTTTACCTGCTGGGACTTCAAGACCTGGAAATGACTGGCTAAGAATCCTTCCCTGGTTTTTCCCAAACTGCAAACCAACAGGGAGATTAACAACAAGTAGGGGTGGTGGTTCTGGGCTGATGGCACTAAACTTCAAGCCATTCTTAAAGATAAAGCTATCTGCTGTTGTGGCTAAAAATGAACCTTGAACTGATAGCTGAGCATCTGGCCCAAAGATGATGCCATTGGGATTGAGAAAAATAAGTTTGCTCCACCATCTACCCCTAAGATTCCTTGGATATTTGAGGGATTTGCTCCTGTGACTCGACTAAGGATATTTTTGATCCCAGATGGACTAGCAAAAAGGACTCGTTGCGAGCTATCAACATTGAATTCTGCAAAACTGTGAAACAGATTGCTCCCTCGCGTTGCTCCGCCTTCAATTAGATCTGCTTGTTGTCCTTGAACTATAGTTCCAGACTGAACAATAGATTTTTCAGCCCCCAGAGTGGCATCGGGAGTAATCTGAGCCAAGACTGGAGTTCTAGGAAAAACAGTGAAGCCACTAATTGCTAGTGAAGTTGCTAGTCCTAGTCTCCACAATCCATCATGCAAATTTTGATTGACTAAGGACATGGTGCTACATACGTTTTTTTATAGCCGTTAGGATACGTGACTACATAAGTGCAGTTTCCTCGTGATGATTGCATTTGAACGGGCTGAGAGACTTTCTCTGGCTCATCACATTGACACTGGCAGGGAAAAGTAGTTAGTCGAACTATCTCCCCGTTTTTACGATTGATCAGAAGTGAAACACTTTGTCTAAAGTTAGCTGCTTCTTGAAACTGATCTTTAAAATTATCTAGATTAGTTACTAAATTCTGAGCATTTGGTGTGGCAGTGCTTGGTGTTGGAGGGATGCTTGTAAGAGTAATACCACTAATCATGACTGTGCTCAGCACACCATTCTCCCCATAAGTCAGAGCTGTAATACATCCAGGATCGAATGTAGGGGAGTAGATTTGCCCCGCAAAAATATCGTCTAGCTGTTCTTTAGTAGGAACCCAATCAATATTTTGTTGTAAAACAGCGATTAACTCAGGTATGGTAGGGATTTTCATTTTCTCTCCTTAGAGCTAAATATTTTTTTGCTTTTTTAACTATTGGAAGACCCTTACTTAAGTCACCAAAACACTTTTAGATAGTCTCACAGGCTTCTTGTTGATGACACAATTGCATACAGAAGGTGGTGTATGGCCAACAGCCTTAGTTGTACCAAGGCTCATCATGGTTAATTGCTCAGATCCATTTAGCAACAAGGGTTCAGTAGTATTGAAATTAACTGAGTATCCCAGATCTTGCAGTGAGGCTAGGGTGATCCGGCTAAACGGATTTAGGCCACTGCTTAAAAAGCCCGTCATCACTTCATTGCCAAATATCGATTCCCGCCAGTGGCTATCACGAGTGCCCACTGATCCTGTGTTCTCCACGGGTACTGGTATAGGCTTATTTGACCCAATTAAGGTCGCAAATTCACGCATCGCATTGGCACCTGTAAACGTGGGATTGTCTGTACCAATACCTTGCAACAAACCTTTTTGTTCCCAAAGAGTTCCAAAACCCAGCACATGACCCATTTCATGTGTAATGACATTGACCAAACTGCCATCGGCTTCCATCTGCGCTAGGTCTACGGTGTCAAATTCCATAATCCCAGTACTAGGTAAGAAAGAACCCGGTCGCAAATGCAAGGGGCCAGATTGAGCCAGCTTTTTATAGGGACCATCGATCCATTTAGTTACTGCTGTAATCACTAAACCTGCAATTTCCTCACCATTAATTCTGACTGGGGGTAAATCGCCCTGAATGACACTTCCCCAACGAGCAGCGGCCTTTGCAAATGCTGAGCGCTGATCAGCAGAAAACTGACCTATAAAGCGCACTTCAATCGGTAAAGGAATATGTTTAGAAGTGTCTTGAGTCAATATTGAATCATCTGAAGACGTATTCTGTGCTGTCTCTTGAATATAGTTAGATGATATTTGTAAAGTTTTGATTTTTCCTGTTAGCCGATTGTATATACAATCAATAATTTGCTTGTATTGAGCTGCATCTTTAAGTCTTTCGCTAAAGTCATTCAGATTACTGATCCAGATTTCTCTTGGTCGGTTGATTAAATATGTATTATTGAATAGACCAAATATTTCTTTGCCCAAAGCAACATCTGCATTGCTTGTTAAGGTATATATTCCATCTGAAGCTGTTTGGATAGATATCTGTTCTAGAGAGTCCTGATTATCAAGGCTTTGAGAAATGATTAAGCCGCTGAGTATATCAATAATTCCTGTATTAATTTCGTCAATTTCGGCTAGATTAATGCTGGAGCCGATCAGTACTTCCAGAATTTTGATCAGTTTGGATGTAATTGGAAATGATAATTCTGGTGGATCTAAATTCCCTGCTGAACCAATCATAATATTTAGTTGTAAACCTCATGTTCTAATAAACAAGAGTGGATGGAAATACTCATATTTTGAAAGCTAAGCTTTGATTTTGAAAAGTGGAATAGACTGATGAGAAGTTAGGATACCTCCGTCTTATAAAATCTTGAATTATCTATTCGTCAGAGCAATGTTCAACAATTACGCAGAGATTTACATAAGTTTGTAATTTAAATGACAGTATATTAGTACTATCTTGGGCATCGACATTATTCTTGAACAAGAGTGATTGACATGAAAAATATGATGGAATATCGGGGCTACTTCGGATCTGTGCATTTCAGTAATGAAGATGAAGTGTTCTACGGCAAAGTAGAGTTCATCCGTAGTCTCATCAATTATGAAGGCATTGATGTTCAATCTTTAACATCGTCTTTTCATGAGGCAGTTGATGAGTACCTAGAAGGCTACGGTGTATACACAAGTCTTGAAAACTCAAAAGATTTTGGACGACCCCACCCTAGCCCTCCCCTTGCCAAGGCTACCGTGTACACACAGTTATCCCAAATAGCGTCATTCTAGGCAAACCCACCCCTACCCCTCCCAAGAGGGGATAATCTAGACAGAGGTAGCAAATAGGTTGCAATCGTCTTTGAAACCTACAGAAACTCCCAATCCCCTCTTGGGAGGGGTGCCCGCAGGGCGGGGTGGGTCTGCCCAGAGTCGAGCAATGCAAGGTAAGTTTCCTTCTGGAATCTGGACTCATACCATTTTCACTTGAACTTGCATTGTTTCAATGGATCTCCTACTGAATAATGACCGAAATACAAATAGTGTGGATTTATTTGAAATTGGTATCAGGTCATTTATGTGTACAGGGAAAATACATATAAATTGGGCAGAAGTGTTTCACGGCAGAGCAAGGATGAACCCGCAAGATAATGACGCTGGCTTGATTCATACGCTGCAAATGGCCGTTGGCGTGTTGGAACTTGCAGAAACTGCTGAGCTACGGCGACAGGTGTTAAGGGTATGCAATCAAGCCAGAACCACCACTGTCAGAATTGCTGTTTTTGGCCCGTTCAACTATGGCAAATCCACATTGCTCAATGCTTTATTAGGAGAGAAAGCCTTACCCATCGATCTGATTCCGACCACGGGGGCAGCCATTCGCCTTCGCTATGGTCCTCAACTGCAAACGCGAATTTGCCTAACCAACAGCCAAGAGATTATAGAAGAGGGCACCGATGTCCTCAAGCAGTACGCCATTTTGGATGATCAACGGCGGATGCGAGAAGATGTGATTTCGGTGGAAGTAAGTTGTCCCCACCCGCTTTTACAGACAGGAGTAGAATTGCTGGATTTGCCGGGGACCAATGATCGTGAAGCCCAAGATGTCTTGATCAAGGAACAGTTGCTCACTGCTGATTTGGTGATTCAAATGCTGGACGGTCGCAAGCTAATGACCTTGGGGGAACGGGAGCATCTCAGGGATTGGTTACTGGATCGGGGCATTGAAAGTGTGATTTTTGTCGTCAATTTTTTAAACCTGCTGGAACCTGACGATCAAAAACAGGTGATGAATCGGATGCGCTTTGTGGCTGAGAGCTTTCGATCGCAACTTCCCCCAGGAATCAGTAACCTCTATCGGGTGGACGCTCTACCCGCCTTAAGAGCGCGGCTCAAAGGAGATATAGCAGCGGCTCAAAGTGCCGGACTGCCTATGTTGGAATCGGCCTTGCATACCATTGTCCAGACCTATCAAACCCAAGGTCCACCCCAACAGTCCCAACGGCTGGTCGCCTTGGCCAAACAACTCCAACAAGCATTGATCCAAAAAATCGAGACCGTGAAGGCCACCGTGCAAACCGATGTCCAAAACTCCGCCCAACAGCGCCTAGAAATCAAGCAACGTGCCCAAACCCTCATTATTAAAGGATTTCGAGAGAGCGTGACGGAGACGCGCAACTGGTTGGATTTGCCTACTTTGTTGCGCTACTACGAAACAGAGGCCCAGGTTGCCCTCCAACAACAGCGCTTTCCGGCTTGGCTGACCCAGACCTTAAAACCCAAATGGTTAGGGCATCAACGCCAAATTGTCGCTTGGGTTCACAAGGCTTGTGAGTTTTTCAACCAACCCCGGCCCGTGGAGTTATGGTTTGCGTTTCCAAGTCAACCCGAAATGGCCAGCCAATCGCAGAATCAGACCAGTTCGACCAACCCTACCCAACCGCAGGAAGAAGAAATGACTTCGGTTGCGATCGCAACCGGGTTAGGCTGGCTCATGGGTGACCCTTTGGGAGCAGCCATCTTGGGAGGAGCAGGCTACGTCGTCAATCAACTGGATTGGTCTGCCGTCAATGCTCCCTCTCCGGTCGCTGAGGATGAGCAATATCGCCAGTTCGCTCAGTATTATCTGGGTCAGTTTAGTTCAGCCGCTTTAACCGCGCTACAAAATTACGAGCAAACCGCTGAGCAGCTCATTCTCGCGCCTCTTGTCGCTGCACCTGCCGAGCCGACCAAATCCAGTTATCACCATCAGCAGCACCTGACGCTTTTGCAAAATACCCTAGCTACTTTGACAGAAGCCCTTGAGACGCCGTCAATAAGAGAAATTTAACGAGAAAGCAACATTGCCCATTTCTACAGGACAAATCAATAACACTCATCACAACTTCTAATCAAAGAGCAAGAGAGAGTACGTTACAATTGCAATATATCTTAACAATTAATGCAAATGGAGGTGGCCGATGGTTGCTCTAGGCGATCGCAACGTGCGAACCGAAAACCGACTCACAACCCAAACCCTTGATATTGGGGACAATACCACCGTGATCCGATCCTTGGATTGGGATCGCGATCGCTTTGACATTGAGTTTGGTCTACAAAACGGTACTACCTACAACTCCTATCTCGTGCGGGGCGATAAAGTTGCCCTGATTGATACCTCCCATGAGAAATTTCGTGACCTCTATCTGAAGCTGTTGCGTAAAGAAATTGATGCGGCCCAGATTGACTATTTAATCATTAGCCATACTGAACCCGATCACAGCGGCTTGGTCAAAGACGTATTGGCCCTAGCTCCCCAGGCCGTAGTGGTGGGCGCTAAAATCGCCATCAGCTTCCTGGAAGAATTTGTCAATGAGTCCGTCAACAGCAAAATTGTCAAAAACGGCGATCAGATTGATCTAGGACAAGGCCATGTTCTGGAATTTTTGAATGCCCCCAATCTGCATTGGCCAGATACTATCTTTACCTACGACCACAAAACCAAAATTCTCTATACCTGCGATGCCTTTGGCTCGCACTTTTGTACCGACGAGACCTTTGATGAAGATCTAGAGGCGCTTTCTCCTGACTTTCGGTTTTACTACGAGTGCCTGATGGGTCCTAACGCCCGCTCAGTCTTGTCGGCAATGAAACGCATGGATGCCCTAGCGGGGATCAACACCATTGCCACCGGGCATGGTCCTTTGCTTCGTCACAATGTGGAAGAGCTGACGGAGCGCTATCGCCAGTGGAGTAGCGAGAAGGCCAAGGCAGAACAAACCGCAGCCGTTTTTTACTTGTCGGATTATGGCTATAGCGATCGCCTCTCGCAAGCGATCGCTCGCGGAATTTCCAAAACGGGCGTGGCCGTGGAAATGATGGATCTCAAGGTAGCAGATGTGCAAGAGGTTCAGGAACTGATTAATGATGTCTCAGCTTTTGTAATCACCACGCCCCCAGCGGCTGGCCCTTATGCCACCCCAGCCCAAGCTGCCATTAGTACAATTTTGGCAGCAGCCAAGAGTAAGCAGATCTTTGGCGTTTTTGAATCCTACGGGGGCAACGACCAACCCATTGATCCGCTGTTAAGTCGCTTTAAGGATCTGGGATTAACAGAAGGGTTTGGCGCTTTGCGGATCAAAGATATCCCCTGCGAAACCATCTACCAGGAATGTGAAGAATCCGGCACTGACTTAGGGCAAAAGTTAACGCTCAAAGAGAATCTCAAAAAAATTAAAGCCATTGATGGCGATCTAGAAAAAGCCCTTGGCCGTTTGAGTAGTGGGTTGTATATCATCACAGCCCATAAAGGGGATCTCAACGGGGCGATGTTAGCCTCCTGGGTCACACAAGCCAGCTTTGAACCCTTGGGATTTACGGTAGCCGTTGCCAAAGACCGAGCCATTGAATCCCTCATGCATGTAGGGGATATGTTTGTGCTGAATGTGCTGGAAGCGGACAACTATGCCAGCTTAATGACCCATTTTCTCAAGCGCTTCCCCCCCGGTGCCGATCGCTTTGCTGGGGTGAAAACTCGCCAAGCCGAAAATGGTTCGCCAATTCTAGCTGATGCCTTGGCCTATATGGAGTGCAAGGTGGTCAGCCGCATGGAATGTAGTGACCACTGGCTGGTATATAGCGAAGTCACCGTCGGTAAAGTGTCAAAACCCGATAGTTTGACGGCGGTTCACCATCGACAAGTCGGTACTTATTATTAGGTAAATGTCTTGACCTTGCAGTTAGACGGAGATATCCATGACCTCATCAACCCTCACCCCTCCAGGCAGTTCCACGCCTTCAACCCCAAAACCGAGAGATGTCCAGTTGGTGCCGATCGCACCCGGAACCTTGGCGTTGCGATCGCGCAGTTGGAATCGCCTGCGCTTTGAAATTGAATATGCCCTCGAACGGGGCACCACTGCCAATTCCTATATCATCAGCGGCGACAAAACCGCCCTCATTGATCCACCGGGTGGCTCCTTTACGGAAATCTTTCTAGCCCAACTGCACCAACTGTCTGGTCAATCGGGTTCCTCTTCTTTTCAACCCCTGTGGAGTCGTTTATGGAGTCAATTGCAATGGGTGACGCAGCAATCGGTCAATCTAGAGGGTTTTGAATTTGACCTTAAGCAACTGGACTACTTGATTTTAGGGCATGTCAATATCAACCGTGCCGATACCCTCAAACTCCTGTTGCAGGAAATTCCCAATGTCACGATTGTTTGCTCTAATCCGGCGGCAACGGCCCTCAAAGACGCCTTACCCGATCAGGCTCTCAACTTAAAAATTGTCAGAAGCAGCGGCAAGGACAAAACCCTCGATCTAGGTCAAGGCCACCGTCTGCAATTGATTCGCGCTTCGACCCCTCGCTATCCGGATAGTTTATTGACCTATGACCCTGCTAGCCGCATTCTCTTTTCTGATAAATTTTTTGGGATTCATCTTTGTAGCGAAGCCGCCTTTGATGGCGATCGCACCAGTTTGCAAGAAGATCGTCGCTACTACTTTGACTGTCTGATGGCACCCTACGCCCGTCAGGTGGATATCCTCTTAGACAAACTCTCTCCCTTGGCCATTCGCACCTATGCACCGGGACATGGTCCGATTGTTCGCTACGGTACCAGGGAACTGACCCGCAATTATCGCCGTTGGAGTGCAGCCCAGAAAAATCGAACCAGTACCATTGCTCTGCTCTATGCCTCAGCCTATGGCAATACGGCCACCATTGGTCAGGCTATTGCCCGGGGCATTACCAAGACCGGAATTGGAGTGGAAACCATCAACTGTGAAACCGCGACACCGGAGGAGATTCAAGCCGTTGCTGACTCCTGTGAAGGCTTTATTATTGGTTCTCCTACCTTAGGCGGTCATGCGCCGACCCAAATTCAAATGGCCTTAGGGATCTTGCTATCCACCGTACCTAAAACTAAACCCGTTGGCGTCTTTGGGTCCTTTGGCTGGAGCGGCGAAGCCATTGATTTATTAGAAAACAAACTGCGAGATGCAGGGTATAGCTTTGGGTTTGACCCCATCAAAGTGAAGTTCAAGCCCACCGATGTCACCCTCAAAACCTGTGAAGAAGCGGGTACTGATTTCGCCCAACAAATCAAGAAAGCCAATAAAATCAAATCTCGCCAACAAGGATCCGCCCAATCGGCCACCCAAATCACCGCTACCGAGCAAGCCGTGGGGCGGATTGTCGGGTCTCTGTGTGTCCTGACGGCGAAACAAGGAGACGTGATGAGTGGCATGTTGGCCTCTTGGGTGTCGCAGGCCACGTTCAATCCCCCCGGTTTTACGGTGGCTGTCGCTAAAGATCGGGCGGTGGAGTCGTTGCTCTATTCCCAAAGTCCCTTCGTCCTCAATATTTTGGGTGAAGATACTTATCAACGGCCCATGAAGCATTTCCTCAAACCCTTTGGTCCCGGTGAAGATCGCTTCGCGGGTCTGGAAACGGAGACGGCGACCAATGGTTGTCCCATCCTCAAAGATGCCATTTCCTACCTAGAATGCGAGGTGGGAAACCGGATGGAATGCGGCGATCATTGGGTGGTTTATGCCGTGATTAAAAACGGTAAGGTATTACGATCTAATGTGAAAACCGCCGTCCATCATCGCAAGGCTGGAACTCGCTATTAGGGAACCAGCGACTCTACTCTTACCGTCGCCGTCGGGACGATCTCGCTTGTTCGCGCACCTGATTGTTGAGCAGGTAGCCGAAGCCAGCTTTTTCCAGTCGATATACGAAGTCTTCACGGGATTGATTTAAGGCGGCTGCGGTGTCATTCAGGTTCCAGCCGTGGGTGGCCAATTGACTCAGTAGGTAAGCCCGCCGAGTTTGCGCTTCGGATAAGCGATAGGTTTTGAGATATTCTAGTTGTCCATCAGCACGGACAATCGCTTCGCCAATATGATTTTCGGACTTCAACTGTAAATCGGTGATGAAGCGCTGTAAGGTAAACAGGCCTGCCGTCCGTTGCCAGAAGCTTGAGGATAATTTGCCCTTGGTTAAAGTGATTAATCCCCGCCGCCAGAGTACGAGCATACAACAACCGATAGTTCCCTAAAATATAGTCATGGAGAAAATCCAGTGAGACTTTTTGCCCATAGGCATCATCGTAAAATTCTCGCTGTCCAGTACAAGCTAGACAAGCATTGATGAACATTACTAGGTCTTCCCGCGCGACCTGTTCCAGCCGATTTGTCCAGTCAGAATTCATAGGTCAACTGCTCTGAGATCTTGAAGCCAATGCAGTGTTTCAGAGCCGGATGACAAATCAGTGGGGAAAGGGGCCATTTGGGGAAAGGTGGTGCGACCAGCTAGTGCCATTTCAAAGATGGAGTTCGGAAATCACACTCAAGTCCCGCAAATAGCCAAACAAACCTTACCACACCCTACCCAGTCATGCGTAGAGAGACAACCTGCTATTCCCTACACTGGATCAAAGCACCCTTTCTGTGAAGTACATGTATTTTATTGTAGTACATTCCAAGCTATTCTTTGATGAGCCGATTTGGAAATGACACTAGTTGTCGCCGGTGAACGCAGTGGTGTGGGCAAAACAACGGTCACCTTATCATTGCTGGCCAGTTTGCAACGCTATCAAGCCTCAGTGCAGTCCTTTAAGGTGGGTCCTGACTATATTGACCCTATGTTTCATGCTGCACTAACGGGACGTCCTTGTCGCAATTTAGACCCGATCCTGACTTCAGAAGCTTATACCCAACAGTGTTTTGCCATCCACTCGTCAACCGCTGATTATGGGGTTGTAGAGGGGGTGATGGGCTTATTTGATGGTGCCGTAGGGCAAAGGGGGCGCGGCAGTACGGCCCAGGTGGCGCGCTTACTAAATTTACCGATTGTCTTAGTCCTAGATTGCAGTCGGTTATCCGATTCTGTGGCGGCTCTTGTCCAAGGCTATCGCTCTTTTGATCAGGATCTACAAATTGCGGGGGTCGTTCTCAACCGCGTGGGCAGCGATCGCCATCTCTATATCCTCAAAGCTGCGCTAGAACCTTTAGGTATCAAAATTTTAGGCGTACTGAACCGCCAAGCACAGATCACCATTCCCGATCGCCATTTGGGTTTGGTGCCCACGGATGAATTAAAGGGATTAGAGACCCTCTGGCAGCAATTGGCCGATCTCGGAGATGCCTGTTTTGACTGGCCAGCTTTGCTCCCTTTATTAGTAACCGCTCAAGATTCTGGGATAGCACCCCAAGGGTCTGCTTTGCTTGCCTCTGAAGGATCAAAAGGCATTACAGCTCAGAACTCGGTTCGTCTCGCGATCGCCCGTGATCCAGCCTTTAACTTTTACTATGCCGATAACCTGGATTTATTGGTGAAATTAGGAGCTGAGTTGCTGTTTTGGAGTCCTTTAACCGATTCAATGTTACCCCCAGAAACCCAAGGACTCTATTTAGGGGGGGCTTCCCGGAGATGTTCGCGGCCAAGCTGTCGGCAAATAGAACTGCACGGCAGTCCGTCAAACAGGCCATTGCCAAGGGATTACCAACCTATGCCGAATGTGGTGGGCTGATGTATTTATGTGAGTCGATTCAAGATCTGGAGGGACGAACATTTCCGATGGTCGGTATTTTGCCGACGACCGTGGAGATGGAGGCGCGGTTAACCTTGGGGTATCGAGGAGCGATCGCAGCCCAAAACACACCTTTACTCACCGCAGGCACCCAAGTCTGGGGACACGAATTCCACCATTCTCAACTCCACCACATCTCTCCTTCCCCGATCTATAATTTCTTGGCCGACCCTTTAACAGCAAACTCACCTCAACCAGAAGGCTGGTGTCTTGATAATCTCCATGCCTCCTATCTCCATCTGCACTGGGGGCATCAACCAGAACTACCGCAACGCTTTCTACAGCAATGTCAAGCTTTCAGATTGACCCTCTAGTCCATTTTGGCATCAATGCAGCAACCCTTTAAAACTGCTAAAAAGATTATGTTTCAAGGTTTTTACCCTTTACCTTTTGCCTTTTACCTTATTTCCCTCCGCCTAGTGGTACTAGTTGGCTATTAAGCAGTTCTTGTCTTGTGCAACTCTATTTGCTACGCTTAGAAAGACCGATCGGTCTCTTATTCATAGATGTCAAAGGCTCAAAAAACCAAAACACATATTATCGAGCAAGCCGCGATTCTGTTTAACCAGCAAGGGTATTCAGGGTCTTCCCTGTCAGATTTGATGCGGGTTACCGGCTTACAAAAGGGGGGAATCTATAACCATTTCCGTAGCAAAGATGAGCTAGCGCTAGCAGCCTTTGACTTTGCTGTTCATCTTGTCCAGCAGAAACTCAGGGGTGCGTTAAAAGGAAAGCGTCATGGGGTGGATCGATTGATGACTATCCTCAGGGTTTATGAGCATATGTTGGAGGATCCGCCTGTTCAGGGGGGATGTCCCATTCTCAATACAGCCATAGAAAGTGACGATACCCATCCCGCCTTACGAGAACGGGCACAACAGGCAATGGATGCGTGGCGTTTTTTAATCCAACGCATTGTTAATCAAGGGATCAAACGTGGCGAATTCCAGGCCACCGTTGATGCCGATAGCGTTGCTACGGTCTTGATTGCCACCATTGAGGGTGCCGTCATGCTTAGTAAACTCTATGGTGATCCGTCCTATCTAAAACACAGCTTACAGCACCTGCAAACCTATATTCAGGAGCAGCTCGCCGCTACAGGTTAAATTTTTTTACCCTTAAACAGACCGATCGGTCTGTTTTGTTCTTTCTATTGGATATCACACTCTCATGCTGAAACTTTACTACGCTCGTCCTTCCGCCTATGCCCGTCCCGTCTGGTTAGCGCTTTTAGAAAAGCAACTGCCGTTTGAATTAATTCCGGTTGATTTAGGAGGTGGACAATTTGCACCTGAATTTCTGGCTCTAAATCCATTTAGCCATGTCCCGATTCTAGTGGATGGTGATTTTCGGGTCATTGAATCCCTGGCCATTCTGGATTATCTGGAAGCGAGGTATCCGTCTCCGTCACTCCTGCCCACCGATGCAATGATTTTGGCAAAGGTGCGGATGGTGCAACTGGTTACCTTCAATGAGTTACTGCCTGCGATTGTCAAGCTGCTGATTCAAGACGAGAACTCCAACGAAGAACAATCCGCAGAATTGCCCTATGCTCAGCTCCGGGCAGGCAACACCTTAAGTTTTTTGGAGGATTTGTTGGGTAACTGTCCCTACTTTGCAGGCGAACAACTGACTTTGGCAGAAATTGTAGCGGGAACCCTCGTACATTTAATGCCCTATCTCGGAGTCCCATTGACCAATTATCCCAAATTGAAGGATTGGTCTGAGCGATTATGGGTTCGACCCACTTGGCAGCAGATTGCATTGAGTGCAGAAGAATGGAGTAGCTTCAAACGTCGAATGCGTGTGATTCCTAAGATTTGGCAGCGTCATCGCCGTCAACGCATGAAAGCGCTATCGCAAAAGACTTGAGTGCGATAGCACTTAGGACTTCTTCTTACCTTTTTTACTTCTTCTTGCCTTTTTTACTTGCGGGTTTCTTTTTGCTTGCGGCAGGCTTTGCCTCAGCAGTAGGTTGTTCCTCAGCCGCATGCTTCGCTTCTGGTTCTGCTTTAGGTTTGGTTTGGGCGGCCACTTCTTCTGCTAGATTGGATTCTTTTTTCTCCAGTCCTTCTCCTAAGACAAAGCGACTAAACCGCCGAACTTTAATGTTTTCCCCTAGCTTAGCAATGGCTTGTTGGATCAACTCTTGCACGGTAATGCTTTGATCCTTGATATAAGCCTGATGGAGTAAACAGAGTTCTCGTAAACTTTTGTCTAATTTACCTTGGACAATTTTTTCTTTGATGGCTTCTGGCTTGCCTTTGAGGGTGTCCGAACCCATCGCAACGGCCTTCTCTTTTTCCACAAAGTCTGGTGGAATTTCATCGAGATCCACGTAAAGGACGTTTGGGCAGGCGGCAATTTGCTTAGCAATATCTTGCACCAATGCCTTAAAGGCTTCATTGCGGGCTACGAAGTCGGTTTCACAGTTGACTTCCACTAAGACGCCAATTTGACCCCCAAAGTGAATGTAACTATCCACCAAGCCTTCAGCAGCCAGACGACCGGATTTTTTGCCAGCGGAAGCTAGACCCTTTTTACGTAGATACTCAACAGCCTTCTCTTTATCACCGTCGGTTTCCTGCAATGCCTTCTTGCAGTCCATCATGCCTGCGCCGGTTTTATCCCGCAGTTCTTTAACATCTTGGGCTGAAATTCCTGCCATAGTTCTTTCTCGGTGTTTCTGTCTGGATATATCTGTGATGGTCTTAGGGATTGATCTTGAGGCTATAAAGTTAAGTTACACCTAAGAAAACCCAATTCCCTTTTTGATTTTCTTAGGTGTGGTTCAAAGGAGGCATCATTCGGCACTATCGTCTTCGGCTTCTGCTGAGAATGCTTCTTCTAGATCTTCATCCTCATTCTCCACAAAATCGTCGTCGGTGTCTTCGATGTCATCGTCATCAAAATCGCTAGCAGCCGGAAAATCCTCTTCATCATCAAAGGCGTCAGCATCCATTTGTCCATGCCGACCTTCATAGATGGCATCGGCTAACTTACCAATGATCAGCTTGATGGATCGAATGGCATCATCATTAGCAGGGATAGGAATATCGACCCAGTCTGGATCACAATTGGTATCCAGCAAAGAGACAATGGGCAAGCCCAGTTTTTGACATTCTTGAACGGCATTATATTCTCTGCGAATGTCAATGATCACGACTACATCAGGGATCTTATGCATCTGCTTAAGACCCCCTAGATATTTCTGCAATTTATCCAGCTCCCGGCGCAGCATGGAAGCTTCTTGCTTGGGTAGCAGATCAAAAATGCCGCTTTCCTGGCGTCTTTCTAGATCTTTGAGGCGTTCAATTCGGGTTTTAATGGTTGCCCAATTGGTGAGCATTCCCCCTAACCACCGCTGGTTAACATAGTATCCCCCACAGCGGGAGGCTTCTTGGGCAATAATTCCGGCAGCTTGGCGTTTTGTCCCTACGAATAAAAACCGCTTACCAGATTCAGAGGCAGAGCGGACGTAATTGTAGGCTTCATCCATCAATTGTGCAGTTTGCACGAGGTCAATGATATGAACGCCGTTTCTTTCTGTAAAAATATAGGGATCCATTTTGGGGTTCCAACGGCGAGCCTGATGGCCAAAATGGACTCCTGACTCAAGCATTTGAGCCAAACTGATGACGGGCATTATTTTCTCCTATTCGGGTTTATACCTCCATCTGAGTGCATTTCTTGCTCGCTATAGCTGGGCAGAAACACCCGAATTCTCAGATGTGTGAAGTGTGAACAGCCTTTACAAAATAACATAACTTAGGGGTGCTGACATGCTTTTGCTGAGGATCAGCAACCAAGAGAAACGAAAAGATCATTTGCATCTGTTTTTTGGGTTTAATACCTTATGTAGAAGTAGCTATATTTACTCACCCCAGGGTGAATAACAGCTTGTGGAAAAACTTGTAGGCCAATTACAACGTTTAGCGATCGCACCGGAGCAATTCCAGGGTCAAGGCATCTGTTTAAATTCCCAGCAACACCACTATCTTCAAGATGTCTTGCGCTTACACGCAGGCGATCGCTTCATTGCCATGAATGGCCAAGGTCAGCTCTGGCTCGCCGAACTCCTAGCAACCCCCCTACAGGCCACCGTGATTGCCCCCTTGTCCAAGACACAGAATTGGCTCTCCCCGTGATGGTGTTGGCAGCGCCACCTAAAGGCAATCATTTTGACGAGGTTGTGCGCAGTTGTACGGAAATGGGCGTCAGCCAGATCGTACCCCTTCTGAGTGAGCGGACACTCCTGAGACCGAGTGATCATAAACTGCAACGCTGGCGACGGATTGCCACAGAAGCCGCCGAACAAGCGCACCGCCAACAGATTCCTCAGATTTTGGAGGCGATCCCACTCTCCAAAGTCTTAGCCGATCAAGATTTCCAAAAGAGCCGTCTTTGGCAAAAATATATTTGTACTGTCGATGCCTCAGCCCCTCACCTGCTGCACAGTTTAAACACGGTTAGCGCCGCTGGAATTGTGGTTATGATTGGCCCGGAAGGGGGATGGACGCAGACTGAGCTTGAACAAGCTGAAGTTGCTGGATATCAAGGCGTGTCCCTAGGGCGACGCACCTTAAGAGCGGTCACGGCAACCTGCATGGCGGTATCGATTGCGATCGCCCATTTAGAATTACAAACTGCTCAACAAGGGAGACTGGTGTGCACCAAGACATCGCTATAGCGCTCGAACGTCAAGATTATGAGATGGCATCCCAACTGATTCAAGCCTTGCCGGTAGAGGATCCGTGGGGACAACTCTATCTAGGCCAATTGCAAGCCGCTCAATCGCAGCCAGAAGAAGCGGAAGCCATTTTTCGGTCTTTATTACAGCAAGACTATGGTCCTAAAATTGCCCAAGAAGCTCGTCAAAGCCTGGAACAACTGCAAGAGCAGGCAAAGGCGCTGCGACAAGAAAAGCTTAATCAAGCCATTGCTCAACCCGGCCAAACCGAGATAGGAAGCTTAATTCTAGAGGCTCTACCCCCAGACAGCAAAGCCGATGCTGCCCTCAAGTTTGCCAGAGTAATGCAAGTAGATCCCTATACAGCCCGACTCTTGATTCCCAGCCGGGGTTGGCGTCTGTATCGAATTGGACCGATCGGTGAATTGGAGGTCTATGGCCAAGAATTACGAGCTGCGGGGATTCCTAATTTCTGGGTGGCAATGCCGCAGGTGCAAGCCCTGACGGTTCATCAAGCCTGTTATTTTGAATCCCTGCAAACCGCTCCACAAGTCATTGTTTCTAACCACCATGCCCAGGAAGTCCATCCCTTCTCCTTTGCCTGGGAAGACGTAACGCACCGGGTCGAAGGGCTGGTGCCCATCTTTGAAGAAGTGGTGGATCGAGATCCCAGAGGCCAACTCCAACGCAAAGAAAAGACCCAAGATCACGCTCAATTTTGTGATTTGCATTTGCCCAACCAAAGCTGTATTTTGCGCTTTTATGATGCCGCCTATCAATTTAATGAAGGTATTCCCCTGACTGAGGTTGATCGAGAAACATCCTGGGCAAACTGGCGGGGCTTAACGACCTTGCTCTCTCAAAATCTTCCCCATGCTTCTGTGTGGTCGGATTTTACACCCTTTGCTGAAACGGCCATCGAGCAGATTGAACTTTTAGGAGCCTTTGAACCCTATATCAATTTGTTGCGCCGAGAAGATAGTCAGTGGGATCAAGCCTTTCACCTGTATAGCAGTTTAGTCATGCTCAAACCTGAGATCTAAAATTCAAAATCAGACCTAAATGGAGAGTCTGTTATGGCCAATATTGGCGGATGGTGGCTTGCTAAATTTAAGGCTTGGCCGGGTGAATATGTAGAACTGTCATTCCTCGCCAACAGAACTCAATCCAGTAACCGAGCAGTCGGTGGCAAGCTCTTTGTCACTAATCAGAGGATTATATTTTTGCCTCATCTGTGTGACTTTTTCTCAGGCGGAACAATTTTCCAGGCGTCTTTTGCCGAAATTACTGAAATTTCTCGTTTGCCTGCTGGGGGTGATCTATTTGGGGGTGGATTGAGAGACAGATTGAAAATCGGGCTGGCGACTCATGCTGAATTATTCGTTGTCAACAAACTTGATTATGTCATTGAAGCGTTGAACCAACGCTGGCAAGATCATGCTTAAGAGCAGGCGGTACTGGAGCCTAATTGGGTATGACAACAGACAGAACCTTGTCCGTTTTCCCTATAAGTGATTTAGGATGGGTAAGTGGCTTGTAATGAATCGTCTAGCGGCATGGGTTTTAGTGGCATCAGGTTTATACCTTTTCTCCCTCGACAGCGTTGAGTGAATCATGGACACTCCTGTTTCTCACTGCCCTGTCCCCCTTGAGCAACAACCTCTCCATGAATATCAGAGTTTACAAGAGTCCTGTTTCTTTCGGTGGGCTACTTTAGATCATCCAGCCTATCTCAAGCGGGGATTGCTTTTGGCGGGAATTGCTGGGCTGATGGCTACCCCCCTGGCTACGACCAGTTTTACCTTAACGGAGTCCCTCAGTCACTGTTTGCTGATTCTGGCTGTTGCGGCGACGGGAACATTGCTGTTACTGGTATTGAGGCTTTATCTCGGCTGGTCCTATGTGTGCGATCGCCTCCTGCAAGCAAGAATCTTTTATGAAGAAACAGGTTGGTATGATGGCCAATACTGGGCCAAACCCTCAGAAAATCTGGCCCGAGAACGGCTGATTGGCACCTATGAAGTACAACCCCTCCTCAAACGTCTGCGACGCAGTTTAGCGCTATTGGCTATCCTGTTGGCAATAGAATCAGGGCTGTGGCTATTGCTATCCCCCCGCTGAGTGACTGCAAAAGCCAGGAATTTAAAACCTTATTTACCCCGTCAGTATCAAATGCTAGAGTCTTACCCATGACCATGGGAAAACGCAACCATAGCCACCCTGCACTGGAGATTCATCTGCTGCGGGAAGGAATTATTGAATCAAGGCATGAAGCCACAGCCGTTGTCTGTGATACCAGAGGCCGGGTGCTATCTATTGCCGGAGATCCAGACACAGCCTGTTTTATTCGTTCTGCCTTGAAACCGGTGCAAGCCTTAGCGGTGACCACCAGTGGAACCATGGCACATTTTGATCTCAATGATCGAGACTTGGCGATTATCTGTGGATCCCACCAGCATACCTTGGAGCAAGTTCGTCAAGTTTTTAATATTCTCTGGCATTGTGATATTGATTCCACAGCCTTGCAATGCCCCATTCCTAAGGGGCTAGAAAGTCCCCTTCAGCACAATTGTTCAGGGAAACATGCGGGGATGTTAGCGGTGTGCCAACAGTGCCACTGGCCTTTGCAAACCTATATGGAAGCTCGGCACCCCATCCAGCAACTGATCCTCAATCACATGGCTGAATTGTTAAGAATGCCCGCTGCAGAGTTTATGGGGGCTCATGATGACTGTGGTGTGCCCACTTACTTTTTGCAACTGGAACAGATTGCCACCCTCTATGCCCAAATCAGCGCCGGAGATAATCTCAACATGGAGCGGGTGATGCGAGCCATGATCCACCATCCAAATTTGGTCGCTGGACCCGGACAGTTTGATACGGATTTAATGACCCTAGCTGCCGGGGAATTGGTGAGTAAGTCTGGCGCGGAAGGGGTGCAATGTATTGGCCGCATTGGCGAAGGCATGGGTTTGGCGATCAAAGTCAAAGATGGAGCCAAACGAGCCAAACATGCGGTGGCGATTCATCTGTTACGAGAACTGGGCTGGCTGGATCCAACTCCCGCAGAAACCCTAGCCGAACGCTACGTCAGCTTAAGCGAATATAAACGCCTAGAAGTTGATGGCGAATTAAGAATCCTTTAGCTTAGAAGGTCATTCTTGAGGTGGTCTTTAATTTAGCTTGGAGTTCGGTCTTAATGCGATTCAAAATATAGCCTTGATCTAAGGAGGAAAGAATCTCGTTGACAACTGTTTTTGGACCCTGCGGCCCCCAGGCTGCCCCATTAGCAAGGTAGCGTTTGCTGACTTCGCCAATTCCATAGGAAGAGACTCCTGCGATCGCAGCTTGAGACATCGCCACAGAAAGATAGGGAACTAAGGATGCACCACCCGTCACCGGAGCCGCCAGACTGAGAAGACCTTTGAGGGAACTTAACCCCAAGGTGGTTAATAACTCTGTCACCCCAACCCCCCCCATCGTTAGGGCAATCTTACGTAACAAATCTACCGCTCCTTTTGGGTCATGGAAATACCATAGAGCTTGGAAAGAGTCAGGATCATGGCAATGTCAATGGCGGCACTACTCATCACATCGACGAGGGTGATTGGGTTAAGGGCAATGGCCATCGCTTTAGCGATGACGCTCCGCCAGATGATTTGATTGGCACTGCGATCGCGAATTTTCATCTTCCGCTCAATCAGTCGCTCATGAATATCATCGGCATAGAGCATCGTATTGAGGGCAACTAGGGATTTGCCCTCTCGATCCAGCACTTCTAAAATTTTCAGCTTTAAATCCTCAACTTGAGGAGTGCCAGGAACCAATTCTGCGCCCAATCGCCCATCGGGATATTGGATCGGTTGGGCAATTAAGGGTGCTGCCGCCGCCATTACAATTTCATCCGCTGATAGAATTTCGCGCACCCGCTCGTCCCGAATTTTTGCATAGATAGCTTTGCGATCAGCTTCGGGATATTGATCGACTTTATTGAACACCAATAAAATGGGTTTACTCGCTTGCCTTAACGCCGATAGCGCCTCAAATTCCACTTTAGTAATATCCCCCGCAATCACGAATAGAATCAGATCCGCTTGCTGAGCAACTTGTCGGGCTAGCCGCTCTCGAACTTCACCGTCAATTTCATCAATACCGGGCGTGTCAATTAGCTCAATCCGTGACTGACCCATGCCTTGCAGGGAGACCCGAATCGTATCTGCATCCTCCAGCCGTTCTTCTGCAATGAACCAACTGGCTTTCTGACTTTGTCGCGTCACGCCATGCACTGGCCCAGTGGCGAAGACCGATTGCCCCAGGAGCGCATTGAGCAAGGACGACTTACCCCGGCTAACCATGCCAAAAACAGCAATATAAACCACCTGTTTTTCTAATTTGTCGAGCATGGATTGCAGGGAACCAATTTCTGCTTCTAACCCAGCACGCTCCCGTGGAGACAGATCCAACTTTTGTACCAAGGTTTCTAAAGCTGATTGTGCTTGCTGATACCCCAGTTCAGCTTGAATCTGGTCAAAGTCTTGAATGGTTTGTTCCAGTCCGGCTTCTAGAGCGTCAGCATCTCCTTTATCAAAGGCGTCAGAATCTGGGAATCCAAAGGTCATAAAGGCTCAACTAGGGATAACATCTAAGGATCTGAATCTATAGCCTAGCGCGTGTCAGGATATCACCATTCATACCCTTGGCATCCAGTCATCTCAATCCATTGCAGCATAAATGCAGCAACTCCTAAAAAGAGTATGGTGCAAGGTTTTTATCTTTTATCTTTTACCTTTTGCCTTTTTACCTCCCCATCGTGGTACTAGTTCTACCATCCCCAGGTGCCAACACTCCCTTTAAAGGGGCCAACAATATCTGGCGTAATCCAGCCCCCGTAGAAATCCCCAGCTTGGGCTTGAACCACTTCGCCATTAAGGGTACAGACATCCATGCGGCTGGGATAAAAAGCCACATAATCTTTGAGGTCGGCAAATGGAGGGGTTGGGTTGGCATAGAACCAGGCTGCATTCTCTGCGGTGCGATCGCCCACCTTAATGGTGTAGTAACCCGCTGCTCCTTTCCATTCACAAAAGGTAGAACGGCGGGTTAGATGCAAATAGTCCATTTGGATATCAGCAGGAGGAATATAGTACACCGGAGGGTGGCTGGTTTCTAAAACCCGCTTGCCATGGTGGGTATCAGCGAGAATCACCCCATTGAATTGCACCTGAATATGCTTTGGAGAATCTTCCAGCCGAGGCGGGCGCGGATAATCCCAGACAGATTCTTGCCCAGAAACAGGTTCAATGCGCTGCAAAGACATCAGGTCGTCCTTCCTCTATCACAATGGGATAGCTTAACTCTTTCTGAGGGTAGCGCTTATTGAGGATGATAGGGTGAGTATACGGAAAGTATTGGCTTCAATCTCATTCCTGACTATTTCTGTCACTTTTGAGCAAGCCTGCACGTCTCACTCTAGAGCTGACACTCTACTCCATAGTATTATCTGCCAAGGGTCTACCCTCGTATCAATGGCTTGATGTGTGTGTTTGAAACCCAAACCAATGCCCTGGGTCTTTCCCCTGAGAACCCTAACTCTGTGGGGAATCCACCTTTAAAAATTATCTACATTTCTCACCTACACCCACCTCCAGGGGCTAATACCCAAAATATTGGCGGTATGCAGACAGTCAGCTCTCAACTCTTAAGCCACTTGAGCCAGCGATCAGATCTGTCCGTTTACCCCTTATTGTTAGAGTCTCCTTGGCAAGGGACAGAGCGGCGCACCTTGAGATTCTTACTCAGACTCTACCGCACCTTGCCGGCGTTGATTCAACGGGAACAAGCAGATGTTTTGCTCTTTGCTTCGATGGTCACCGCCTCCCTTGCTGTCCTGCTGGAGCCTAGAGTATCTATTCCGATGGTTACCATTAATCATGGTCAAGATGTGACGATATCAGGGTTGCTCTATCAGCAATGGGTTCCCAAGATTTTTCACCATTTGCAGGGGGTGATCTCCGTGTCATCGGCAACCCAAGCGGCCAGTATTGAGAGGGGCTTAGATCCTGCCAAAAGCTTTGTTCTGCCCAATGGCATTAACATTCAACCTCGACCTTATCATCCTGAGCGATCGCGACAGTTCATACAAGCAGAATTCAACCTCAATCTTGAGGGTAAATACTTACTCTTGAGTGTGGGCAGACAAGTTCAACGCAAAGGACATGCTTGGTTCATTGCAGAGGTTTTACCCAAAATTCAGCATCCTGTTATCTACCTATTGATTGGCCAAGGCAAAGAATTTAAACGTCTCCACGGCTTAAGAGCGCAAGCCCAACATCCTGAGCAAATTGTTTTGGCAGGGAAAACCTCCAGAGCGTTGTTACAGCAGGCTTACGATGCTGCTGATTTGTTCATTATGCCCAATATTCCTGTGAGGGGAGATATGGAAGGATTTGGGGTCGTCATTCTGGAGGCCAATGAAGCCCGAACCCCTGTTATTGCTTCAGATTTAGAAGGCATTAAGGATGTCGTCCAAAATGGCATTAATGGCTACAAAGTTCCCCCCTTAAACCCATCCCTGTTTGCCAAAACAATTGATGAGGTGCTTGGGAATAAGTTCTCTTTTCTTTGTGAATCTGCCTACGAGTGGGTCACTCAACACTGTGGGTGGCCATCGGTTTGTGAGCAGTATGTCCAGGTTCTGCAAAAAGTTAGAGAGTCACACCAAAGCTAACCTTTTTCTAGATTTCCGCAGATTCTTATCCCACAAGCTCATTCCTTCCTTATCCATTACTCCCTTCCCGCTAAAAGATTAGGTAGCTTGAAATCAGTAAAACTCTTATGCAGTAACTTTTTTTATTTAAAAAATAAAATGGATAGACCTTATGTCAATTATGGTATTTTAAGTTGCGCTGAAAAATAGTTTATTCCTTGTAGGCTGAATGTCCGTTGTTGCAATCAATGCGTTCATCTCATCGTTAATATTACGTTGAGCTAAGTGCAAAGAGACCCACTATCCCTTACTTAGAAGTAGCCACAATAGATCTGAGTCTTTTGTCAATGTCTAAGATGCGCTTTAACCGATGCCGATATTGGTTGTTTCCAGGATTCATGGTTGGGAATCTATGGTTCAATACCTTGCCAGGGATGGGGGCTGCTCTTCCACAAATTACCCCTCTCAAATCTTTAGGATATAGCCGCGATATCCTTCTCAAAGGTGTCAATCCTCAGTTGACGTTTAGTATTCCCAAACCCGCTGGGGGCATTGAGTCCAATAGCAGTTTTCTCAATCTTCAGATTAAACTTTCTCCCTTTTTGGATAAAGACTCTTCAGTGCGTGTCCTTGTGAATGAAGAACCGATTGCTGCCTTGTCGGTGGAGACCCTACGCAAAACCCCGACCCTGAAGATCCCACTTTCTTCACTGCCAGCAGGTGAGCCATTTATTGCGGTTACTTTGGAATCTTATCTATTTACTCAACAAACGGTTTGTGAGGCGATCCAGAGTGGCAATTTATATTTGAGCATTGACAACAATAGTTTTTTTCAAGTCACTCCCAAGGTTGCTGATCAAAGCATTCATGGTTTTTTTGACGGTACCTATGAACAGGTTGTCTTAAAAGTTCCTGAACAATTGGATGACGCTCAGCTAGAGTCAGCCTTATGGCTTTATGGTTTCCTGTCAGGTCAGTTTGGCAAACGCCAAATTCCAGTTCTTTGGCAACCCCCTAATGTCAAGGTTGATCCCAATAGTGCTCAAGTTATTTTAGATTTAGGCACCTCTAGTTCAGATATTCAACGTCAAGGCTCAACCCTCACAGTCCGTGCTGAACCTAAGGCTGTCAAAGGGTTAGCAGTTGAGTTTGGGCAAGTTCCTTTTAGTAGTCAAGGCACAACGGTAGAAGCAATTAATGAGCTTGGCCTTTATCCCCAGAGTAATAATGAGGATCAGCGGCTGTCTTTTCAGCAATTAGGATTTGACGAGAGTCCACGACGAGGTTCAGGGATCCAGCGGTTTCGCATTGATTTTGATCTCGCTGAACTGGGAACTCGTCCTCAAGAGCTAGCTTTATCCCTCAAGAGTTTGTTTACACCTGTTAATCGTCAGAAGGGCGATCGCCTCATTGGTCAGATCTATCTCAACAATACGTTGGTGACCACCTATGACCTCACTCAGACGACAGCCTTCGACGATACCATCTTTTTGTCAACCCAGAAGCTACAGCGAACCAATAACCTGGATGTCGTCTTTGAGCATGTTCCCAGTCAAGGGGGGTGTCAGGCATCGGTGTCTGATCTCACGATTCAAGTTGCTGGAAACTCTTACATCGCCTGGAGTGGAGAGCAAGAGCCAGAAGGGACATTCAATGATCTCCCCTACAATTTTTTGGGTCCAGGTCGGATGGTGATTGATGGGCAAAATCCTGATCTTGTGCGATCAACAGCTTATTTGTTAGGCATGATCAACCAGATGAGTCCTCGTCCTATTTTCCCTAAGCTGGTGCGTGGAGAAACCGCAGACCAACTCACACAGCTCATCAATAATCCAGACCCTAATAGCCAATGGCAAATTATTGCGGTCGCTCCCGAACAGTTCCCGACTGCTGCCCCTATCCGTCTGGGAGAGAACTTTGAAATTGTTAACCCGCTCAACCAAGAAGTGCTGCTATCAACTCGGCCCATAGAGTCCTTTGGTCTCTTTCAATATTTCTCTTACCAAGATCGACCCACCTTAGGACTGTCTTGGTGGGGGAATGATTCGACGCGCATCACTCAACTCATGTCCCTACTGGCCAATCCCCAAACGGGTCTAGCGCAGAGAATGGGAGGCAATGTGGTCACCACAACTGGTGCCCTCAAGGATGTGCGATCTTGGAATTTGAGCGGTAAATCCTTGAGTGTCAACTATCCTGAAGGGTTGAATTGGAAAATTTTAGTGAGTCGATACCGGGATCTACTGGTTCTTCTTGGCGTGTTAATGGGGGGTGGGTTATGTTGGTATCTCTATCGAAAATTGGGACGCTTACCTCAGGCGAGATCCGCTACCTCTCCTCCTGAGTCAGCACCAGCGCCCCGACAAGAAGATACCCCCCCTCTCACCCATGAATCTGAACCATTACCACCTGCTAGGGAGGACAACCTTGAGACCCCACCGGAGGTAGATTCAGCACCTGGGGAGGATCCCCATGCTGATGGATAGTCTAAGCTTAGAGGAAGCCGATCGCAACGGCCTGGAGAGTGAACAGGGGACGAATGGAGAGAGCCGCGATCGCAATCCCAATCCAGGAGTAAGCCCATGAGTGATCGATTGACGCAATTGGGGTTTTACTTAATCTCCCGTGGCCATATTTCCCCCGAACATTGGCAGTTGATCCAGCATGTGATGGTTCAGACCCTGCAAGAAAACTTAGCTCAGTTGGATCTCACCTCTCCCAAGCGCTTCTCTCAAGATGTATTTAAGCGGTTGCATCAGAAATTTATCTCAGGGTGGTTGCAGATTCCTGAGCATGAGATTGATCCACAACTAGCCCATGCTTTTACTGCCCAAGAACTCCTCAAACTCGAATTCTTTCCCTGTGTACTTCAACCAGAGCAGACCTTAGTCCTAGCAGTGGTTCATTTTGATCAACCTGAGATCAAACGGATCGTTCATCGAGTGTGGCCGCAGGTTACTTTTGAACAAATTGGTATTACCAAGAACCAGTTATTGATTCTATTGATAGGTCAACGCCTGGGAAAACTACCACAAATCTGTACTCAGATTCGCCAATCCCTTGATGATAGACGAGTATTCCAAAGTATAGAGTCACCCTTTGTCAAAGCCCTCGCCCACTCTGGCTTTATTGCCAATCAAATTTATCAAGATCAAGTAGATCGACAACTTTGGCAACAACTGCAACCGCAACTTACTCCTACTCAACAACAAGACATTCACCGGATACAAGATCGCACCGGATCACCCATGGGAGATATCTTGATCCGTTTAGGTTACCTTTCTGAACTAAATTATCAAAATCGCCTCAATCAGTTTGCTAAACTCCCAATTATCTCTATGTTGGTGGGCACGGACTTTTTAGAAGTGGATCCAAGTCTGCTCAAGCATTTTAACACCCGTGAAATGATGGATTACCATTTTTCCCCTTAACATGGGTGGGAGAACGCTCACTTCAAGTGGTTGTTCGCAATCCTTTTAATTCGGTGGTGGAATCGATTGTTCACCGTAAATTTCCCCACACCGAGCTTATCAAAGTCTTAGGCACAGAAAGAGATATTACCGCTTTGCTGGCTCAATATTATCAAAAGGACTTTTCCGATGGCGCTATTTATCAATTGCTACAGCGCGCGCCCCACGAGTCTGCAGCCCGCGTGTTTACCTTGCCCCAACTGTTGGTGCTGTATGGTCTGGCGGTGGTGGGGCTGTGGTTGCTAACCCATCATTTTTGGGCAACCCTGGCTAGTATTATGCTGGTTTTGAATCTGTTTTTTGTGGTTGCTATTGGGTTTAAGCTGGTTCTGAGTGTGCAAGGGCTGAAAATTCGCCAACAAGAGCATGGCCGCTGGGAAACCTTAATTTATAAGCCTCAAGCTTTACCCATTTACACGGTTCTAGTTCCGGTTTATAACGAACCAGAAGTCATTCCTATTTTGATTGAAGCGCTCCGAAAACTGGACTATCCCCAAGAAAAACTCGATGTTTTGTTGCTGCTAGAAGAGAAGGACATTGTTACCCTGGAAGCTAGCCGTGCGGCGAATCCACCTGGGTTTGTGCGGTTTATTTTAATCCCAGATAGTCAACCTAAAACCAAGCCTAAAGCCTGTAATTATGGGTTGGCCTTTGCCCGGGGCGAATATCTGACAATCTATGATGCTGAAGATATTCCTGATCCCGATCAATTGCTCAAAGCCGTATGGGCTTTTAAAAGTGGCCCCCCCAATCTTGCTTGTGTGCAAGCGGCTCTCAATTATTTCAACCGAGAAGAAAACTTTCTGACCCGGATGTTTACGCTGGAATACTCCTACTGGTTTGATTGCCTATTGCCGGGACTCGAAGCATTTCAGCTCCCCATTCCTTTGGGGGGAACGAGTAACCATTTCCGCACAGATCTGCTGCGGGAGTTAGGCGGGTGGGATCCCTTTAATGTGACGGAAGATGCGGATTTAGGCATTCGTGCCAGTCAACGCGGATACGTTGTGGGTGTGATTAATTCAACAACCTATGAAGAAGCGAATTGTCAGACCAAAAACTGGATTCGGCAGCGATCGCGCTGGATTAAGGGCTATATGCAAACTTGGCTAGTCCACAATCGCAATCCCTGGCGCTCCATTCGCAAACTGGGTTTAAAGAACTGGCTGGGGTATCAGTTTTTTATTGGCGGTACGATTGTCGCTTTTTTGAGTGGTCCTTTTTTGTGGCTGCTCTATTTCTATTGGCTGTTCACCCGCGGAACTTGGCTGGTGCATCTATTTCCTGGTTGGACACTATATATTTCGCTGATTTGTCTATTGCTGGGGAATGCCTTGGGAATTTACTTGAATATGACTGCGATTTTTCGACGTCGCTATTTTCGGCTACTGCCCTACGCCCTGCTCAATCCCATCTATTGGCAACTCCATTCTATGGCAGCCTACATGGCTCTCTGGCAGCTTTTTACAAAGCCCTTTTACTGGGAGAAGACTCAACATGGTCTCAGCAAGGTTAAAAAGCAAACCGTCTGATCGGTCTTCTCGTACCCTAGCGCATCGAAAACAAGGTGCTGCTGTTTTCATGGTTGGTGTGGTGACGGTGATCGGGCTTACCAGCCTGTTAATGGGGTTGGATTGGCAGGGCTATACAGCTCAGCCCATTGCTTTTTTAGGTAGTAAAGCGATGGTGGCTGTGCAAGGACCAGAACCCAGTTTTGTGGCAACAGGCTATGCCTTTCCGCCGTTACTGGTGTATGGAAGCGCACTGATGCGATCGCCCGTCACATTACAAGTATTCAGTGGCGCACTCCTAGTAGGGTTAGAGATCTGGCAAATGGGCAAACTCAGGGTTGCTCGATTTTGGCAAATATTGTGGACGATGTTGATCCTGCTGCATCCCGCCTTTGGCTTTATGCTCTTACGAGAACCCGTCTGGGTTATAACAGCAGTATTGTTGTGGATTGTCCTACAGTTGATGTGGCATCTTATAGAACCTGACAATGAGTTGCCCGTCAGCTTTCTGATTGTCTTGGTGGGTCTTACTTTTTCTGGACTTCAGCTTCTACGCTTTGAGGCTTGGCTGGGTTTGGTCTGGCTGTTGGTTATTCTCTGGTGGTTGCTGCTGAGAGAAACCTGGCAATATCGAGTGGCCGCCCTCTTTCTTGTTGGCACAATGAACCTGTTTGCCATCGGAACTTGTTTATATCTCAATTGGTTGGCCACTGATGATCCCTTGGCGTTCTTGTATCAACCTGGGAGTGGTCTGCGTTTACCAGGTTTAGACTCTTTTTGGGTACAAGCGGGGGTGGGGGAGGGCATCCTAAAGGCCATGAGTTTGATCGTCCAAATTGCTCCCATTTATGGCCTGTTGATGGTTTGGTTACTCTGGCAGACTCAATCCCATGTAGCGGTGGGCTTGCTCCTCAGCTTGCCCATGGCCTTGATGGTGATCACCCTATGGCAAGGGCTTTACACGCCTAACCTCAGTCAATTTGGTGTTTATCTTGCCCTTGTGCCTTTGTTGTTGGGACATCTACCATCCTTACAGTCTTGGCGGAAACTGCTAATCACGTTAGGGTTAGGGATCAGTTTGTTGTGCAGCGGTTGGTTTTTGCAGCAGAACCAGGTCATTCCTGATGAGATTGTTCTCTGGCGACAACTGACGCGTCAAGCTTTACCTGAGTTGCAATCTGTTCAACAGTTTCAGCAACAAGCGATAGAGCAAAGAGAAATTGCTGCGTATTTGTTTCAAGCCAAGCAGCCCCAACAGCATATTTTACTGGATGATGGACTACATTTCCCCATGATGTACTTTCTCCACTATACAGAGGGACTCATTTTACCCCACCAATATGAGTTTCAGGTTGCCCTTGAACATCCAGAAGAACGGGTGGATTTTATGGTGATTACAGGTGGCGATCGCCCCTGCGCACCCAAGATAGAGTCCGGCGTTTGCTGACTCAACAAGAAAATCTTGATCCTGAATCGGAAGAGGCTTTGACGGTGCAGGGATTTAATACCGTATTGAACTCTCCCTATTATCAAGTTCTACAGCGGCAAACCTCATGACAATCTTTTCTCGCCGTCGATATTTACAGGGTGCCTGTGCGGCTGCGTTGCTGGCCAACTGCACGCAAACCTTAGCTCAGGTGAAGTCGTCTGCCAAAACACCAGCATGGCAACTGGGGTTAGGGGAAGATCCAGAACGTTTACTTCAAGAAACCCTGAGCGATCCAGCAGTCAAAGCGGCGATGCAAGCTTGGTCTCCACACTTTCTCACCGCTTGGCTGAATAGTTTCGACCATAAAACCGGTGATTTAAGTTTTTGGCGAACGTGGCATCAACAGCAGCGCTTAAGCCAATGGTTTGATCAAGGCTATGGACTACAAATTGTGACTTGGGAAGATGATCGGCAGTTGCCAACGGGAGATTATCATGTGTCTCGCCAATATCTAGCCGATCTAGAAGAAATTGCCACTTACGTTCGGCAGGCCAATCCTCACCAACGCCCCACCTATTGGACCTTGGCAACCGAGTTTTCCTATTGGCGGTTACCCGCTGACACCTACAATGCGGCTACCAAATCTTTCTACCAAGCCCTGATGGCCAATGTACTGAAAGCACGGCAGGTCATTCGCCGACAGTTACCTCAAGCGTGGGTCGCTCTCAGTTGGGGTGGCTGGATTGTCACGTTTGATGATCCCAAACAACGCCGAGGCCGCAGTATGATTCCACCCTTTGGCTCGACCCTGGCTCAGATGGATGGTATTGCCTTTCAAGCGATGCGTCCCTTTCTCACGGGCGAACATAATCCTCAACTCAATCAGCCAGATTTGGGTAATCCGGGTCAAATCTTACAATGCTGCCAAGTTTTTTCCCAATATCATTCTTCTTTGATGGTGTCTCACTATGAGCCTTCTATCAAAGAAAAACATCCTCACGGTGGCCGAGCGGACATTGTCACCCATGATTTTTTATTAATGATGCAACCGGAATGGTTGCAAGCCGTGCGCCGCCTTGGATTAGATAAGTTTGCGATCATGCATTATGGTCTGTTAAAAGGCGATATTCATTTCTCCCAAACCGCTGCCCAAACCTTGCAATTGTTGACCCGTTAATGCCTCTTTTTTACCAACCCATCTTGTTTTGTTGTTAAGCCATTGAAGTTGGTGTTTATGAAGAAACTGTTGCCAACCCTGACAAAATTACCCCAGGTCTTAGTGAGTATTAGCCTGGGTGGCTTATTGGTTTGTGGAAACGCAATGCGGGCGATCGCAGGCGGCTTCACCCAACCGCAAGGGGAGGTGTTTACGAGTGTGACCTTTCGCACCTTTGAATCTGGCGATTTTGAGAAGCTAGAACTGCAAGGCTATATCGAATATGGCCTAAGCGACGACACCACCCTGATTCTCAAAGTCCCTTTCCAATGGCTAGAGCAAGCCGGACGAACCAATCAAGGGGTTGCCGACTTAGAAGTGGGGGGACGATGGCGCTATTATCAAGACGATAATCTGGCCGCCTCGATTCAAGGCATTCTCATTCTGCCACCGGGCTATGATGCCAAGGCTAGCCCAGCCCTTGGCAGTGGGGTGGTGGGAGCAGAAGTGCGCCTACCCGTCAGCCAGAGTTACAAGCTGGGTAAGCACAATGGCTATTGGACTGTTGAGGCTGCTTACCGGGATTACTTTGGCTCTCAAAGTGATGAACTACGAGTGTTTGCTGAAGTGAGTCAAGACATTGCTAAACCTGTAGCTCTGGCGGTTCAGCTTGATTTCATCCATCCGCTTCAAGACGAGCTAGTCTTTAGACCCGAAGAGGCAGACACGACCAAATTGATTGGCCAAGTCCGCTGGAAAGTTCTCGATAAAACCACTTTGATCTTCGGTGGTTTCAGTAATGTGACGGGTGCCGATGCCAGTGGTATTGAAGTTCAGCTTTGGCATTCATTTAGCCCCTAGACTTGCCATGCTCTGCTCAAGCCTATGAGTGTCTTGGGTCATCAGGGTCAGCAACTCTTGCCATAAAAACCGGGTGAGGGGGCCAGGACATTGGGGCAGCCGATAGTCATCAATTTGGTTGACGGGCATCAGCAAGCGCACAGAAGAGCTTAAGAATGCTTCTGAGGCCGACCTCAGATCCTCCGGTTTGAGAATGACCTCTGCATAGGGAATCTGATGGGTTTGCAGAATCTGCCCGAGAAAATGACGGGTAATACCTGGGAGGATACCCACTTCAAGCGCGGGAGTCTGGACAACCCCTGCTTGCACAATCCAGAAATTGCTAGTGGTGGCTTCAGTTACTTCCCCTTGGGCATTGAGCAAGAGGGCATCTTCAGCACATTGCTGTTGGGCTTCCAGCAATGCCAAAATATTGTTGAGATAATTCCCCGTTTTGGCAGCGGGTGTCAGGGCTTGACGATCCGTACGGCGACGTTCGCCAATGATTACGTGTAAGCCAACGTCCGATAGCACAGGCTCAGGGGAAATCTCAGAAATCACAATCAGTAAATTAGGTTTCAGATCAGCACTGGGTTGCAGGGTAATTTTGGTTTCGGTGCCTCGACTGACGACAATGCGAATGTAAGACTCTTTCCAAGATGCTTTTCGCAAGGTACGCTCTACCTCTGCTTGGATATGGCTGTCACTCCAAGGGACTTCCAGATACACATAGGCCGCAGACTGACGTAGACGGTCTAGATGCTCTTGCAATCCAAAAGGGTAACCCTGAAAGGTTCGCACCACCTCATAGACGCTGTCTCCATACAAAAAACCACGATCTAAGACAGAGATCGTCGCTGTCGCCGCAATCACACCATTGAGATTTGTCAGTAGACCCATGGCCAGCTAATCCAAAGTACTACAGACAATTTACCTGAATTGGGTGCTTTTCTTCCGGGGGGACAAAAATCTGGCGTTCCGTTCCGCTCTTTTTAACTATAAGGATTGGCTTCTACCTCTTGTTTCATTCGCTCTAGGGTGCGATTCATATTGTCAAACATTTGCTGGGAGGTCATTCCGAACTGACCGAGTTGGGTTTGGAGCTGCTCAACGGTCATTCGTGCCATAAAATCATCGGAAAGCTCGAAGCGCTTCATAAAGATGCGGTAGCGCTCCATCATTTCTTCCATGCGCCCGATATAAAGGATTTTGCCTTCTCGATCAAATTTGCCGTAGTCTCCCCCTAACTGCATGAGGGAGTGATAGTCCTCAAACAGTTGTCTTGCCTCCTGTTGCACAATTTCAGAATCAAAAAATCCCATAATTAAGCGTGATGTCCTTAAACAAAAGTAACGGGTGAATATCAATCTATTTTTATGTTACCGCTTTCTTTGCTGGCCACCCAGCCACAGGAATTAGGGGAAACCGTAATTGGATCTCGCACTCATAGGCAAATCGGGGTTCTCTTGACCGTCAACTGAATCAACGGATGACCTGCTCTTATTGTCCAATCGCCATCACTACCAATGCGAGGATGCCGAAACCCACCATTACCCCTGCGGGCATAACTTTTCGGGTTTTTAACCCTCGAATAATAAACACAATCACCAGAATTGCAGTGACTATCATGGCCATCTTTAACCCCCAAGGGTTGCCCCTTAAGGTAGCCAAAGCCCCTGATAGCAGCAACATGCCCGAAAAACAACCTGAAATTAATGAGATTTGGCTACGACTTTTGAGGTAGCCGATTATTCCGCCTATAAAGGCTAACAAGCCATAGAGAAAGGCTGCAAGGATGCTGGCAGTCATAGTGGTTTTTGGATGAAAGAATCTTGAATCTACTTTCTCATCTTCAGTGTTTCTTCCTCAATTACAACCACAGAGGCTATCGGTACAATCTTGAGAACGGCTATAATTCAAAGGGGTTACAGCCACAAAAGGCCAAGGCTCCATTAACCCCAGCAATGATTAGGGATATAGTAACAGTCATGACCGCTTCAGAAGAGCGAAAACAACCCTTTTTTGAGGGATTTCAGCAAATTTTGGCTGAACGAGAAGCAGTTGGCCTCACAATCGCTATTAAAGCTGAAAAGGCTGAAAAAGCTAAAATCAGCGTCGTATAGGTCTTGCGGTGGCATCTCAAGATTGGTCACGACAAATCGAGGATTGGGTTCTTTAGAAAGATTAGAAGAAGCAGATCTTGCACACCAGTTACATCAAGACGATACTAAAGCATTCGCACCCATTCCACTATCTTCTGCGGATGATGAGTCGCTTGCAGACAAGAATATTGAACTAGATGAACAGAATTAACAGTTTCGGTAGAGTTTTTCTAAAGTTTCAGTTCTGGTAAAGTTGGCATGTCCATATAACTCTGTTTCCTTCAAAAACATGAATTTCGAGGATGCCCTAGACCTTATTGATGAGGCAGTCTTGGATAAGGTTGGCAGACGACTGAGTCCAGTTGAAATTGCTGTCTTACAAGGCTCCTGGCAGGGACAGACCTACGAGCAAATCGCCGATGAAACCCATTATTCGATTGGTTATTTGAAGCGACATGTGGGACCAGACCTCTGGAAGATTTTGACAGAGGCATTAGGGGAGGCGGTCACTAAAACCACTTTTCAGACGGTCTTAGAGCGGCGATGGAGAGGATCAGCTCGTTCAGAGCAGGACAATCAAGGGAGTGCAGAAAGACAAGAAACGATGGAGCCTCTATCTTCCCCTATGCATCAAGATTGGGGTGAGGCTGCTGATGTTTCCCTATTCTACGGACGCAGTCAAGAACTGGAAACACTGACCCAATGGGTTGAGCAAGCGCATTGCTGTCTGGTGGCTATTTTAGGCATGGGCGGAATTGGGAAGACGGCGATCGCTGTTAAACTCGCTCAACAAACCCAAGATAGATTTAAGTCAGTGATCTGGCGTAGTCTTCGCAACGCACCCCCCTTGAAACCCTCTTGGCTGAGCTTGTGCCGTTTCTCTCGCATCAGCAAGATACTCAAAACACGCTGGCTCGGCTCATTCATCATCTGCAAAACAGTCGATGTCTAGTGATTCTAGATAATCTGGAAACGCTCTTGCAAGGCAGGGATAGGGATAGAGCTGGACAATTCCGAGCAGGTTACGAAGCGTATGGTGAACTGTTGCGTGTCCTGAGCGAATCGCAACATCAAAGTTGCGTCATTTTGACGAGTCGAGAAAAACCAGCAGAAGTTGCGGCTTATGAAGGAGAAGGATTGAGGGTGCGATCGCTCTCCTTAACTGGCTCCACGGAAGCCGCTAGAGCGATTTTGCGAGCAAAGGGATTAAGGGGAACAGAGGAAGAGCAGGCACAGTTGTGCGATCGCTACGGGAATAGTCCCCTGGCCCTAAAAATTATGGCTACTTCCATTCAAGAGTTGTTTGATGGGCAGATTGAGGACTTTCTCCAAGAAGACACCTTCATCTTTAACGGGATTCGTCGCCTGCTCGATCAACAATTGGAGCGCCTCTCCGATTTAGAGGGCACCATCATGTATTGGTTAGCCATCAACCGAGAGTGGACAACTGTGGCTCAGTTATATGAGGATCTGATACCCAAGATTTCTAAGGCAAGATTGCTGGAGGCATTGGAAGCCCTAACCTGGCGATCTCTGATTGAAAAGAAGATTGGTCAATACACTCAGCAACCCGTTGTCATGGAGTATTTTACAGACGCTATCGTGCAGCAAGTTGGTCATGAAATTTTAGAGCAAACTCCCTCAATTTTGCAGTGGCATTCACTGCTCAAGGTACAGGAGAAAGAGCATATTCGAGACACGCAAATCCGCCAAGTCTTAAGCCCCATTTTGAATCAGTTACGATCAACCCTGGATAGTTCAAAAGCTGTAGAAGACAAGCTCAGGCAGCTATTGGCACAGTTGCAACAGCAGTCTAACGCTTTGCCCAGCTATGCAGGTGGCAATCTCTTCAATTTATTGAGTCAACTGCAAACGCAACTCAGTTACTGCGACTTTTCTGGCTTAACGATCTGGCAAGCCGATCTGCGGGACATTGCTTTACAAAACTGTAATTTTGCTCATGCTGATTTCGCCCGATCGGTCTTTACTGAAACCTTAGCAATTCCTCTTACCGTTGGCTTCAGCCCAGATGGACAGCACTTAGTAACTGGGGATGTGGAGGGGAATGTGCGGTTGTGGCAAGTCGCAGATGGAGTTCCTGCCCTCACCTGCAAAGGGCATACGAGTTGGGTGTGGTCAGTGGCATTTAGTCCAGAGGGGCAACGACTGGCGAGTAGCAGTGATGACTGCACTGTAAAACTGTGGAATCCTCAAACTGGGCAATGTTTTCAAACGCTTCAAGGGCACACGAGTTCAGTTTGGGCTGTGGCGTTTAGCCCTGCAAATTCAGAACTCACATCCACCCAAGCTCCGATGCTGGCGACGGGTAGTGAGGATCAGACGATTAGACTCTGGAACCTCAAGACGGGAGAGTGTCTTAAGGTTCTGACCGGACACACCAGTTGGATCCGCTCTGTGGCCTTCAGTCCCGATGGGTTAACGCTAGCAAGTGCCGGTGAGGATCAGACCATTAAACTCTGGAATCTCCAAACCCACCAGTGTTACCGAACGCTAGAGGGGCATAGCAGTCGGGTGTGGGCGATCGCATTTAGCCCGTTGGATAGCAATATCTTGGCTAGCAGTAGTAGCGATCAAACTATTAAAGTTTGGAACTGTAACACAGGTCAGTGCCTGAGAACCTTGCAAGGCCATACCAATTGGGTGCGAACCATTGCCATGAGTCCAGATGGACAGACCCTGGCCAGTGGCAGTGAAGATCAAACCATCCGCATTTGGCAAGTGAGTACGGGTGAGAGTCTGAAGATCCTGCAAGGACACACCAACTGGATTCGGTCTGTGGCATTTAGCCCCGATGGCAAAACCCTAGCTAGCGGCAGCGGTGATCACACCGTAAAATTTTGGGATGTAGCCACCGCCCGAAGTGAGAGAACCCTCAAAGGTCATACCAATCGGGTGTGGTCGGTGGCCTTTGGCCCTGTGAGTCAAGACCTGCCATTTGGGTCGAAGCTAAGATTGGCCAGTGGACACGACGATCACACCGTAAAATTCTGGGATCTCAGCAATGGCAAGTGCAGGCAACTGTTACGAGGCCATACCAATGCAGTGTGCTGTATCAGCTTCAGCCCCGACGGAACGACCTTAGCGAGTAGTGGCAGCGATCGCATTGTCAAAATTTGGGACTGTTACACAGGTGAGTGTCTCCAAAATCTTCAGGGACACAAGAGCCGGGTTTGGTCTGTTGCCTATAGTCCCGACGGCAAGATGCTTGCCAGCGCTAGCGATGACCAAAGTGTGAAAGTATGGGAGCTGACCACTGGTCGATGTCAACGAACCCTCCAGGGGCATGTCAACTGGGTCTGCGCCGTTGCATTTGTACCGATTGAACCAGTCTTGCTGGTCACAGGTAGCTATGACCAAACCATCAAGCTGTGGAATCTGAACACGGGTGAGTGCTTGCAGACATTTGCGGGTCACACTAATTGGGTTTGGTCCGTTGCCGTCAGTCCCGATGGACAAACGTTAGCCAGTGGTAGTGGTGACCACACCGTGAAATTGTGGAGCCTCAAAACAGGTGCATGTATTCAAACCCTCCAGGGACACACCAGTCGGGTGTGGTCAGTCGCGTTCAGCCCAAATGGACAGTGGTTGGCGAGTGGCAGCAGCGATCAGAGCGTGAAGATTTGGAATCTGGCGACTGGGGAGTGTGATCAAACTTGCCGAGGACATACTAACTTGGTTTGGTCAGTCGGATTCCATCCTGAAGGAGAAACTGTGATCAGTGGCAGCCAGGATGAATCACTGAAGCTTTGGGATGTTACAACGGGGCAGTGCTTACAGACTTTGAGTGCTGATCGTCCCTATGAAGGAATGAACATTACTGGAGTCACTGGAATTACCGATGCTCAGAAAGCCACGCTGATAGCATTAGGTGCAGTAGAACCTTAAAATCTTCTTCGGATTGCATTTTTTTGCCCAGTTGTCGATTTGCCGTTTTGCCAAACGACTACTAGATAAAGGCAATTATTTTGCACCCTTTTGGCATTTTGATTTTAGATGGCAGAACTGGTTTTAGCCTCTGTGTGAGCGATCCATCTGTTCTATGCAAATTTCTAACGCGGATGCAATTAAATTCTGGAGGGAACCATGAAATTTATCTGCCTTGGATACATGGACGCAACGAAGTGGGATCAGATGTCTGAAATTGAGTGCAAAAAGCTGATGCAGGCATGTTTGGCCTACGATGATGAGCTACGTAGAGGTAAATACTTTCTGGGAGGAGAGGCGTTACAAAATATTCACAATGTGGTGACGCTCCGATACCAAAACGGCAAGGTAACGTTTACCGACGACCCCTACACCGAAACCAAAGAGCAACTTGGCAGCCTTCTATTTCTGGAGGCTAGAGATCTAAACCACGCCATCCAGTTGATGTCCCAACATCCTGGCATCCGCAGCGGAGCCTTCGAGATTCGGCCCATTGATGAAGACATCAATGCGCGGCTAACAAACCCAAAAACCTAGAGAAGTTTCCAGCAGAGTAGCAGATCCCCTCCTCGGAGGAGTGCCCGTAGGGCGGGATGGGTTCTTCTCATCGCAGGGTGGGTTAGAACGGAAAATATAGTTTGCAGATAGCCAAAATAGTATATATGTACTAAAATAAGAATGATTGAAAAAACTGTGTCGAGTAATCGGTTTGTTTATCCGCCCTTAAACTCAATTTCAGGAGAGAAAACAATGCATACTCAATCTCAAACAGAACATCACTGGCTGGATCAATTCGTGGGCAAATGGATCTGCGAATCTGAATGTGTGATGGCACCGGATCAACCCTCCACCAAAACTAAAGGTACGGAAGTGGTTCGATCCATTAATGGCCTGTGGATAGTGGCTGAAGGCGAAGGCGAAATGCCCGGTGGGGAGACTGGGAAAAGCATCATGACCCTGGGCTATAATCCCCAGAGCAATTGCTATGTAGGGACATTTATTTGTTCAATGATGCCTCACCTCTGGGTTTACAAAGGCACCTTGGATGCTGCCCAAACCGTCCTTACCTTGGATACAGAAGGCCCTATTTGCGATCAGACCACTATTCACAATGCCATCACGAAGTATCAAGATATCATCACTGTTGTGAGTGAAGATCATCGCATTTTGACTTCCCAGATGTTGGGAGAAGATGGCCACTGGCATCAATTTATGACTGCACATTACTGGAAGCAGTAGTTTACTGAAGTCATTCAACCGTCGAAGTCTTTAACGCCGTTGAATTGCGCCGAATTCCTAACGATGCAGGCGATGGCTGGTCGCCGATGCCCGCCCATGTGCATCTCTAGGTCAGCGATGTGGATGCTGTCTATGGATGTGCGATCGCCGCAGGTGCATTCTCTGTTCAAGAGCCGATCAAGAAAGAGGATGAAGACAAACGTGGCGGTGTAAAAGATGCAGGCGGCACGACCTGGTGGATCGCCACCAAGGTGGAATAGTACAAGCTTTTCCAAAAAAGTTTATTCAACCTGTCGATCGCCCAAACTTTAATTTGACTATTTAGTAGAGTAAGTGTTTGGTCGTAAACAGATACCATAACTGCAAAATTAAACAGGAGATAAATTATGAAACCCAATCCCATTGTTTGGTGCGAGATTTACGTCCAGGACATGGATCGTGCAAAGCAGTTTTACGAGTCTGTGTTCCAGATGAAACTGGAGAAGCTTGAAAGCCCTGAAAGTCCTGAGATCGAGATGTGGACATTCCCGATGACGATGGATGCGGTCGGTGCCTCTGGTGCATTGGTCAAGATGGACGGGGTTGAGTCTGGCGGCAGTGGTACGATTCCATACTTCCATTGCGATGAGGTCACTGAAGAATCGGAGCGCGTTGTCAAGGCCGGTGGCAAAATTCACACGCCCAAAATGTCCATCGGTCAATACGGATTCATGGCGTTAATTGTCGATACAGAAGGAAATACAATCGGCCTTCACATGGATCCAAAAACGATGGAGTGAGAGTGGATCTAATTGTAAGTCAGATGGCACAGCATACGATTGTTCAAGAGTAAGGAGGCACTGAATGACCGATCTGATTCTCACCACTTTCGATTGGGTTCCCGAACCGCCGCGAGGCTATGTGCGTGACATACGTGTGCGTTGGGCACTGGAAGAGGCTGGGTTGCCCTATCGCGTCAATAGCGTGCCATTTCGCGATCGGGATGCCGAGCATTTTTCGCACCAACCCTTTGGTCAAGTGCCGTGGTTGACGGATGGAGATCTCTCGATCTTCGAGAGTGGCGCGATGTTGCTTCATCTAGGGGAGCGAAGTGAAGCGCTGATGTCAGTCGATTCGCATGGTCGTAGCGAGGTCAAACAATGGCTGTTTGCCGCGCTCGCTTCGGTTGAGGCAGCAAGCCAGCCCTGGTCCTTCTTCAAATTTTCTGGTGACACCGGAGAAACGCCGATGTGGAAGTTTTTTGACGACTTCCTCATATTACGGCTCAAGCATATGGAGGCCGTGTTGACCGGACGCGAATGGCTTGTGGGAGCTTTTTCGATCGCCGACATACTGATGGCGGATGTGCTGCGACTTGTCGATCGGTTCGATGGGCTGGCGGCATATCCCGCCTGTCGTGACTATGTTGCGCGCGCCACGGCACGCCCGTCGTTTGTGAAGGCATACGCAGACCAGATCGCGCATTTTGCTGCGGCAGACTGAGCAGTTCACGCAGCCCTTCCGCGCCTCCATCGTGGCCCGCGCCCGCTTCGTCGAACCAACGGAGGAATGACAATGCCCAAACATCACATTTTTGCGACAAAATTTGCAAGGGTATATCCGCTATATGTTCAAAAAGCGGAACGTAAGAACCGTACGCAACAAGAAGTTAACCAAATCATCTGCTGGTTGACTGGCTATAACCAAGCGGGATTGCAGCAGCAAATCGAACAGGAAAACGATTTTGAAACCTTTTTTGTTCAAGCACCAGCCATACATCCAAATAGTTCGCTTATCAAAGGCGTAGTGTGTGGTGTTCGCGTGGAAGAAATACAAGATCCGCTGATGCAAAAAATACGCTATTTGGACAAGCTGATTGATGAGCTTGCAAAAGGAAAAGCGATGAAGAAGATTCTGCGGCAATAAGTCGTTTAGCCATAAGACACTACAGCGATGCAGCGTGGCTTAGCTCAGGCGTTATGCGACTGCTCATTTCAATATTCAGACTGGCAAAAGGAGACCAAAGTGGAAAAACAGATGCAACTATATGAATTTGCTCCTACGCGCTCAACTCGGGTGCGATGGATGCTCCAAGAACTGGGCGTAGACTTCGAGTCTATAACCATCAACCTCGGGGCAGGGGAACACCGTCGCCCAGACTTCCTCAAAATCAATCCGGCTGGCAAGCTCCCAGTGCTCGTTGACGACGACCTCGTTCTCACCGAGTCCGTTGCAATTGTGCTTTACCTGGCAGAGAAGTATCCTCACAAAGGGCTGGTTCCCACAGACATCAAGCAGCGATCGCAAGTCTACCGTTGGCTTCTGTTCACAGCCACGGAGCTGGAGCAACCACTATGGCGCATCGCGCGTCACACGGCGCTGTATCCAGAACATCTGCGCCTGACCGCCGAGGTCTCCCTGGCTCGCCAGGATTTCACGGATATGGTAGCTGTACTGGAGGATCATATGCAGGGTCGCCAGTTCATTGTTGGCAACACTGTGACCGTCGCCGATTTTGTGTGTGCCTATACCCTCGACTGGGCCAACGAGGTTGGTTTGCTCGATAGCTGTCCGCACCTTCTCCAGTATATGGAGCGGATATATGCTCGACCGAATGCGCCACTCCGCATCGCTGCGGCGTTTGCGAGTCTCAGCTAATTGGTAAACAATTAGAAGAAAATAATCATGAATCAAGTCAGTGACATCATCAAATTGCCTTTACCCTGACTCATGAAGACTCCATGCAAATGGCACAAGAGCATGGGTTATTCCCTGCAAACCCATAAATCGCATGGAGTTGCAATCTCTCAGTGCTAGACTCCCAATCGGCATTTACAAAATTTCTAAAAAAGTTTGTTAGATGTGTCGATCGCACGAACCTCAGTTCGACTAGATAGTAGAGGAGTTAGATTAGACGCTTCAATCCATAGAGAAGATTGCAATCCAAATCATCAAATTAACCAAAGGAGTTCATTATGAAGTTGAATCCATATCTCTCTTTCAATGATGAATGCGAAGCTGCGTTTAAGTTTTACGAGCAATGTCTGGGCGGAAAAATTGACTCGATGATGACCTACGGAGAGTCGCCCATGGCGGAGCAAACGCCCCCTGAAAAACTCGATAAAATCATGCATGCCTCCTTAATCGTAGGCGACACGATCTTGATGGGAAGTGATGCTCCACCTCAGATGTTTGAAAAACCGCAGGGTTTTTCTGTCTCGCTCGTATTTACGGATCCGGTAGAAGCCGAACGGATTTTTAATGCCTTGGCAGAAAACGGAACCGTGCAAATGCCAATCCAAAAAACCTTTTGGGCTGCTCGTTTTGGTATGGCTGTTGATCGCTTTGGCACACCATGGATGATTAACTGTGAGCCTGCTGCCTGAGTTCTGAAATCAACAATCAATCGTCAATTTAATTAAGGAGAACTTCCATGACCTATATAGATGGATTTGTGATAGCTGTGCCCACTGCTAATCGCGCCGCTTACCAAAACATAGCTGAGGAGGCAGCCATTTTGTTCAAGGAGCACGGTGCGCTCAAATTAGTCGAATGTTGGGGCGACGATGTTCCTGGTGGCAAGCTAACCTCTTTCCCAATGGCGGTTAAATGCGAGGAAAACGAAACGGTGGTTTTTTCCTGGATCGTTTGGCCTTCCCGTGAAGTGCGCGATGAGGGGAATCAGAAGGTAATGGCCGATCCGCGAATGCAACAACCAGCGGAGATGCCCTTTGATTGCAAGCGGATGATCTACGGTGGTTTTGAGGTGATAGTTGAAAGCTAAAGCAATGCTGTTTCCAGCTTAATCTAGATACATTAAATTTCAAAGGAGAACAGAATGAGCACTCAAATTTTTGTGAATCTACCCGTAAAAGACCTCAACAAATCCGTAGAGTTCTTTACTAAGCTTGGCTATGAATTTAATCCCCAGTTTACGGATGAGAATGCAACTTGCATGATTGTGGATGAGAATATTTTTGTGATGCTTCTCGTGGAGAAATATTTCAAGACCTTTATGCCCAAAGAGATTTGCGACACAACCAAAAGTGCAGAAGTGCTGGTCGCTTTATCTTTTGAGAGTCGAGCAGCAGTTGATGAGATTGTAGCTAAGGCGATCGCGGCAGGGGGCACCACCTACAAAGAACCGCAAGATCTCGGTTTTATGTACCAACATGGATTCCAAGATTTAGATGGTCACATTTGGGAAATCTTTTTCATGGAAGAAATTGAAATCGAGCACGCTTAGACGTTTCCTATCCCCTTAATAAAACTCATCGCTCAGGAGGTACGACTATGACCACCGAAACCACACAATTCCAAAACGAAGACCAGATTCGCGGGACGATAGACGCACGGGCGATCGCAATCCGCAACAAGAACGTGCAGGGCGTGCTACCCAATTTCACCGAAGACTCTGTGGGCTTTTTCTTCGAACCACCACTCCAGCAGTCGCCGCTCAAGGAGGATCTGGCGGGCTGGTTCGCAACGTGGAGTAGTCCAATCGGCTACGAAATCGGTGACCTAAAAATCACTGCTGGCGATGACGTTGCCTTCTGTAATAGTTTGAGCCGACTGACCGGAACAAGAACCGATGGCACAAACACTGATCTTTGGTTTCGCGAGACTTTGTGTTTCCAGAAAATCGACGACCAGTGGCGGATCGCGCACATACATGAATCGGTGCCCATGTATATGGACGGTAGCCTCAAGGCAGCGATCGATCTCAAGCCATAATACAAAACACTTAATTACGGAGAAAAACCATGGAAAATATTCACAAAATCATCCCTTGCTTGTGGTTTGACGATCAAGCCGAAGAAGCCGTGGAGTTCTATACTTCAGTGTTTCGAAATTCAAAAATTGGTAACATTAGTCGATATGGCGAGGCTGGGCAAGAAGTACACGGCAAACAAGCAGGAACAGTCATGACCGTGGCCTTTGAACTCGATGGGCAAGCATTTACCGCTCTCAACGGTGGCTCGATTTTCAAATTCAACGAGGCCATTTCCTTGCAAATCGATTGCGAGACCCAGGAAGAGGTGGACTATTACTGGCAGAAGCTATCGGAGGGGGGGGATAAAACAGCGCAGCAGTGCGGCTGGCTCAAGGACAAATACGGTGTATCTTGGCAAATTGTCCCCAGAATATTAGTTGAAATACTCAACGATGCCGATGAATCAAAATTCCAAAGAGCCATGACTGCCATGCTGAAAATGAAGAAGATCGACATCAATGAACTCAAGCAAGCCGCTGTTGCATAGCAGGGGCTGTGTCAGGAAACTCGTAACAGCAAAACTCTGAAACGAACAACAGGAGATTTCACGATGGAGCTAATTGCTGGCTACTGGCTCTGGCAAGTGAGTTCGATGGAAGACGCGATCGCTGGGTGAAACGCTGCCCCAACCCGATGTTGACAACTCGGCATTTTGAGTCAATTACACAAATAGACAGAGGGTAGAAGTATGTTCTTGAGATTTGAAGATAGATCGTCGGACTCACCTTTTGTTGAAAGAATTTGGCGGAGTCACAGTGAGTCCGCTGGCACTTTTATGCCACAACTGCTGCTTGATCAGACGAAGGAATCATGATGCGATCGAATACGCAACCTGCTCACATCTCGAAAGGGATGCTCTACTTGTTAACAGTAAGGCTATGAACCGAATTACCCGTTTTATAGGCATTGCTCTTGTTGCGTTGAGTTGCATTGTCTTTACCCTAGTTCAAACAAGGCAACCAGCATCCACTATGCCACAATCAGTAATTGAGTCTTCGCCCTCGGTAAATATGGCTCAAAACGTCGATTTTGGACGACACTTTCGGGATTTGGGGGTTGAGGGTTCAATTATGATTTATGACTCGAATCGAGATCGGGTCTTTCAACATAATCCACAACGCAATACAACCGCTTTTTTGCCTGCATCGACCTTCAAGATTCTCAACTCTCTGATTGCGCTGGAAACCGGGGTCATTTCAGATGAAATTGACGTTCTGACATGGGACGGAATTCCAAGAAAGTTTCCTGAATGGAACCGGGACTTGAACATGAGAGAGGCAATCAAGCTTTCTGCGATCTGGTTTTATCAAGTTCTAGCCCGTCGAATTGGGCATGACCGAATGCAACAATGGGTGACTCAGGTAGGATACGGAAACCAGAAGATTGGGAATAACAACGACATTGATAAATTCTGGCTGCAGGGAGCGCTGCGAATTACACCTCAAGAGCAAATTCAGTTTCTCAGTCGTCTCTACAAAAACGACTTACCCTTTCCAAGCGATCGCTTTCCATCGTTAAAGACATCATGATTATGGAGAAAACGCCAGACTACACAATCAGAGGTAAAACAGGCTGGGCCGGGGTTGCCGATGACGTGACCCCAAAAATTGGCTGGTATGTCGGTTACCTAGAAAAAGGGAAGAATGTTTACTTTTTTGCCACGAACATTGATATTCGGAACGAGAAAGATCCAGTCGCTCGTCTAGAGTTGACCCGTCGCTGCTTTAAAGATCTAGCCCTGCTGTGAGTAGCACTCGTTTAGTAATGCCACATAACAATTTTGCGGCATCGGGAAATTCTATATAAGACCACGTTTAATGATTTAACCGTTAGATCACTTAAGGGAGAACTCTATGACATTCAAAGCCTACATCGACAACATTCAAAGTAAGACGGGGAAAAGCCCAGATGACTTTAAAGAATTGGCTAATGCAAAAGGGTTTGCGGAAAAAGGTAAGCTCAAGTTTGGGGTCAAGGCTGGTCAAATTGTTGAATGGTTGAAGCAAGATTTTGATCTAAGTCGTGGACACGCGATGGCAATCTACGCCTTACTCAAGGGCGAGAAGAATAAGAATGCCAAATAGCAGACTCATCAGCCTGCTAACCCTTTAGATAGAAGACTCAGGAGTCCAGAAACATGGAAAAGGCATTTGGGCTAGAAATTCCAGAAACTTTAGAGGATACCTGTGAGCTTAACCGAACCGCTTTAATTGTCTATGATATGCAAGTTGGTATTTTTAGCTCTTCGTAGTTAATCGGTCACAATCAGGTATTGGAGGCGAAAACAGTCATGAAAACCCAGTACTACACAGCCACAAGCCTTGATGGGTTCATCGCCACCGAAGATGACTCGTTGGACTGGCTGTTTCCGCTTGGCGACCTGAATGACTCCAGCTATCCAGAGTTCATCGCTGAGATCGGTGCATTGGTGATGGGATCGTCCACCTACGAGTGGATGATCCGCAACGCCGATAAGGTTGCTGCCGAAACCGGATCATCGTGGCCTTACACTCAGCCGGTTTGGGTATTCACCAGTCGCAGGCTCCCGCTAGTCGAGGGTGCAGATATCCGATTCGTCAAAGGGGACGTGCGCCCAGTTCACCATGAAATGCGGGCGGCTGCGGAAGGCAAAAATATCTGGATTGTGGGAGGCGGTGATTTGGCAGGACAGTTCCATGATGCTGGGCTTTTGGATGAGCTAATTGTCCAGATGGGATCGGTTACCCTGGGCAGAGGGAAGCAACTGTTTCCGCGCCGGGTGCTGAGTCCAACCCTGCGTCTGGTGTTAGTTCGCCAAATCGGCACTATGGCTGAACTTCGCTATGAAGTGGATAAGGGCAGTGCAGGTAGTGCCTTGCCGAATATTACCAATGTCTAGGAAAATATATAGCTTCAGACCTGACCTTATTTCAGTAAAATATACGAATGATTACAACTAACGATTGCGAAAATCTATGAACTACCGAGACATCATTACAATTCAGTCTGAGAAACGCGGTGGTAAACCTTGTGTCCGTGGCTTGCGTATTACAGTCTATGAAGTTCTTGATTACCTAGCCTCTGAGATGACTGAAGCAGAAATTCTCGACGATTTTCCCGATCTGACGCGAGAAGATTTAAAAGCCTGCATTGCTTATGCTGCTGACCGTGAGCGTCGGTTTATGACTACGCCATTATCTGCATGAAACTACTTTTCGATGAAAACCTGTCGCCTAAATTACCGAGCCGTTTAGGCGATCTTTTCCCAAACTCGCTTCATGTTCGAGATGTGGACATGAAAGCGGCAATTGATCCAATAGTTTGGGATTATGCAAAAGACAATGATTTGATGATTGTTTCAAAAGATGCTGATATGCACGATCTGAGCTTAGTATTTGGCAATCCACCACAAGTTATTTGGCTTCGGCTGGGAAACTGTTCGACCTTAGAAGTTGAAAATTTGCTGCGTTGGGAATTTAGCGCGATCCAATTATTTTATGAAGATGAAAATCTATCGCTTCTTTCTTTATCATAAAGCAGTCTAACAGAAAAGGTATCTAGGTGGAGTACGCACACCTTTAGAACACTACCCTGTGGAGAATGTAGTTTGAGAACTGCGGGGAAATCATTGAGGTTTCGCTTGACTGGTAGAATGCTCACTTACTACTCAGAGCGTCAAATAGTGAACATTTTTCCAAGCTGCATAAGCGACATATTTTTCATGAAAAAGCGTTGTACAACATGAGGCTGAGGTTGCCGACAGCGTAAATGCCCCCGAACGTTGCCATCATTTCGGAGTTGGTTCGCGCTCGTTTTCGCCCCACAGCATTTGCCTTGACATCATGGTTGAGCAGCTCATCAGGATTAAGTTCTGGACTATAGGAGGGCAACAAAAACATCCGAATCTCGT
>JAAUOM010000111.1 GCA_012034865.1 Acaryochloris sp. CRU_2_0 | reverse complement strand
AACCGACAGAGGTTACACTCGACGATTGGATATGTTTCTCCTGTTCAATTTGAAGAAAATTACTGGAGCACTTTAGATCACCCAATGGCTGCTTAACTTACCTGTCCACTTTTTCAGGGGAAGGTCAAAGTCCGTGTGTATGATTTTATCGAACATCGCTTGTTCTCACATATTACTGAAAACTGGCGGGGTCGTCCCTTAATCAGCCATGAAGTGGTTGTGAATCTCATTGCGAATACTCGAACTGAAGCTGGACTCCATATTGAGGCAGATATTGATCGTAAGCAATACCAGATAGGTCGCAAAGTATCAGATGATGAGTTAGCACAAGTGACTTTATTCCAGGCTGATTTTCATGGCGGAAACTGGAACTATGTAATCAAGTCAAAGGGGTAAACCGATGACTTATTTATTTACACTGCCTTAGGCAGCTTGTAAGGACGTCTGAGACAAGAGAGTATTGGTTTCCAGGTGACCATCTTCCATATGGATGATCCGATCCGCTACATCCAGGATCCGGTTGTCGTGGGTGACCAGCAGAATCGTACAACCTTGTTCTTTGGCGAGGGTCTGCATCAAGTGAACGACATCTCGACCGGATTTACTATCCAGTGCGGCTGTAGGCTCATCGGCGAGGACGATCGCTGGATGACTGACTAAGGCACGGGCGATCGCAACCCGTTGTTTTTGTCCCCCGGACAAATCATCGGGATAGTAATGGATGTGATCAGCCAGTCCCACTTGCTGGAGAATATGGGTAGCCTGTTGGATCATTTCCGAGGGAGACCTTTGGCCCGTCACTTCTAGCCCCATTTTCACGTTTTGTAAGGTAGTTAAACTGCGATGTAAATTATGAGCTTGAAAAATATAACCATTGTGGCGACGCGCCTGAACCAGTTGTTTCTCGTTGGCTCCCGTTAATTCTTGGCCTAGAATTTTGAGACTCCCCGTTTGAGCAGCCCTTAATCCCCCTACCAGGGTTAAGAGGGTAGTTTTCCCAGACCCCGACGGCCCGGTCATGAGCACGATTTCCCCGGCGGCAATCTCTAAGTGGATATTGAATAAGACTTGCTTGCGGAGGCGACCGTGGCCAAAGTAGTGATTTAAATTGTGGATGGAGATGACGGGATCGTTCATGGGATCGGTTCCTTGTGCAAGTTTATAGCATTTGGGTTGAGTGGGTGGCAGTGTTGAGATGGTGGAGATAGGGAAGAGGGGGGAGTTTGGAGTGTGATTTTGAGAGAAGGGGTATTAGAACATGTCGGCGGGGTCGGCGGATTGGAGTTTACGGGTTGCGATCGCACCCGAAAGCGTACACATTACTACCGTGAGTAAAAACACCGTGATCGCTCTAGATGTGGTCATAAAGACGGGTAATGCCGTTGCCGAGCGAGTCAGAGCATACAGACCCACGGGTAAGATTGCACCGGGGATAAATCCAAATAAGGCTAAGATGATCGCTTCTTCAAAGACCACCCCCAGCAGGTAGCGGTTTTGATAGCCCATGGCTTTGAACGTCGCATACTCGCGGATATGGGCATTGACGTCTGTAGAAAGCACTTGGTAGACAATGACTACGCCAACGACAAAGGCCATCGCCGTTCCTAGCCCAAAAATGAACCCCACGGGACTGCGCACTTGCCAATAGGCGGTTTCAAACGCAATAAACTGCTCTAAGGTTAAGGCGCGGACATCGGCAGGAAGATGGTCATTGAGGGCTGCCACGACCTGGGCTGGATCAGCACCAGGATCGAGTTGAATCAGACCCAAATTGATACTGCCAGCCTGCCATCTAGGAAATTGCAGGAGAAAATTTTGATCACTGGTAATCAAGGTACCATCGGCCCCAAAGGAAGCTCCCATCTGAAATAGCCCGGAGATTGTGATCGTGCGGCGTTGGGCTTCTGTCTGCACAGCCTGACCGCGATCGATTTGGGCAAAGGTCTGGGCGTAATCCCCTCTGGCCCCCCGATCAAAGAGGAACGTATTAGGCTGTTTAACCTGGGGCAGTAGCTGTTTCAGTCCGGGCAGATTCAGGGCAGGGCGATCAGGATTGAATCCTAAAACTTGAACCACGGTCTCTCGCTTGGTCTGTGGGTTCTTCCAGTTGAGGGTACTCACATACACAGGTTCAGCCGACTGCACCCCAGGAATATCCTCAGCTTGGTAGAGGCGTCTGCGAGTAAACGTAGACAGGGCTTGCAGATTCCGGGCTTGAGGGCTGAGCAGAACAATATCAGCATTTAAGGAGCGGTGCAGTTGGGTATTGCTAACAAACAAGGAGTTTTGGAACCCCATCTGCATAAACATCAAAACATCGGCAAAGGCAATTCCAGCTAAGGCCACTAGCAGGCGACCTTTCTCATGGCTGAGCTGTAACCACCCTAAGGGAGTACGACGGGCCAAGGGCTGGGGTATAGGAATCATAATTGCACCACCACATTCACTTGCAGGTTGGTAAACTGGGCAGCCTGTTGGCTGGAAGTGGGATCGAGCTTGACATAGACTTCCACTACGCGGGCATCAATATTTTCGCTGGGGTCGGTGTTAATGATGTTTTGCCGACGGACTTTGGTACTGATGCGATCGACCCTTCCCGTCAAAGGCTGGGGTAGGGAATCACTCTTAATCTGGGCTTGCTGACCCTTTTTGATTTTATGGACATCACTTTGGTAGACCTCAGCAACGGCATACATCTGCTGGGTGTGGCCGAGTTCAACAATGCCGTCGGTGCCAATAACTTCGCCGGGATAGGTATGAATATCTAAAATGACCCCGGATTCAGGGGCTTTGACATAGGCTTGATCTAACTGGGTCTGAGCTTGTTTGACGCTGGTTAGGGCTTTATTAACATTGGCTTGGGCTACTTGCACATCCACGGGTCGCACTTCCGCAATTTGATGGAGACGGGCACGAGCAGCAACGAGTTGAGGAGATTGTACTGCGCCTAGACGGTTGGCTACCGCTTGGGCTTCTTGCAGACTGCGTGTTGCCGTTTGCAATGCCAACTGCTTTTGATCCCGTTCGGAGGCGGAAATGGCACCCTGTTGATACAGAGCTTGATAGCGGCGAAATTCGGCGCGGGCATTATTCACTTCGGCCTGTAAGCGGCCAACAGTGGCAGTCTGGGCCGTTTGTTCTCCCTGGGTTTGGGCATCTAAGCGCGCAATTTCAGCGCGTTGAGCCGCAATCTCTCCTTGCTTTGCCCCCGCTTTAATCTGAGCCAATTCAGCTTTGGCAATCTGCACCTGTTCTTGAGCAGCTTCCAGATCGGCTTGCAGGCGATCGCGACTATCCAAAATGGCAATCACTTGACCCGCCGTCACGGTCTGCCCTGGTTTGACGAGCAATTGAGCAATTCGGTTGCCCTCTGCACTACTGGCAGCCGAGAGTTTAATGACTTCGCCTTGGGGGTCTAATCGACCTAAAGCGGTGACGGTCTTGATTACCACCGGAGCAGGGGGTTGCCCCGATGCAGCTCCGGGAGAACGGGCATACTGGCGTAAAACCCAGACGGAAGCTCCGCCCAGGGTGAGGGTGGTTGCGATCGCCAACATTGCTGTTTTCCGTAGTGGCCATCGCCAGCGAGGGGTGGAGGTTTGAGGGACAGGATGCGAGACCATTACTTGTCTCCTGAGATATAACTAAACAGTTTAGTTTAGATTTGCTATTATTAGACTAAACCGACTAGTTTAGTTATGTCAAGTTTGAATTAAGAAGTACTCTAAGATCACAGACAAACCTGTACATGGGTTTAGACTGATTCAGTTTTTGTGGCTCTACAGGGCCATTGGCAAAAATGGAACCCACAACTGCCTTCACGCCAGAACGTCAGCTTTCCGCGAGTAAGCGACAGGCCATATTGTCAGGAGCCATGGCGGAGTTTCTGACTCATGGCTATGCCGCCACAACGATGGATCGCGTTGCAGCAGCAGCAGGCGTGTCTAAAGCCACGGTGTACAGCCACTTTCAAGATAAGGCAGGTCTGTTCACAGCCCTTGTTGAACAATTACAAGAGAAAAAGTTTCAAGCTGTTTATGGTGTCTCAGACGGGCAGCGGTTACAGGGGCCGCCCCGGCAAGTGCTCCGTTATCTGGCCAGTACCATGCTGGAAAATATTATTGAAGATAAACCGTTTCAAGCCTTTATGCGGTTAATTATTGGCGAATCGGGTCGTTTCCCGGAGTTGGCGCGGGCCTTTAGCCACAATATTCCCCAATGTTTTCTGATGTTGCTCAAAGACTATCTGGGATCTCAAACAGAGCTGAAACTGGCAGATCCCGAAGCCGTTGCTCGGATCTTTATTGGTAGCCTGGTCCATTATGTGATTTTCCAAGAACTGCTCAATGCCAAAGAAGTGTTACCCTTTGAACGCGATCGCATGATCCAGGGACTTGTTGATTTGATCGTCACGGATGGGCTTAACCCCCACTTTTATAGCGACGGCGACGGCGTTTATCCCCTTGCTGCATGAGGGTAGTAGTGCCAAACACGATGGTAAAACTGCCCAGCAACAACACACCAAACAACTGCCAAGAAGGCGGGCGTTGACTGAGTTGTTTTGCCGTTGCGCGGGCTTGGCAGATGGGATAGAGAAAATTGCGCCCTCCTAAATCATCCACACTCAATTGTGTCTGGGTACCTAGGGATTGTCCCAAGCTACTGTTCATAATCGCTTGTGGATCAATACGGGTAGATAGTTTAAGGCTTTTAGTTGGGTTTTGGCAGTCAATCGACATGACATTTCCGAGTCTATTGTCTGTATCGAAGTTGCGTTGCGGGAATTCATTGGGATGATCCAAGGAGAGGGCATGACCGACCTCGTGGGCTAATAAAGACTCAAAATGGTTACACCCTTGAATCGGCTTTCGAGGATCCCAAAAGTAACAGGCTTGATTGCTAAAGACAATATCTGCACTAGTGATGGTTTTACCGGGAAGGGGACGCCCCTGAAGACCAATGGGGTTCTCATTGAGATACCAAAAACTGGTATAAGCACCAAAGTCAGCCAGAAAGGGATAGTCTTGAGGGCTGAGGACAAATAGATCGATCTCGGCACCAAAGCCCCGCCACGGTTCAGGATCCCCTTGAGGGGGAAGTTGTGCCGAACGTTGGGACGTGACATTTTTGAAGGTGAGGGAGGGATGATCTTGCCCCCAGTGAGCCATTGCGGTTTGGATTGACGTCTGGATCTGGTCGCAGGTAGGAGGTTTGGTGTCTGCAAATAGCGGAATAATCCGGGAGCAAAAATCGGGGGCGATCGCATATTCTAGTCCCTCCCCCAAACCCCGGATATTTGACGCCACTGAGCCGGGAACGTTGCTCCAGCGAGCCACATCTTGCAGATCATCCGCTGGATTGTTAGGGGTATTGTTGGTGAGGGTCTCATCAATCACAAATCCATAGGCTACTGCCCCCCACAGCCAGAAGATAAGCGCCAAAATACAGCAAAGTCCTACTCTAAAGCTACGATTCCGCCCCGATTGGTTGTCTAGCATCTGTCTTTCTTGTCTATCTACCATGTACACACTTCTCTAGATTGAAGCCGGGGAAGCTAGTGCAATGTCTTTTGGGTTTTTCAAGACTTGTATGTACACGGTAGCTCTCTGGGTGGTTCTCTTAAACAATGGGGTGGTGAACCGTCACTAACTTGGTGCCATCAGCAAAGGTGGCTTCCACTTGTACCTCTGAGATCATTTCCGGAATCCCTTCCATGACGTCCTGCCGCCGCAGTAAGGTCGTACCATAGCTCATTAATTCGGCAACGGTTCGTCCTTCTCTGGCTCCTTCTAAAATGCCAGCGGTAATGTAGGCCACTGCTTCGGGGTAGTTGAGCTTCAGTCCCCGTTCCTTGCGTCGTTCTGCCAGTAGGGCTGCTGTAAACACGAGCAATTTATCTTTTTCCTGGGGTGTGAGCTGCATGGGTTACCTCGTTTTAGAGTGGCCAAACGCGGGGAGGACAGGCAGGTCGGCCCAAATGAGCAGACCGCAACAGATTCCATACTTGCATAAACCATTGCCGAGCCGCTTGGCTAGAGGGGCCGCGATATCGGCAAATTAGACCCAATTGTAATCGACTCACGCCCATCTCAGCGGTATGTCGTTGAGCAAAACTTTGCCCTAGGTTGCGAATGTCCTGAATCTGCTGGGGGTCTATCGTCTGTCCAATCCAGACAAAGCTGCCGACCACGGGCTGACCCGCCAAACCATGGGGACTCTGCCAAACCTCTGCCTGTCCCGGTAACCACTGCCGATCAATCCAAAGGGGGGTGCCCTGCTGCCAGATCTCTGTGTGCGATCGCCAATCACCTTGCAGAAATTGTTCGCCCCTAGCACTGCGGCCAAACCGAGTGATCTCCCAGCCCACATAGGTGGCACCGGGTTCCAGCTCAATTCTCAGATTCTGGCGATACAGGGCTTGCTCAAAGACGATTGTTTCCAAAGGTAACCATTCCAAGACCGCTCCTGCACCTAGCTGATACTGGAGGGTTTGCTGAGCTACTTTCCCCTCAGACCGATAGATTTTACTGGCGGCGGCGGTCGTGAGCAGGGCATGAACCTGGGGGTGCAGTTCCAGAGTGATCGACAGGCGATCGCCCCCCACCATCCCTCCGGCAGTATGGATAATCACACTGTGGCAAACGTCTGGACCTTCGGGATAAAAAGGGCGTTGCAAGTTCAGGGGGGCTTGATGATAGCTCTGTTGAATCTGAGTGCGGAGATCGCATTGCTTATAAATCAGATTCAAGCAACCCTGCCAGCCCAAGGGTTCAAGCCTAGAAGTGGTGTCAACTTGCTGCATTAAGCGTTTAGGTATGAATATCGGTCGTGCATCAAATCATTTAAATGGGGACTAAAGCGGGGAGCCTGGCACTGGATAGCAAGTTGGTCAATCAGCCCTTGTAGATAGGTGTAATCTTCCTGCTGGGAAACCAGCGCCATACAGGGACTTCTAGCGTCATATTTGAGTCATACCTATTGCTTCATTGGCAAACGGCACCGTTTAATAGGGAAAGTTCTGCGCATAGGTTGTCATGATTGATCATACACAGCTTGCACAGCAGTTACAGCAACTCGATCGCAAGGGATATAAAGCGTATAACTCTATCCAGGGTACATACCGTTTTCCTGAATTTACGCTGATTCTGGATCGCATCCAGGGTGATCCGTTTGCCAAACCTAGTCAATGCCGAATTCAAATCCCGCAAGAGATTGCAGGCTTTCCAGTTGACTTATACGCCAACCCCAGTCGAGCCGTGGGCTTACGAGATTTTTTGGTGCGTCAATTTAGTCAGGTTGCTCAGCAAATTCAGCAGCGTTTGGGCACGGGAAATAGCGGGTTGATTGCTATGGTTCAACCTGGCTCCGAAATCTTGGAACGCACCTGTGTCTTTATCGATGATCAACAAGTAGAGCTGCGATTTTGGTTGGGCTTGCCCGCGCAAGGGCGGCGGATTAATGGCTATCAAGCAGCGGAGTTGTTGTGTACAAAAATTCCGCAACTGGTGGCGTGTTTGTGCTATGCCCAATTACCCACTGAGGCCGTCCAACACCATATTGCCACGAATGAAGATGCCGACTGGTTACGGCAGCAGTTGTCCTTGCAGAATTTGGTCGCTTTTGTGGCCGATGGTGCGATTTTGCCGCGTCGCAGTGGGATTGATGATCGTCCGCTAGACACGGCCATTCCTTTTACATCGCCCGCTGCGTTGCGGGTGGAGTTTCAGTGTCCCCATCGGGGCTTGATCTCAGGTTTGGGAATACGCCCAGGGGTGACCTTAATTGTTGGCGGCGGCTATCATGGTAAATCTACACTGCTCAAAGCCTTAGAGTTAGGTATTTACAACCACATTCCGGGGGATGGTCGTGAATTTGTGATTACCCATGCTGATGCGGTCAAAATTCGCGCAGAAGAGGGGCGTCCCGTCACCCATTTAGATCTCTCCCCTTTTATTAATCATCTTCCCTATCAGCAGCCGACGACCCAGTTTTCCACAAGTAACGCTAGTGGCAGTACGTCCCAAGCTGCCAATATCCTGGAAGCTCTAGAGCTAGAGGCCAAAGTTCTGTTGGTGGATGAGGATACAACGGCTACCAATTTGATGATCCGCGATCGCAGAATGCAAGCCTTAATCGCCAAAGGCCAAGAACCGATCACGCCTTTCATCGACCAAATTCGCCCTCTCTATACTGTGCAGGGCGTGTCCAGCATTCTGGTGATGGGGGGCAGTGGCGATTATTTTGAAGTAGCGGATACGGTGATTGCAATGACGGCCTATCAGCCTAAAGACGTGACGGCCCATGCTCATCAGATTGCTGCTCAATACCCCAGCGATCGCAACTATGAGGCCGGACAACCCCTCGGTGCCAGCAGACCCCGATGCCTCAAGCTTGATCCGGTAGCTCTAGTATGGAACGACCGACCCACTAAGATTAAAGTCCATGATCTGCGCCAAATTATTTTAGGTCGAGAAGCCATTGATCTGACTCAGGTGGAACAGCTTGTAGAATCGGGACAGTTGCGAGCGATCGCCGCTGCTATTCAGTGGCTGCATCGGCAGTATCCTGGATCCAACCTGTCCTTTGCTGCTGGGATAGCAGCGGTGATGTCTACCGTAGCCGCAGCAGGATTATCAAGCCTCAGCCCTTTTCCCGAAAGCGATTTTGTCTATTTTCGACGGTTTGAATTGGCAGCCGCTCTCAATCGCTGGCGTTCCCTCAGAATTGAGGATTAGACAGGATGGGGGAAATGCGATGGTCTCCGACTGGCCTAAGTCCTACGGACAGCAAGCAACGGCCATCGTACCCCCCTCAACTACATCCCCGTTCATGACAGAATGGAACAGGATTTTGATCACCAGGATTTTACCTAGGTGGGGTGTTTGTCATCATCCACACTGTCGCCTTTGCCGCTCGCAAGTGCCCATGAATTGCCTGGGAAGACATCTTTTAGTTGAGTTTTATGGGGGATCGACAGCGGTCCTTAATGATGTCCTTCAGATCGAAACCAGCATGTTGCAAGCCGCCCAGTCAGCGGGGGCCACGATCATTACCTCCCAGTTTCACCACTTCCCTCCCCTAGGCGTATCTGGGTTTATCGTCCTGCAAGAGAGTCATTTTGCCATCCACACTTGGCCAGAACATGGCTATGCTGCACTAGATTTATTCACCTGTGGGTTTTCGGTCAACCCCTGGATTGCCTACGACTTCCTCAAGCAAGCCTTTCAAGCCCAGCATGGGTCGGCCTTGGAACTCAACCGAGGCCAGTTGCATTTGCTAGAAACCCCGAAAAGGGATCTTCAGCAACCGGAGAAGGTCACTCCCTTGGCGTCCACCGATCCCCAAGAGCAACGCTTAGTCTGGTTTAGCGATCGCAATGACAATATTGCCCTCTCCATTCGCCATAAAGGCAGTGGGGTGTTTCGAGAGCAATCCCCCTATCAGACTGTGGAAATCCTCGATACCTTTGAGTACGGCAAAATGTTGGTTCTCGACAATATCATCATGTGCAGTGAAAAAGACGAAAAAGCCTACCATGAGATGCTCGTCCACGTTCCCTTACTCACCCATACCGCTGCCAATATTTTGGTCATTGGCGGTGGGGATGGGGGCAGTGTTCGGGAAATTTTCCGTCACTCCCAAGTTGAACAAGTCACGCTGGTCGAAATTGATGAAGTTGTTGTCAAAGCAGCCAAGAGCCACCTACCCAGCCTGTCTGTGGCCCTCGATCACCCCAAATTGCAACTGGTGATTGGCGATGGCATTGACTATGTAACAGCAGCAGCCAGTCAAACCTATGATCTCATCCTCATCGATTCCTCAGACCCCGTCGGCCACTCAGCGGCATTATTCACGCCAGCTTTCTACCAACAGGTTCACCGCATTTTAAAAACGGGTGGTGTAATGGTCGCCCAAAGTGGGTCTCCTCAGTTGAATCAGCCCCAATTTAGGAACCTGTATGGTAATTTATATCGTATTTTTGGAACCTCTCAAGTGCATTGCTATCTAGCCTTTATCGCCACCTACCCGACGGGGATGTGGAGCTTCGCCTATTGTTCTAAAGCGGGTCCGCATCCGCTCCGCGATTTTGATCTTCAGGCCGCCCAACAATTTGTCCAAGATCAGCCATTGGCCTACTACAATCCGGGGATGCATCAAGCTGCCTTTTGTTTACCCACCTTTGTCAGCAAAATGCTAACGGTGGATACTGCTGCTATTTTTGTGGAATCATGACCCCCTTTGACCCCAATGGTGTTGGCCTTGAGAACGGGAACCTATTTGGCTTACCCTGCGATCGGGACACTGCTGAGATTATTGTCTGGGGCATCCCTTGGGAAGTGACCGTCTCCTATGGTTCAGGCACAGCTCAAGGACCCCAAGCGATTCTGCACGCCTCTCCGCAGTTAGATCTGTACGACTTTGACAACCCCAAGGGTTGGCAACAAGGGATTTACTTGGCAGGTATTCCTGACTTTATTCAAGCCAAGAATGATGCCCTCCAACCCAAGGCCCAGCAGATTATTGACTATATCAGCCAAGGCTATGATCCCAAGGAGAATGCCACCATTACCGCCACCCTCAGCGAGATCAATCAGGAATGTCAAGCCTTAAACCAATGGGTCTATAGCCAAGCGCGCAGCGTTTTGGAGCAGGGGAAAAAGTTGGCTCTCTTAGGAGGAGACCACAGTGTCCCCCTCGGCTATCTGCAAGCCTTGACCGAGGACTACAAGGAGTTTGGGATTCTCCAAATTGATGCCCATTCGGATTTGCGCCCAGCCTATCAAGGGTTTGAATTTTCCCATGCCTCGATTATGACCAATATCTTGAAACTACCCCAAGTCACAAAATTAGTGCAAGTCGGGGTTCGTGATGTCTGTACTGCTGAAGTAGAGACTGTGCAACAGTCCCAAGGCCGGATTATTACCTACTATGACCCAGCCCTGAAAACTCAACTCTATCAAGGGGCAACCTGGCACTCTCTCTGCCAAGATATTGTTGAACATTTGCCCCAGCAGGTCTACCTTAGCTTTGATGTCGATGGTCTCGATCCAAAACTCTGTCCCCAAACCGGCACTCCCGTTCCCGGTGGGCTAGAGTTGGAGGCCGTGTTTTATCTGTGCCGCACCCTGATTGAGAGGGGTCATTCTCTGATTGGCTTTGATATCTGTGAAGTCGGCAATGGCGTCTGGGATGGGAATGTTGGTGCCCGTATTCTCTATAAATTGTGCAATTTGATGGTGTTAAACCCATCGCCATCTATTTAAGTAGCAAGGCCTAATTAAACATTAGACCTGCCGCTGGTTTCGACTCCCCTTCGACTTCGCTCAAGGCAACGCGCTCAACCAGCTAGATTACATGACAGGTTGGGAATCGAGGGTTGAGCGGAGTCGAAACCCGTCTACAAGATAATTGTGCCTATCTACTGATACCAGTTTCATATGAATTCGCACTATTTAGATTCAGTCATCATCAGTATTAGCCTAATTGAAACAATGCAACTTCAAGTGAAAATGGTATGACTAGGAAATCTACTATGATCAACGGTCGTTTATCATATTGATGACCTCAATTTCATAATTCAAAATTAAATCCCTTTTCTTTGAGCTGCTGATATTTAGCGAGGTCAAACTGGTAGAGCTTTGCTGCTCGATGGGCAACCCCCATCTGGACCTCTGCTAAGGGTGTAAGCAGGCCCATCTTCAGCACCTTTTTGCGAAAGTTACGTTTGTCTAAGGTTTGACCCAAGATGGTTTCATAGAGCTTTTGCATCTGGGTCAAGGTAAATTTGGCAGGCAGTAGTTCAAACCCAATCGGTTGATAGCGCACCTTGCCCTGAAGTCGGGTGAGCGCCGTCGCCAAAATCTGTGGGTGATCAAAGGCCAGGTATGGGGGGCTAGCGACGGGAAACCAGGCCGCATCCCTAGCATCTGTTGCTGCTTGGATTGGATATTCAGTCAGATTGACCAACCCATAATAGGCCACAGAGACGACGCGATCGCGCGGATCCCTTCCCAAATCACCAAAAGTATAGAGCTGCTCTAGAAAAACGCCTTTCACCCCCGTCTCTTCTTGCAGTTCCCGGCGAGCGGCATCCTCAAGGGATTCGTCCATCCGCACAAACCCACCCGGTAAGGCCCACTGGTCTTGAAAGGGGGGAATTCGGCGTTGAATTAGCAGAACTTTAAGCGCATTTTGATCATCAAGGCCAAAGACAACACAATCAACGGTGAGGGCAGGGCGGGGATATTCGTAGGTGTAAGGCATAGAAATCTTGACATTGTGTATTTTTGACACTATCTTGGAGAAAGCTCTCTTAGTGTGTATTTTACACTTTAAGCAAGTGATGCAAAATCAAGAATTTGGAGATCATAAAGATGCTGGGTGCGATCGCAGGGGATATTATTGGCTCTATCTACGAATTCGACAACCATCGTCACAAGAAATTTCCGCTGTTTAGCGATCGCTGTTTCTTTACCGACGACACCGTGTTGACCGTGGCCGTAGCGGATGCTTTGCTGCACGGGAGCGATTATGTAGAGCGCTTCAAACATTACTATCGGCTGTATCCTCATGCTGGGTATGGGGCACGGTTCCACCAATGGGTTTCTTCTACCGCGACCCAGCCTTACAACAGTTGGGGGAATGGATCGGCAATGCGAGTGAGTCCGGTTGGGTTTGCGTTTGATGATCTAGACACGGTGTTAGCCGCAGCCGCTACTAGTGCAGCCGTAACCCATAATCACCCCGAAGGGGTCAAAGGCGCACAGGCCACAGCCGCCGCGATTTTTCTAGGTCGCACGGGTCATACCAAGGTTGAAATTCGCCGCTACATTGAAACGACGTTTGCCTATGATTTAGGGCGATCGCTCGATCAGATCCGTCCGGTATACAAGTTTAACGAGTCTTGTCAGGAAACTGTTCCAGAGGCGATCATTGCGTTTCTAGAATCGACGGATTTTGAGGATGCGATTCGGAACGCAGTCTCGTTAGGTGGTGATACGGATACGCTGGCCTGTATTACGGGTGGTATTGCGGAAGCATTTTATGGCGGAGTACCGGATGCGATCTCATCCACTGCAATGGGATATCTCAACCCACACCTGCGGGAAGTAACAATGAAATTTTTTGCTGTGTACCGCAATCTCAGCGCTAAATAGGGGCATCTTAATATTAAGGATTGTGGCTTAAATAAGATCTAGAATCCAGCTTTCTGAGGTTTAGCCGTGTAATTCCATTTTGGGAGGTAAGCATCAAAATAATTTCCATTGATTCCTTAAACTCCTGAGTGACTTTTCGCCCCGTTTGATACACCTTATCTAATACCGTGGTCAAGACCTTCAGACCCGTTTTAGTCTCGGCTTTACCCATCAAATCTTTAA
>JAAUOM010000239.1 GCA_012034865.1 Acaryochloris sp. CRU_2_0 | reverse complement strand
CTCGCGCATGTTGACGGTGGTGACCTCCTTGAAGGCTCAGCACCGAAATGTCTTGGACTTTCTCAGTCAAACCTGTGCCGCCACTCGGTTGAGCGCGCCACGGCCATCCTTACTTCCACAAACTGAACTTCCACAAACTGAATATGAGCAAGATGACCCACATCCGGCTCAACAGGAAACGCTCTTAGCTTAAAAAATTGGCTGAGGGACGGTTACGAGTCGGGAGACTGTTTACGCTCTTTGAATATTCATGTGAACTGGGCACTGGCGATCGCGATTCATCCCAGCGGAAATGTGATTGCCACGGGCAGTGATGATACCACCGTCCAATTCTGGGATTTGGCGACGGGAGCGGCGGTGCAATGCTTACCGGATTATCAAACTAAAGTTTGGGCGGTGGCCTATAGTCCCGATGGGCAAATGTTGGTAACGGCTGGGGAGGATCAAATGGTACGGTTGTGGGATGTTGAGACCCAAGATTGTCTGAAAGTTCTGACAGGACATTCTGCTCGGGTTTGGCTGGTCCGATTTAGTCCGGATGTCCAGACGGTGGTCAGTGCCAGTGATGACACGATTAAGCTGTGGGAAATGCCAACGGGACATTGTTTACAAACGCTGAAAACCTACAGCAATGAAGTCCTTTCCTTGGCGATTAGTGCCGATGACAAATGCTTGGCGAGTAGCAGTACGGATGGGGTGGTGCGGATTTGGGATCTGGAGACGAATTCTTGTATTCGACTGCTGCCAGGACATACCCATGTGGGGACATCCGTTGCCTTTAGTCTGCTCACTGCTAGCTCAATGGCATCGGCTACCACTCCCCAATCATTCCTGGCCAGTGGTAGCAATGATGGGACGGTGCGGCTGTGGGATCATCGCACGGGGGATTGTTTGCGCCAATTGCAGGGGCATGGGAATTGGGTGCAGGCCGTTTGCTTTAGTCCAGATGGCAAGCAGGTTCTGAGCGGCAGTCATGACCAGACGATGAAGTTATGGGCGGTGCAGACGGGGCAATGTTTGCAAACCTTGCGAGGACATACTAATCGGGTCAAAGCTGTTGCTTTTAATCCAACGGGAACGCTGATTGCGAGTGCGAGTGATGATCAGACGATTCGCCTGTGGCATCCCCAGACGGGGGATTGTGTTGCAATACTTGAGGGGCATGTGGATTGGGTGTTGTCGATCGGGTTTAGTCCCTGTGGGTCTTGGCTGGTCAGTGGCAGTGGCGATCGGATGATTAAGCTCTGGGATGTGCAGTCGGGGGGATGTCGGCGATTGTTCCAGGCACATGAGAGTCGGGTGCGATCGGTGAGTTTTAGCCCGGATGGGCGGTGGTTGGCGAGTGGTAGCGAAGATATGACGATTCGGTTATGGGATGTGCAGACGGGAGATTGTTTGAAGGTTTTGGTGGGACATACTGGGATTGTTTGGTCTGTTGTCTGGCGTGCTGATGGACAGCGCTTGATCAGTTGTGGGGAAGATGGGACGATGCGCGTTTGGCTGGTTGAGACGGGGGACTGTACTCAGGTTTTGCGCAGCGATCGCCCCTATGAGGGGATGAATATTGCGGGGGTGACGGGGTTAACGGTCACCCAGATGACGACTCTGAAAGCCTTAGGGGCTGTTGAGTAAGGATGGCACCTTTAGGCTAAAGATTCTGGCGTGATCAGCGATCGCTCTGTCTCAACTGGATTGGCTGGATTGTTTGACTGGTTCAGAGTTTCCTGAATGAGTTCTAAGGATAGGGGTCTTTCGGTTTGGGTGGGGGAGCGATCGCCTATCTCCTCCGTTATCACTTCTTTTTCTGGAGTTACTAAATCTCTAATGCTTTCGGCTTTAGCAATTTCTGGAGTCACCGAACTCTCAGTTGGTTCGGGATAGACAACTTGATTTGTGGATAGTTCGTTGGCTTCGTTCATGGTGTAATTCCTGGTTGATTTAGATGAATGGCACGATTTGCATTTGGTAGGTTGAGACGGGCGATCGCCCTCACCTAGCGCTGGGATCTCGTCTTCGCTAGGTGGGGTGACGAGGTCTCGAATGGTGGATTCTTTTTGGTCAATGGTCAATGGGCACTGCATCGGGGGATAGGGGTCGTTCGGTTTTGGAGGGGGAGCGATCCTTCGGAACTTGGCCCAGCCAATCGCCCTCACTCGCCTCAGGCAGATTCTCTTCGCTGGGTGGGATAATGAGGTCTCGGATGGTGGATTTTGTGGATTCATGGGGGGGATGGGGGAATAGGGGGCGTTTTAGTTTTGGCGGGGGAGCGATCGCCTTTTTGGATAGTGGGGCGATCGCTTTTTGTGGTGAAGTGGGCGACAGAGATAAATTTGTTGCTTGATGGCCGCTTTCGACTTCCTCTTGCGATTGCTGACTAAGGAGCTACCGTTCCTCCTCCTGGCCCCGGAAAAGGTGACACAGTTGGTCTAGGGAATGGTCCAGAAGCCTGTCCCAATGCCTCTTGAAACTGCTTAACTAGTTGTGTAGCAGCAGCATCACTTGACCACTCATTGAGCTTTAAAAAGTCCTGAACGGAAGGAGCTTTGACAGCTTTTTCAAGATTGATTTTCTCCACCTTGTACTGACTGTTGGTGAAGTCGATATACCTGTTTCCCACGCTGACCAATATCCCCGTTTGGTTTTTAGTTGATTTGACTGTAATGGCTCCAACAAGAACATCAATAACTAGGTTGCCATTATCGTTGAAGGCATGGATTAGAGTTAACGTCTTTTGAGGCGATACGATTAAATCACCACGGATGGCTTGAGGCTTCTCTTTCGAAAAATAGAGGCTTTTAGATTGTGGAACGTGAGAAGCTGGAGAGATAAGGCTACTGAAAGGAGTTGGTGCTCTACGAAGGTTCACAAGTCGGACATCACCACATGTTGTAATACCGCCTGAGCTCGCCTGAATATTCCAGCCGAAAGTTGCTGCACCTACTCTAGCATAACAAGGATAGATATAAGTTGTCTCAGACGAGGGGTTTGGTCCAAGACCGGCGACAAAATTAGGAAATCTAGAATCATTGTAGAAAGCAAGTTTAGCTGTAGAGCCATCTACAGGAATTTTCAGAGCCGCTGGTTTATGTTTCAACGTATTACTTAGTTTGGGTGGTCCGCTCCCATATGCTTGAGCTGGATAACCTGAGCTGCCTGCGCCATCAGGATGCACAGCGATGCGTGGTGGATTAGGCTTTCTATTGTTTAGATTGATAATTCTAGAAGTGGTAGGAGCGGGAGAGGGGGTAGCTACTAGAACCATGTAAAATAACGGTAGTAGTGCTGTAGTAATGGTAATAGCAAGAAGATTGAAATGACGCAAGACGCTTACTCTCTGGTAGAAGTTAAATTTGCTCATGGTTAATAAAAACTCAGGACAGTTGTATAAATGAGGGCGAACGATAGTAGCAAATCAAAAACAGCTCATCGCAACTAACTGAACACTTTTCCGAAATAGATATAGCGGATTTCATAAGTCTAAGGAGCAGTAACAGCAGTGTGTAAACCAGTGTTTGATGTCAGTTTCTGAGACTTGTAAAAAGGCTTTTCCATCG
>JAAUOM010000238.1 GCA_012034865.1 Acaryochloris sp. CRU_2_0 | reverse complement strand
AGATGATAGCGTCTGCTGCTGCCACGACCAGAGTTAAAGCTGCCATCTCCTCTGTAACAATATTGAGGTGCATCGACACCCGTCTTCTGGAGAGATGGCCGGGGTTCCTCGACGACAGCTTCTAGTGAGAACTTGTCTTCATCTTTCTCAGGAATCGCAACCCCCAACCTTTCCGGCAACCCCCGCACATCGGCCACCATCCGTTCCAGACTCAGCAGGTTCTCCTGCCACAATTGAGCAAAACCGATCTCATCCTCATCCAGATCTGTCTGATACATTGGCGGTTTCCCCGTCAGCTCCGCCATCACCTCTAACAATTGACGTTGCTTGCGGTTCAAAGTTTTGGCATAGACCAACAGCTCAGCTTGCCCCGCTTCTTGTGCCCGGTAATAAGCCGCGATCGCAGCCTCTTGTTCAGCGGCCACCGTATACCGTCGAAACGATCTCTCATCCGTGTGCCCCGTCAACCGTCGTGCATGAGCGGGGTCTAACCCCATTCTCAAATATTCCGTGGCGCTCGTATGCCGAAACTGGTGGGGATGCAGATCCGGCAATCCCGCCATCCGTCCGATTGCTTCCACGGCAAAATAGATACCGTGATAGCTGAGGCGTTGCCCCTCCCAGCCTTGGTGATGAGACAAAATCAAAGGCGACGCCGGCGACAGCCCTTCACCCTGTTTCTGCCGCCAATCCAGATAATCCTGAACCGCCTGCTGACCATCCGCAGACAGAGGAACTAGCCGGGGTTGCTTATTCTTGGTCTCTGTAATCGTTACTAAGCGGCCATCAAACGAACCCACATTCGCGGCCACCACCTCCCCCGCTCGAAGATTGTGACGGAGCAACTGCACCAAGGCCCGATCTCGCAGTTGGGTTTCTTGCCGTTGTGTGATCGCATTCCAAACCCGCTCCATCTCCTCTGGGTTAAGATTCTGAGCTGGGGGCAAGGGCACCTTCTCAAACTTCACCCCTTGGGTGGGATTAGTCGAACACAGTTCCGGGTGAAACTGGCACAACCACTTGAAAAAACTCTTGAGGGCGGTCAAGGCACTATTCAAGCTGTTCCTAGAGAGCTTCTTATCCTCGCCAACTTCCAGTTCCATCAAATAGGCTTTGTATTGCCCTAGATGCCGGAGGGTAAGATCTGACCAACGGCATTGTGTCCAACCTAAGAACCGCTTCAGCTCCCGCTCATAGAGCTTACGGCTGTTGGTAGAGAGATTGCTACTCCGCAAAAACTCTTGCGCGATCGGCCAGCGGATGTCCATCGGTGTGGGGATCTGGGGGGGGCGACCTCGGCGGAGCGTTCTTATCAACTGTTCCTGATTCTCTTCAACAGTGGGGAAGGGGATTAACTTGACTTCCGGTATCGCTGTCCCAAAATTGCTGCTCATCAGCCTTGCTCACTTTCTAAAATCAATTCATCCAAGGAAGTCGGAAAATCTCCTCGTTCCACCATTTTCCGAAAGACCCGATAACAATCATTTTTGTCCCCTTCCTTGCGGGGATACCCCAACCATAGAATAAAAATGGATTGACCTTGAGATACTTGAAAGGCCCTAAAGAATAAGCGATAGCGATGAGGAATCCCCATCTTCTTCACCCGGCTAAACTTTTTGAGTGGCCCCGTCAAGACAAAGTTAGAGGCAAATGGATCGACAGGAATCTTCTCTTTGATGGCCCGCATGATCGCCGCGTAGAGTTTCACTGTGGGATGACGAACATAGTCATCATAGGGCAACGTAGCTTTGAGCCGTTTGACCTCAGCTTGTAAATCTCGTCGCTGCTTACCAAACAAGCGTCTGAGAAAGTAGACTTCCCAGCCATTAATCAACATCGAGGATCACACCTGCGATTAGTTCATCATCCTCATCGGCCATTTGCTGAGTGTATTCCTCCAACTCATCGGGATTGGCCAGAGCCTGTTTGGTGAGAAAATCGAGGTAGAGACTGAGCATCAGTTCATCTTCAGCTTGCCCCTCGTCTTTAGACTTAGTTCTCGAAAAAATCACTGTATCCGGGGCAATGACTTGAACCACCCCATCCGCACCCACAAATTCAGGGTGTTCTCGGAAAAAGTCACTGGTCAATCGATAGCCGGATGAATTGCCAATCTTAGCCCAGGATGCCTTGTAGGTTTTATCAGTCATAACCGTAAATTCGTGCAATACCATAGTTATAACATACTGTAATAACGCTTCAATATAAAATATGTCACTAATATCTTAGTTACACGAAAAATTACACGAAAAATGGTATGGTACTCTAGTGATTGCTTATCTCACTTTCCAGGTCTGTTTCACCGCCTATGCTGGAAGGGTGACTGTTCAGGAGCCTGAAGACGATGCAAACTCAGCTACCTGTTGCCGAAACGACGCAGACGATGCCCGCTGAGCAGCGCCTCACGTTGAGCAATGTTGCTTGGGACACCTATGAAAAACTCCTGGATGCCTTTGGTGAACATCGAGCCGTTCGGCTTCATTACGACGAAGGAGTCCTAGAGTTCATGGTTCCCTTGGAAGCTCATGAAAATCCCAGTGATGTCATTGGGGTCTTTATTCGGACTTTGGCTTTTGAGTCGGGTCAAAATATCAAGGGGATCGCCTCAACCACTTTAAGGCGAAAGGAACTCCTTAAGGGAGCTGAACCGGATCGCTGCTATTACATTCAAAATGAATCAGTGGTCAGAGGGCGAACGGTCAACCTTGAAGTTGATCCACCCCCTGATCTGGTGGTTGAAGTGGATATCAGCCATACCGATATCAATAAGAACAAACTGTATGCACAAATGGGAGTGCCAGAGTTTTGGCGCTTTGATGGGCAGGTATTGAGGATTTATCAGTTGCAGCAAGGGCAATATCAGGATGCCTCTGTCAGCCCAACTTTCCCTTGGGTGCCGATGGAGGTGTTCTACCGTTTTCTCAAGCAATGCAAAACGGTAGGGGAAACGCCTGCCCATAGTGAACTGAAGGCTTGGGTTCACGCTAATGCACCTCAGCAGTAAGTCATGCCATGCCACTACCCCTACCCAAACATGCCTAGCCTGTATTAACTTTCTCAGATCCGAAGCCATGCTCAGACACGGACCCCAAGGGGATGGCTGCTGGGATGATAAAAAGTGCGATCGCAAACGCTCTCATTACCGAAACCGCAAACAAAACAATGCCAAGCGTAAGGGAAACTACGCTGACCAGAAAGCCAAAAAGACGCCAGTTGAAACCACTGAAACCTTCTCGATTCCCGTCCAAGCCCCACCCGTAGCTCTGCTCTACCTCTATAAGCAAAAGCCCAAGGATGCCCATCTCCATGCGCTGTCTGTGAGTGTGTGGCAAGGCAGTGAGAAGCTGGCGGAAGTTGAGCCGATCCATTGTATGGGCATGACCAATACTCAGGTCAATCACTATTTGAGGGAGGTGTTGAAGGTGCTGCGCGATCGCTTCGGCATCACCGAATTTGAGCCTCCGATCAGGATGGAACCGACCGAGTGCGAGATTGCGGAATGTCCCCTCAAGGATAAGGCCAGGGATAGCCTATGCACCAGCAGCTTGAACTAGATTTTGCCAGTGCGAT
>JAAUOM010000110.1 GCA_012034865.1 Acaryochloris sp. CRU_2_0 | reverse complement strand
GAGAAAGCGCTGCGCTGGTCGGGGCTGTCAGAGAAAACGTTCAATGACCTGCTTGGACATGGAGGTGTCAGCAAATGATGAGGACATTTATCAGAAAACACACTCTCGCAATCTGTCGGATTTTAGCTCAAGTGATATGGCTTCTGTTTACCCTTCAGATTTGCCTGAATCTATACGAGTCAGATCTGCCGTTCAAGATCCCGCTTATGGCCGTCTTTGGGTTGATTTATGTGTGGGATGCGTGGGCGACCGACAAGCTTTTCGTGTGGAAGTACGGGGACAAGTACGGCAATCGCAATAGCCGCTGAAAGCCTTGCTGTTCCTAGGAATTTGCAGGGTGAGGGTGAGCCTGCCTATGTTCAATTCGGACGCTCTAGATCCAAGTAAATTATCGAGATTTGGAGATGAGGTAACAGCCTACCTATGCTCAAATCAAGCACTTCAACAGGAAATCGTTATGTACATCCAATTCATAAAACTTTCCAGATATCTGGGCCAGAAATACGGCCCCAAATGGTCAGCCCCCTTCCTGCTCGTTTGTTCTGTCCCACGACGCTCACGCCACGGAGGGGATCAGTGACTCATTTCGTAGATCGGCTGCTTATCGTCGCCATGCTGATCGGATGCTTCCAGTTTGGTGTAGGCATATTTACCTTCGATCTGCGCTGGCTTGCTGCTGGGTTTGTCATCGGTAGCGGTGCTTGGTATTCCCGTCGATGTCGGCGAAAGCGCTGTGTCAAAAAGGATTTGTCTTCCTAGTGTCACCCTACCTATCCTTTCGTTGTGCCCAATGACCTTTTTTTTCGGAGTCTATTATGTCTGTTTCAATTCCTTCTACATCCCCTTTTTGTCTGCCTACCAAAGGCAGTCGATTTCAGCGCTGGGTTGCTGCTGGCATTGCCGCCGCTGCCCTGGTCGGTGTCCCTCTTGTCGAACCCAAACCTGTCCATGCTCAATTCAATGGTGTTCAGGCCACTCAACCCACTTGTAACAGCAGTTCGTTCATGGTGGGGGATGTCAATTCTGCGATTCAGAATGTGTTTGGGGATATCCCCTTTGTAGCAGGTCCGCTGTGTGGGCTGATGGACAAAGCCTTGTTGGTGACGATCATCGTGGGGTTTGTAATTCTAGTCCTCGCAGGCATTGACGCGGATCGCAATCAGAAGCAGTTTATGGCTGCGTTGAATCCCTTTTTCAAGATCATCTTTGGTTTTTTCTTTGCCTGGATGCTGATTGGGATTTACAGCATCAATTCGAGTAATGGCAACGCCAGCAATAATGCCGTGCAAGGGAGATAGCTTGTGGAGACCCAGCACCTCAACAATGAGCAGTTGCGCTTTGGGCAGGTGAATACCTGTGTGGGCACTCTGCAACTGCGAAACCTCTCCACTCATCAGATCGGTGGCGGACTGGTCTTGGTAATGTTTTTCGGTTTTCTGATCTTGTTTTTCCGGTTGCCGCTGACAATAGCAGGAGTGGCCTTTGGCATCAGCTTTGTCATCTTTTTGCTTTGGGGAGGTCGGGATTACACCAAGGAGCTAGAGAAATGGTACAAGAACCGCTCCTACTACTCAGAAAGTGTCTGTGCTGATGAATCCTCGCCTGTGCCTGCCCCTGTTTATCACGGTGAAATGTTCACTAAAGAGGGCAAGAAAAGGCTGTATAAATTTGAGCGGGAATTAGGACTAAGAGGCTTAGTCTCTTACGAAAAAGATCGCGCTAAACCTGGGATGTATGTCCTTCAGAAGCCCATCAATCAATATAAGGTCGTTTCCTTAGCTAGAGAAAAGATTGGTCAAGTCATTCATGTCATCGTCGCGTTTAAGGTGGGTGGGTTTTCACCGTCAAAGACCGACGCCCAGTCCATGATTGCCCTAGATCGGATTGAGCGGCTGTTTTCTTCGCTTCCCAATGTCCAATTCAAGTTTTATTGGGATTGCCACACGAGCGCCCAAGCGTATTGCCATCAGCAGGCTAATTTACTGCGCGCCAAAGACCATGACCCGCTCTCTGAGGCAATCATCATCAGTCGGGGCAAACGGGCGGTACGCCTAGAGAAGGCCAATGAAATCGTGGAGACAACCCTGAGAATCTACGCACGGGTGGAGGTGGTCTTGGGAGCGGATTACACCGTCGCTCAGACCTGGAAGGACAAGGAGATGGCGAAATACTGGCCTGTGCTTGAAGATATTGCCTCCTTTGTACGCAGTCGGATCACCTCAGCACCAGCCCAGAAGGTGACGAGCCAGACGTGGATGAATGCCATTGATAGCGCCTATACCACCTGTTGTCTGCCCGTCTTCAAGCTACTGACCCAGGCTAGAGGCTTAGGTCTGAATGCCAAAATGCTGACGGTGAATGACTTCTTTGCCCAAGATTGGGGAGAGAATCATCCCTCTGCTTCGGGTAAATGCCCGCGTTATAGCCGGGTAACGAAGCAGGGCATTGACTACGTGAAGACAGACCCCTCCGATCTGCACCTGATGTCGATTTTGTTCACCCCTGAGCAAATGCAGCTATCCACCGACTCAGATCCGCAGTTTGTACCCGCCGTGCCCGTCTTCACCCAGACTTCTGTCTACCTCCCGTTACTCAATCAATGGGCAGGATGTCTAAAAGTGGGTCAACAGTTGGCCTATGAAGCGGAAGAGGACAACTCCCAAGCCAGGGGTCACCTGCGTTTCTTGTGGCGCAGGATGCAGGGGGTCTCCAACTTCCGTTTAATCTCTGAAGTGGCGGGGATTGACCCGGTGGTTCAAATCAAGCGGATTAAGACGGGGACCAAAAACCGAACCCGGCGCATTGAGGATGCCGCGACCCGCGAACATACGCAAGACTTTGGCTCTAGTCAAGAGCTAATGGATCTAGTGGATGCGGGCCACGCCGTCAAAAGTGGCAAGCGGACTACCTCAATTGCCACGACCATTTGGCTGTACCGAGACACCGAAGATGAGCTAGATGAAGCCCTACGCAGCCTCGCCACCAAGAACTTCCCCAGTGGCACCTCAGAAGTCTGCCAATCTCTGTTAGGCCGACGCTATCTGGAGAGCCTGCCCTACGCCTGGTCGTCGATGCACTATGCCCCCCATAACCGCCGGGAAAACTACCTGACGGCTCAAGCGATTCCGCTGCTGCCGTTTACTCAACACCAACCCCTAGATCGCCAGGGCATCCTGTTCACAGGCAAAGACATCCCCGTTAGCTATTACCTGGATCTGCTGTTTCGTAAAAATCACACCGCTATTTTTGCCAAATCGGGCGGGGGGAAAAGCCTGATTGGGCTAGAAGCCATCTTAGAGTGCGTGTTTCATGATATCCCCGCGCTGATCCTGGACTCACCCAAGGGTGAGGGGGACAGCACCTACACCCCCCTGATGAATGCCCTAGCCGCGTTTGGGGTCAAATGTGCCTATCACAATATTCGCAAAGCCAACCTCAACGTCTTGGGCTTTCCCCCTGGAGCCGCCCTCAGCCCCGTGGTCGTCCAGAACCATGTGGATTTGCTGGTGGCCATCGTTATTGGCAACAACAAAGCGAATCCCCTAGCAGAGACGATTGAAGCGCTGATCTCCTCCTCTCACCGAGCCTTTTTTGCCACAGCGGACCTGTGGACGGAACGGCCCATCCTGGAAGATTACTATCGCTTCTTCGTCCAATGGTCCGAGAGGTATAAAGCTGAGCAACACCCTGAACAGCGGCAACTCGATGCTATTTCTGACATTCGCTTACAGCTTGAAGGGTGTTTAGCCTCAAGCTGGGGACAACGCCTCAACGCCCAGACCTCCTTTGATTCAGATATCAACGTACTAGTGCTGGGTCTGACAAATGCCACAGAAGACTCCAAGGAAACCCTCATCTATGCCTTAGCAGGGATGAACTTGATAGACCAACAGTCCGCCAAGTATCACCGTTCCCTCTTAGCGATGGATGAAGGGTCTACCATTATTCGCTTTGATGCGGTGGCCAGTAAATTTGCCCGCACCTTTAGCGAGGGTCGAAAGATGGGTCGCAATGGTCTATTTCTAGCCACGGACTTGGATAACCTATGGGCCTCGCCCTATGCCCAAACCCTGATTGCCAACTTTGACAATATCCTGTGCGGCCTCACCAATACCAAATATATGGATCGCTTTGTGGATCTGATGGGCTTTAAGCCCAACATCTTAGGCAGTTACACCACCAAGCCAGATAAGCGATCTCTCAAATCCAACTGGTATTTGCAGCGGATGGATGGGGATCTGCATGTGGAAGTGGAATACCATACCACCCCCTTGATGCTAGCAATTGGAGCCACAGAGCCAGAAGAGAACCGGGCCAGAGAAAGAGTGATGGCTCGATACGCTACCCCCTTAGAAGGCTTCCAAGCCTTTGCCTTGGAGCTAGCGAGAGCCTATAGCCAAGGCTTAGACGCCAATTCAATTCGTTAGGAGTTAAACCCCATGCAAAAGACACAAGCCGCAGCCTTAGCTGTCCTCCTCACTTTTTCTAGTCCTGTCCTCCCTGCCCACGGCCAAGTGCCTAACTTTGAGTCGCTGTTCAGTTTGGGCAAGGATATTTATCAATCCAATACGGGTAGAGAGCGGGATGAAGAAGGCTACAGCCTTCAAGGGATTTACGAAGTGGATGACATTTACCAAGAGGCAAAGGATGCTCAACCGGACTTTTTGAAAGACCTGTTTTTGGGGACAGACCCCAACCGCCCGCTGCATCCCTCGACCACCAAGCTATTCAAGATCCTTGACCATGCTCAGAAAGGTCTGCAAACCTATCAAACTGCCAGGAATATCTATCGAGCCATTCAAGGGAAGAATTCAGAAGGCATTGTCGGGGGGGTGCGCTCGATCCTTACCCTCTATGGGGTGATTGATCCCAATGCAGCAGTGGCCTTAGCCAGCACGAACGCGGCTACTGGACCCTTGGGCAATGTTCTCACAGCTCAGGCGCAAAAGGTTCAAGAAGTTGCATTTAGGGGAAAGCCACAGACCGCGTATTCCTGGTACTTCAAAGGTAAAAATCACAATGTCGTGGCCTCCACCGCTGCTCAGCAGGCGGCAAACTTAGTGGTATCGAAGCCGGGACAAGCATTAATTGCGGCTCAAGAGGAATTTACAACAGACACGATCTTTCAAAGCAATCAGTACACCGCCGATGCGGGCCTTAGCTCTGCGAATTCTCGCCAGTTGTCCTTTGTGAGCAATCAGATGGCTGAATCTGCAAATGCGGTGGCTGGCAAAGCCCAATCGGATAATTCCTCGCAAAAAGTTCTCAAGCGCAATGCTGAACTGTTGGCGATCGCCACGGGCCAGACCGCAGCGGTGTCCAACCAAATTAACGAACTCAATGACAACCAAGGTCGCACCTTGGGAACCTTATCCAATCTCACCGCCTTGCAAGGGATTGAGCTAGATAAGATGACCAGCTTGCAGGCATTAGGAGCGGGCAATCTCAATCAACTGACCAATCTCAATGCGGAGGCGCGATCTAGTAATGATCGGCAGTCTGACGAACGCATCAGGCGGATGCAACAAGCGGTCAGAGAGTTCAATGACCTCTACATGCTGGGCACCGAAGAACCCTCCCTAACCACCACCACCGCAAAAGGAGAACAGTAATGTTGTTTTTACTCGCAAAACTCCCTGGCGAACGACTGCTCGATAGCACGGTTCAAACCCAGGATCACCTCAAATTTTGGGAAACCTTTCGCTCTTATATTATTGGCGGGGATAATCCCGGTGCAGAGCTAATCAAAACCACCCTCGCCCCCGTCGTCGATATGATCGTCGTTGTGGCCATTCTGCTGATTGCCGCGAGAGCGATCTTGATGGCTAGTAGTGCCAAGGGAGATCTCGCCTCAGTGTTCCAGGGCAATTTAGGCACTATCTTGTTACTTTCAGCGGCTATCTTCTTGTTGGCGGGTGGCTATGTCAATGCGTACAACATCAGCAATGGGGTCTGGCAAGTCCGGCAAAGTGTGCGGCAGCAAACCTCCCAGGCTAGGGTCAATGCGGTGAAGTTAGCCTCTGCACTCAATAATCAGATTTTCTATCACAGGTTTGGGGCACGAGCTGAACTGGAATTCATCGTTTGCGAACAGAAACCCAGACCTGCTGTGGCCCTTCGCAGCCTAGAGCGTCCTGGTCCAGAGGCAGATCCCCAACCGACCAAGGAGCAAAGTCAGCTTTACGACTACCTAGAGTGTATGGATTCAGCCGTCAGGCGGCTCCAGGTCTTTCAGGCTCAACTTGCTCAAGAATGCAGTCAGAACGAGTCAGGCTGCATTGATGCCACGGCCAGGGCGCAGAACGTGGTCAATATCACTGAAGAGTCCGTCGATGGTCTCAAAAAATTCTATCAACGCGATCTAGATGAGCTGACAGCAGGACCGAATAACACCTTTCTCGATTCGAGTGAGGTTCCAGATATTGATTTAGGATTTGCGGCCTTTGACGGGAATGAGCCGTTTATTAAAGCCGTTAGAATCGGAAATTGGTCGTTCTTGAGCTATCTAGAATTGGGGTTTGCCCTGTCTGGGGCGTTATTTCCGGGTGTGATTGCTGTGGCCTTGATGCCCACCTTATGGAAGGTGATTCCCGACTGGTTTGTTTTGAGTCTGAACATGATTGTCGTGGAGAACCTTTATCTGTGGATCATTGGGGTGGTGGCCGTGGTTGCTAAAGAGGATCGGTTGCAGGGTTTTGGTAGTGACATCTTTCTTCAGTTTCTAGGATCAACAGCCCCATTCGCAGCCTGTGCTGCGGGCTTGTTTGGGGGCTGGATGATGGCGCGGCAGTATCGAGGTTCGGCAGCAGCAGGGGTGACGCTGGTGGGTTCTGCTGTGAGTGGGATAGCCCTAACGACGCTCTACACCATCAATTCAGCCAAGTATTTGCGTAAATAGGTTCCCCTTACCTATACAACGAGTAAGACACAAAAGTACGAAGGAGAAAAACGATGATCTTTAGAGGACTTGAGCATTTACCCGACTTCGTTCAGCCCGTGGGGATGACCTTTGCCATTGTCGCAATTCTGACGTTTCTCAATCGGGATAGTTTTGAACTCAATCTCCTGTCCTGGTTTATGTATTCAGCCATCGCCACGATGTTGGTCTTCAGCCTGAATGTGTCTCGTGAGATTGCCTCCTATGTGCGCGTGGGGGACTTCGACTTCTTTTCAGTCTGGTTTGTACATGGAATTGACTGGCAACCCGATTTCATCTGGGGACCCATGGCACTGTTGTTTGCCCTGCCGCTGTGTCGTTGGTTTTTGCCGGGATTTGGCTACTGGCACTTCTCGGATGTCTCTAACTGCCTCGCTGGTCAAGTCGGGTTGTATTGGCTATGCCCGTTTGCGATTGGCCTGATGCCCTGGTTTGGTGAACTGCTGAGTGTGCTGATCTTCGTCATGGCTCCAGTGCTGTTTCTGTTGGCACTGGTTCGTCCCCGTGATGGCGGCACGATTATCCTTCGCTCTGACCGATGGGGAGACGACGATTGGTATTAATGAGGTGATTCGATGTTTACTCGTGTAGAAAAGCTGATTGACCACAAAAAATTCAGATCCTGGTTTAACCTGATTGCCCTGTGCCTGATCTTGTTTTTCTCCTTTGGTAGCTATGCCAATGCCAGAAACGCTCAGGATGCGTCCACTCATATCTTTGTGCAGACGGTGGGAGGCAAAACAGTGGAGGCGATTGCTGTTGATGAGGTTCACCGTGAGAAGCCCATCGTCAGTCGATTTGCCCAAGATTTCATGGTCTTGGGGTTTCACTGGCAAGCGGACATTCCCGGCACCACAGAAGAAGGGATCACCTATCCCTCCGCGTTTCATGCCTATAGCTGGAAGGTGGATGAATCGATTCGTAAGCAATGGCTATACGGTCAAGGGATTAAGTATGAAGACTCTGCCTATCCGATGAAGAAGTTTCTCAATGGCACCCTCAACGCCGTGGTCAAGCCCGCGCGTGAACCCATCGTTAAGCAAATTGCAGAGGATCAATGGGAAGCAGATGTGAAAGGGTCACGCCATTTCTTTACCAAGGAAGGAAAGGGTCTCAATTCAGAAATCCTGCATTTTCGCTTGACGCTCCAAGCAAAGCGACCGATCACCTCCTACCGCTGGGGCAAGCCAGATACTCTCATTGGTCAAGCGCTCAATCAAGCGCAGTTGGACGGATTAAAAGTAATCAATATTGTTGACCTTGCACAAGGAGTTGCCTGATGAGCCATACAGAGTTAGATGTATTTGCGGGTGGAGACGAACTGGCTGAATTTGTTGAGGACACCAAGCCGTGGGAGCAAGAGCGTCCAATTGACAATGTCTCAATTGAGGTCAAAGCCAAGCGCAAGACGCTCCCTACCCATATGTCCTCTAAACTGCAACTGGTCTTGATTGCCATTGCCGCGACTTCTATTATTCTCTTTGTCTTGTGGCTGTTGGGGTTTTTAAGGGGGATCCATCGACTGCGTATACAAAGAACGAAAAGATTGAGATGCAGCAGTTGAAGGAAGAGAATCAACAGCTCAAGGACAGAGAGTCCACCTATCAAAGAGAAATCGGGGACAAAAACTTGACGGCGGACATTACCCGGTTCAAAGGCCAGACACAACAGACCCCTGGAAAATCGATGGTGAATCCCGCTCAATTGAGAGCTGAACGCCCACCTGTACCAACCAGACCCCCAGTCAGAACCCAGAATACCGTCAGAATCCCACGTCGATGGTCTAATGTGTCGCCTCCCTACTCTCTGATGGCACGTCGGCCTGTGGCGAGACCCCCAATTCGGTCTTTTCCTTCCCCACCTAGCATTCGGTCTGCTCAATCCCAGAAACCCTCCCTCGATAGCTGCATTGGGTATTTTGAGCGCAATGTTTCTGTGCCCGGATGTGCGTCCTATCGAATTAGCAAGAACACTACAGCGGCTCAGCCGATTGTCAAATCACCTTCAACACCTGCTGTACGGCCTCGACCCATTGCTAAAAATCCCCTAAAGTTGGCCTTCAACCCCACAACCAAACCCACTGCCAAGCGCAAGCCAGACTATCAGGTTAACTATGCCGCAGGAGAGATTCAAACGGTCGATCAGTTTGAGCAGGAGTTTTATGGATCCGGTCAAACCAGCGCTCCTCAACTGAGTCGAATGACGGCTAAAGTGGTGGACCGGGTGGAGTGGCTAACCCCAGAGGATGCCCAAAAGGTGATTATTCCTTTGATAATTACCAGCGGTCCACAGAAGGGCCAGACTGCTGAAGCCAAGATTACCCAGATCAATGGCCTGCAATTCACCGCCCACGTTGTCAATTTGAATGGACAGGAAATTGAGTCAGGGAAGCTTGAATTAAGGAACAAAAATACCAAATACCTCAGAGCTGATCTTAAACGTCAAGGAGGCGAGTCTTTGGGGACAAAGTTCTAGGAACGGTGACTGCAATCGGAGGTGAGATTGCCTCGGATCAGTTAGCAAATGTGCGGGGGGGGAATCATCTCTCACGGTTGATGCCCAATTCTAGCCAGCAGGGGCAACAGGTGACTCAGTACTGGCGGTTTGCTGGAAAGGTTGAGATTGTGCCTGTAAATTGATTTGCATCAACAAACGCCTGCCTCCTGTACAAAGACACAGGAGGTTTTTTGTAGCCTTTGATCCGAGGTTGACCAACTGGCTCAACACCAGACCAGTAAAGCGATTTGTTCCTAACATCCTTTCCTGCCTACCCTTTCTCTAGCAGTTCTAGCTAGAGGGCTTCCCCTTGACTCACAACCGCTCTATCGGCGCGATCACCGCTGTCGTGATCGCCTTATCTCAATCCCTACCTGTCTGGGGTCAGACCCAGCAAGCCTCCTATCCTGCACCAGAGTTAGAAGGATTGGGCCTTATCTATGACCCTTTGCCAGCCGAACAGACGCCATCTTTCAGCCAACTTCCTGGTGCAACAGCGCCGGGGAATATTATTGCCCCTGATGGTGAGCTGACCTATAACAGCAGTCGAGCTTGGCCTATGGGTGCGACTCCAGACCAATTCATCAAGATTGGGGACTTGAAGGAGAATCCCCAGTTTGCAGGCTTTACCAAGCTGCGCCTTAAGGACTTCAGCCAAAACATTGGCACCGATATTGAAGGGGTTCCCCTCAAAGATATTGAGGTTGTCAATGGGGTTAACCTCGAACAGCTCAAAAAGCTGTATGACATGGATGATGTCAAAGTCAAAGACGCTTTACCTGCGGTGCAGATGTTCCTGGCTTTCGTGTTTGACCCGAATGCGGGCGTGCAACAAGTCAAGAAAAATGCCCTCAGTGCCGGGTCTAAAATCCTCATTAACAAACTCCGCAAGAATCCCGCCCTCAAAGATGTGCCCTTCGAGCGCATCCTAGCGGGGGATTGGAGAGGCAGCATTCTAGAGTCTGAAAAGATTCTGCTCCAAGAAATTGGCGATAAGATGCCTGAGCATCTGAGGCGCTTACCCATCGGCAGTTTGACGGTTGACATTATTGAGGGAGACTTTAGCAGTATTCGACAAACCGCTCAAGAGTACGCGATCAGCGAGATTCAGAATATGACCATTGATGAAGTGACCAAACGCTTCCCTGAGATTAAAGAGGTGCCCCTTGCTGTGGTCTCAAGCATTGCGAATCAACCGTTAAGTCAATCGCTGCCCAAACTCGCTGACTACACGCTTGAGGAGCTGGGTGTAGAAGACAAGTTGCTCTCTTCCATTCCTGGACTGAGTGATATCCCTTTAGGCTCGGTTGTTGGGGATGTTCTATTGAAGTTCCTCGCAGGTGACGTATTTGCTCGGTTTGATATTGCCTATACGGGTCAGGATGGGGCTGAGTATCACAATGGCCGTCCGTTGACGGGTGGGACTAAAGATCAGAAGTTTAGGCCAGAACCGGGGATTAGAAGCAGCACCAGTAAAACCAAGAGTCCTCCCAAAGGGATGCCCCGCATTGAAATGAAACCCGCTGAGGGGGGAAGTCCGCTGTTGGGCAATGAGCCGATTCTGGGTAAGGAATGGATGACTAGAGAACAAGAAGTGCCGGGATGCAAGGGAATCTTATGCATGTTCGGTGAGTGGGAACCCGCAGGAATCAAGCCCGTGCAGGATGCCCCAGTAAAGTTCAGCTTGGGTGATCTCGTTGAGTATGACGACAAAGCCTTTATCGCTAGGGTCTATGTGGATTTCCAAGTCTGCGTCACCATGTTTTTCACCCAGCATTGCACCGCCCATATAATCAGCCTGCCCACTCCCTGGAAGATTACAAGAGATAGCCTCTTCCCCGTCCTGTCTAGACGCAGAATTCAGGATCTATTTCCAGGGATCAATGAACAGGCCAGAACGGTGGACTTCTGCCAAGTCCCGACCTTCTTGGCTAACTCTGGACGGACGGATAGCCCCGATGGGAACCCACCCAACGAGACTCAATACGGGCATCATGCCTTTGCGGAAACCTCAGACCAACTTTATGAGGTGATTTCAGTGGACGGGGTGAAAGAAGCCCTGACCAAGGAAGCTGCCGAAGCCTTTGAGCAGATGCACGCTGATGCCGCCGCACAGGGACTCGATATTCGGGCAGTATCAGGGTTTAGAGATAAACAAACCCAACAAGAGTTGTTTGAATTGCAGACCCAGCGACAAGGTTCACCAGAGGCAGCGGCTAAAGTTTCTGCACCACCCGGCTACAGTGAGCATCATACGGGCTTAGCAGTGGATGTCGGCACGAATGCCAATCCAAGGCTCGATACTGGTTTTGCTAATACCCCAGAATATGCCTGGATGCAGAAGAATGCGGGGAACTATGGGTTTGAGTTGAGTTTTCCTGAGAACAATAGTCAGGGGGTTAGCTTTGAGCCGTGGCACTGGCGGTATGTGGGGAGTGATCAGGCGGCTGCAACCTTCAGTCCTGCCGCTGGCGATGGTCACAATCATGGCACTACAGAAACCTCAACGCCTTCTGGTCCCGAACATAATCTCAGGCAATATCTTGCCCGAATCGCTTTGGGTGAATCGAATGGAGGGAGCAATATTGGCCCACACCCCAAGACAGCCGCTTATGGTGAGTATCAGTTCATTCCCTCAACTAGAGACACAATACTGGAACGTTATGGGTTAGATGCCTGGTCTGAGAATAAAGCAGAACGCGACCAAGCGGCGCTGGCCTTGATCCAAGACTTTGGCAATGAGATCGGGACGGATATTATTGGGTTGATTGAAGCAGGTGATTTTGCTACTGCTGATAAGCTGCTTGGACAGCATGTTTATGATGCCAATGGCCAAGTCGCTCGGTGGGCACAATTTACGTCTCTACCGGGTGGTGCTGAGGAATCAACGTTTTGGCAAGATCCGGCACTGCTAGCTCAGTATGGGCCAGATGGAGATGCGGGGACGAATCCACTGTTGCCTGCCCTCAACGCGAACTCACAACGATGCAATCCAGGTCAGTTGGCGAGTAATGAGAGTTCTGGCCCATTTACAGAAGGATCTGGGGTTGCATCAGGACAGCTACAAGATCCTCTTGCAGGTCAGACCTATGTTGTGACTAGTAATTATGGATTGAGAACACACCCAACAACAGGAGAAACATCTTTTCATCATGGCATTGATTTAGCCTGGGATTCTGGTACACCGATTAAAGCTGCTGATGGTGGTGTTGTCGTCATGAGTAAATGGAATGGGGGATATGGCAACTACATCCTTATTGACCACGGCAATGGTTTAGCAACTTGGTACGGTCACAACAGCGCAAATTACGTTAAAGTCGGAGATAAGGTTGATAGAGGTCAGGAAATAGGAGCTATTGGCAGTACAGGAAGATCTACAGGGCCTCACCTTGACTTTGGCGTGATTGAGGGGTATCAAACTGGCAGCATAGATTCTGGTCAGGATGTTGATCCGAGAAAGTATATTAATTTCCCGTCTAAAAGGTGAAAAGATGAAAAGACTATTGATCAGTGTAACTATCCTTCTATCAAGCCTCTTTTCAGCAATTCCAGCTTTTGCAATGCCTGAAGTAGAAAGCTGCCTAAACCAGCTTGTTCAGACAAAGATACCTGAAATGGAAGGGGCAAATGCTGAGCTATTAATGTCAATTACTCATGAAGGTAGTCAGTATCATTGGCTTAATCTTGCTAGAGGGCGTGGGGCTTTAGGTCATGCTGAGATTGTCATTAAAACAAATGAGCAAGCAGGGTGTGACATTGCGCTATATAGTATTCCAGGGCCACTAGCAACGAAAGAAGAATATGACGAGGTTCTAGGAAAAACGGTGAACGAGAAATTTATCCAAGCCTTCAAACAGAAACGCCAACAGATGTAGCACTAATTGAGTTTAGCTTTCACGAGCAATCAAGGGTTCACCATAGATGTGTCAGGCAGTCAGCCTGCATTAGGTCCACATCCACCCCAGCTCAAGCGTAAATCCCAGCAACACCGTCTCTCCAGATAGCACCCTTGGCGATCGCAGCACCTCAACCTCCTGCCCTGGTCGATAAATCTCCACCTGCTTGTCTTCTGGATTAATCAGCCAACCCAACCGAATCCCACAGGACAGGTACTCCTGCATCTTTTGC
>JAAUOM010000020.1 GCA_012034865.1 Acaryochloris sp. CRU_2_0 | reverse complement strand
TCATGGCGGTTCACTTGGTGGTCATCTCAGGCGTCAAACAGATTGTGAATCTGACGCCTGAGCGACGGCATATTCTCAAATTCTTTAGCAATAACTCTCAGAGATACTACCTCCTCCATGTACCTGACCCGTAATTATTTTTTGCCCTCCCAGAAGAGCGGAATGTGGGCTGAAAACATCCGCCAATGAATCCAAATCCGAGGTTTCACCAACGGCAACCCCGCTATAGCAAAGAAGAATTTGCCCGACGTGGCGATGAGATTTATGAATCCCAGGTGGAGGAGGCTCCGCCTTGGCCTAGAGAGATAACCCCAATTGCAGGCCGAGGAACGCATGCACCAGAAGTAACACAAGGGCACTACTGCCAAGGTAGGCATGAGCCGTCCGCAGACTGCCTGCTCCCCAAAAATTAGCGAGGGACAAAACGGCATTAGTTGCTAATAGAGCGATGACTATTGTTCCTGTCCAGAAGTGAGGACTCTCAAAAATGGGGTGGTCTTGCATGACCAAAGACAGAACACCGCCCGTGTATCCCAACACAATAAACAAAAACATCCAGGGAACGACTTGGGCATGGGCGGCTCGATTTTTACTCCCGGCTTCGGCATCAGTGGCCAGACGTCCTTGCCAGCCTTTAACCCCGGCATAGGAACCCATCACCAAGACAACAATGGCCATCATTGTGGGATGCCCCCAATGGACAATGGGTTCTGGCAAGCCTAAACTCTGAAAAAAATGGGCGATTGGGGCTAGCAAATTTTCCATCTCTGGTGTCTCTCCTTTAAGGCTTCGGCGTATTCTAAAAGTACAGTAGTGAATGGAGTTCTATGGGCGTGTTAAGAACGTTCATACACCATAAATTCTCAGTGTAATGATTTCTAGCCAACTCTTGGGGATAGATTTCGGCTTTTGGCTAGCCCTACTGACAATAACGACCCTGTTGCCGTTGACGATCCTGCTGCAAAAAAACGCTGATTTGTAATCTGTCTGATGAAAACGACTACAATAGCGGTTAACCCTACATCAGTAAAGTTAACTGCAATTATGGCCGTCAAAAAAGGAAGCATGGTTCGCATCGTCGCCGATAAATTTGCAAATAGTCTAGAAGCCAAAGCCAGCGACCCGCGTCTCCCGCCCTATGTATTTGAAGGAACAGGGGAAGTGGTTGAGGTCAAGGGAGAGTATGCTCAGATTAAATTTCGGGTTCCAGCTCCTACGGTTTGGTTGCGCGTGGATCAGCTAGAAGCGTCCAAATAAGTCAAATAAATAGTTAAGGGAGAGTGAGATCGCACCTTAGTCCCATCACAATAGAGCCATGACCTTTACCTGCATCAGTGAACCCCAAGCCTCGCAAGTGGCCATTATTGGCGCGGGGAATGTCGGCAGTACCTTGGGACAGCGGATCGTCGAGAAAAATATTGCCGACGTCATCCTGTTAGATATCGAAGCCGGACGCCCCCAAGGATTAGCCCTAGATTTAATGGAAGCCCGTGGAGTCGAGGGTCACGATCGCGTCATTATGGGGACGGCAGATTATGCCGATACCCAAGGCTCAGACATCATTGTGATCACGGCTGGTTTATCCCGGAAACCAGGAATGAGCCGTGATGATCTCCTCAAGGTCAATGCCCAAATCATTACCAATGTCACGCACCAAGCCATTGCCCAGTCCCCCGATGCCATTTTGATAGTGGTCACCAATCCCTTGGATGTGATGACCTACTTGGCTTGGCAAGCCAGTGGCCTACCCCCAGAACGGGTTGTCGGGATGGCGGGAGTTTTAGATGCAGCCCGGTTTGAAACCTTTATCGCCTTAGAGCTAAAGGTGTCCATTAGTAATGTCCATGCTATGGTTCTCGGCGGGCATGGGGATCTGATGGTTCCCCTACCCCAATATTCCAGCGTCAGTGGCATCCCGATCACACAGCTCATAGATGCAGCCACGATTCAGCGATTGATCCAACGAACTCGCAATGGCGGTGCTGAAATTGTCAGCCTTATGCAAGCAGGCAGTGCCTATTTTGCCCCAGCGTCCTCTGCTTGTTTAATGGTGGAATCCATCCTCTTGAATCGTTCCCGGATTTTGCCTGCTGCTGCCTATTTACAAGGGCAATACCATCTGTCTGATATTTTTTTGGGGGTTCCCACTTGTTTGGGTCGGCAAGGGGTGACCCAGGTTCTAGAGCTGGATTTAACAGCGGAGGATTTTCAAGCGCTCCAGACCTCCGCTGAAGCTGTGCGCCAGCACATCACCATCGCTCAAGACTTACTCAAAAGCACTGTCTAAAGGGTCTGTCTTCGTTCTATGAACCATTCAAGAAATTGAGAATTCCCTGAGCAATCGCTTGTGCCATTTGCTTGCGCCAAGCTGGATTTCTGAGGTTCACAATATCTTCTTGACCCGTCAGAAAACCCGTTTCCACCAAGGTAGCAGGCATGGAAGTCTTGCGTATGACGTAGAATCTAGCCCCACGCACACCGCGATCGCGAATCCTGAGGTTACTCAAAATCGTACTGTGAATCGTGCGCGCCAAACGCGCGCCTAAATACGCCCCCGGTGCATGATAGGTCTCTAAACCATTGATATCAGGCCGACTCATACTAATCGCATTGGCATGAATACTGACAAATAGCGCCGCATTCACTCGCTCCGCCAACGACACCCGTGGCGGTAAATCTACATCCCGCTCATCCGTGCGTGTTAAATAGACCACCACCCCTTGCCGCTGCAAAATCCGCGAGACTTCCAACCCAATATCTAAGACCACATCTGTTTCCCGCACACCGCCAATGCCAATCGCCCCTGGATCGGGTCCCCCATGCCCTGGATCAATAACAACCACCTGCCTATTACTCACCCTGGGCAAAGGGGTATCAGGATTCCCAGGAAAACTAGGAGACGGCGATGACACGGGTGACTCGACGATGGGCTGTTCTCCAGGCTTGAGTAAATTCAAAACAACGGCATTGGTTAAGCGTTGCGCCCCAGCAATGCGAACACCATCCCTGGGTTTAGCAGAAATGGTGACAGTATTGTTCCCCGTTTCCTCCACTTGAATATCGGACAAAGGACTGCTGTCTCCCAATTTCGGCCCCTGCAAATCAGCAGTTAGTCGGGCGGCATTAATCGTGATTTGGTAAGTTGATCCTCGCCAGCGAGTGGCATAGAAGATCGGGCGATCTGCTCGGATAAATAACTGGCGTCCACCTAAATCAATCCGTTGGATAGTTGCCAGTCGTGAGGTTGGTGTCACCGAGTTTGATGGTGAACTGCGAGTAGTCAGACTGGTCGTTGCTCCAGGACGTCGAGCCGAGGGATTGGCAGAAGGCCCCCCTTTGGGCAACAGGACAATACCGCCAAACCGACTGACACTGGCTTGCCAATCCGGGCTATCTTTGTCCACTTCTAGGGTGAGTTCGGCGACAGGAGGAGACTGATCGGTTTGCTTGAAGCTTAGGCTTTTAATACCGTGATAGCTCGGATTGAATTCGCGGACAAGGGAAGGGGCGAGGAGCGCTTCGGATATTTTGATTTGAATTTTTTCTTATTGCGGCTGCGCTTGATTTTAATTTGAGAGGAGTTACCTTGGGTGGGTAGGAATAGGCCATCTGTTGTGACTAAGATGTCGTTGATTCTAGGTTGGGTTTGGGCAAGGGGAGTGGGGGAAGAGGCGGGTGGGGAAGAGGGACTGGGCAGAGAAGGCGTGGGGGAAGAGGAAGTGTTGGGGGGGGTGAGGGTGATGGGAGTGTTGGGAGAGGCGGGAGTGGGAGAAGAGAAAGTGGGGGAAGAGGAAGGCTCAGGGGATTGCCATTGTTGGGGAGTAGGTAAGTTGATAAACCAGTGGGTGGAGGATGATCCTTGCACTTTGATCTGTTGAGGATCGAGGGTATAGGCAGGATCGAGTTCTAGAACGATGCGAGCGGTTTGGGTGTCAACTTGGCCTAAACGCAGAGTTCGAAAGATATTTCCCAAGTTTTGTTTGAGAGTCTGCTGGCCTAATGTGACCCCAGGTAAGTCAACGACAAGGCGAGTGGGGTTAGGAATGAGTTGGACTCTGGGGCGAATATCTTCGTCGGTGCTGAATTCTAGGCGGTTTTGGCTTTGGTCAAAACGCCAAGATTGCAGTTGGGCGGCTTCGGCGGATAATCCACTCAAGAACACGCCGCATAGACTAGGAAGGAACCAACGGATGATCTGGCGTCCTAGATTGCGGTTGTTCTGTAAAGGATGGCGCATGCAATCTCTCCATGGATATATCAACCCCTCCCAAGTGTCCCAACTTCCTTCTCTATCCTGCTGAGGGGATGGATGAGGGGCTGACTCTGGGACGCTGAACTCTATCACTATGTTTCATCTGGAACACTAATCTGGGGCATCAACCTCGTCAGCCGCTCGGACAGATGTCATCTCGGTACTTAGAGCTGTTGTTTCAGTCTCAGCAGTTTGAAAGACAACGCGCAGCAAAGGCGGCGCCAAAAACGTTGTCGAAATCACCATGACAATAATGGCAGCTTCCAAGGGTCGAGATAAGACACCACTGGCGGAACCCACACCCGCAAACACGAGCCCAACTTCACCCCTGGGGATCATGCCCACACCAATGGCCAGACGGTTGATATCAGGTTGCCCCACAATCGTGAGTCCTGTGATCACCTTGCCAATAATAGCAACAATAATTAAAAACGAGGCAATAATTAATCCTTCCCGATTCTCTGGGACAAGGGGATTGAGGACGCTGACATCTGTTTTTGCCCCCACACAGACAAAGAAGATGGGCACAAACATATCTGCCAGGGGAATAACTTGTTCGGTCAGCTCTTCGCGTTTATCTGTTTCTGCTAAGACTAAGCCCGCCGTAAAGGCACCTAGAATAGCTTCTAGGTGAATAGCAGTAGCAATATAAGACAGAATAAATGCAAAAATCAAGGAAGAGAGGAGTAGATTACCTCGGGTTTGCAGTTTATCGACTAAGGCGACAAAATAGGGGCTAAAAAAGCGACCCAGGACAATGGAGCCAACGAGGAACACCACTGAACTGACCACTAGATAAACAATATTGGCAATTTCTACTTCACCCGTTTTTGCCAAGCTAGCGACCACGGCGAGGACAATAATGCCCAGCACATCATCAAGGACGGCTGCCCCCACAATGATTTGCCCTTCTCTAGAACTCAGGCGTTGGATCTCCGCTAGCACCTTGGCGGTGATGCCAATACTGGTGGCTGTCAAGGCTGCGCCTGCAAAAACCGCAGGAATCGTGGGCATGTGGAATAGATAGATGAGGCCCAGGGTTCCAGAGAAGAACGGTGCGATGACACCAACAACCGCGACAATGGCAGCTTGCGGTCCGACACGAATCAGTTCTTGTAAATCGGATTCCAAACCAATTTCAAAGAGCAAGAGGATGACGCCCATTTCCGCTAGAACGGAAATCACTTCGCTATAGGCTTGAGAAGCTGCGATCGCAACCGCAGGATCAGCGCCCGTCGTTGATCCTAAAAAACTCACCAGAAAAGAAGGGGCTACCTCCGTAGCACCAGCTTCAGGAAACATCAACAAATGCAGCGCCGACACTCCTACAACAACGCCACCCACTAATTCCCCTAGAACTGGGGGAAGATTAATGCGAACACAGAGTTCTCCACCAATCTTGCTGGCCAGGTAAATCACGGTCAAACAGAGTAAAACCCCTGCCAAAACCAGGGGAGCCGCATCAGCCCCAACTTCGACCTCACCACCAACCTCTGCTATTGGGAAGATGGGAACATAATTGAAGAGCGGCGTTCTCTCCACCCCGATGTTTATCCAAGACATAACTGCATCAACCATAAATTTAGCAATACGGATCTCATTCAAACACCAGCGTCGCTTTGCTAGCCACTAGACATTGCCAAAACGGTAACAGATTGTTGAACATCCTGCACTGCAAGTCTGAGAATTTATCGGAATTGATCGGCGGTTAGCCTCAAAAGACCCGATGGTTTAAACAAGGCATTTGCCCTCTGACTTGCTTGAGGCGGGAGGGTTCAATGGCAGCAACAGCTACCCCTGGCTCAATACTGGCATCGGCAAGGACAACTCCCCAAGGATCAACAATTAAGGCATGGCCATGGGACTGACGGCGGGAATTATGATAACCCGTTTGGGCAGGCGCAATCACATAGGCTGTATTTTCAATCGCCCGTGCCTGCAATAGTACCTGCCAGTGATCTTTACCTGTGAATGCGGTGAAGGCTGCTGGGACAAATAGCACATTTGCGCCCGCTTTAGACAAGGCTCGATAGAACTCTGGGAAGCGGACATCGTAGCAGACCGAAATTCCTAAATTTCCAAATTCAGAGGAGACAAAGACCGATGGAATCTCCGTACCTGCTAGGACAATCCCTGACTCATGATAAATATTGCCATCGGGTAATTCCACATCGAACAAATGGACTTTATGATAGCGGGCGAGTTCTTGACCGTCTGGTCCTACTAACAAGGCGGTGTTATAGACCTTACCTTCCCCTGCAGGGACAGGATAACCCCCACCTAAAATTGTAATTTGGAACCGTTGAGCCATGGTTTTTAAGAATTTTTCAGACTCAGAGCCAATTACATCAGCTTGAGCAATCTTGGCAGTTTCATCGCCTAAAAAAGCAAAATTCTCTGGTAAGCTGATTAATTCTGCACCTCGACGTACTGCCAGTTCAATGAGGTCAGTGGCTTGCGCTAAATTATGATGCAAATCAGGCAAACTTGTCATTTGAACCGCAGCGGCAAGGTAGGGCTTCATAAGGGCAACGTGTGGCGAAAGATGAATGGCATAAACTAACTCATGGTAAAGCTTTGCAGGTCATTTTCGTCAAGCAATCCTCGTAAAAGGACATAATTATCTTTAAAAGGGGGTGAGTTAAACTCACCCCCTTTTAAGATTTTCCCAGGATCTACAAAGGTTGAGCTTACAGTTGCGGGACAAAGCGTTCCTTCTCAGGAACCGTTGCATATTCGGCTAGAATCTGACGGAATTCCTCTCCATCAATGGTTTCTTTCTCAATCAGAAGATCCACCAACCGATCCACTGCTGCGCGATGATCGCGGACAATGCGGATGGCTTCTTCATAGGCATGTTGGATCAGTTCGCGCACTTGGGCATCAATGCGTGCAGCAATCTCATCCGAGTATTCTGATCGAGACACTAGATCTCGTCCGAGGAAGACATCACCTTGCTGGCCTTCTAAGGAGAGGGGGCCTAAATCAGACATGCCGAAGCGGGTCACCATTTGCCGAGCCATGGTCGTCACCTGTTGCAAATCACCGCCTGCACCTGTGGTTACTTCAGCATCGCCAAAGATCACATGCTCTGCGGCTCGCCCCCCCATCGCACCAGCCATGCGGGCTTTGAGTTGCGATCGCGACACCAATTCCTGCTCATCGGAAGGGGTAAACCAAGTCAAGCCTTGGGCCTGACCGCGAGGAATTAGGGTAACCTTCTGCACCGGATCATGTTCCTTCATCAGCGTACCGACGATGGCGTGACCCACCTCATGATAAGCAATGAGGCGCTTACTCTTGCTATCCACCAAGGGCGTTCCTTCCATCCCCGCTACCACCCGATCCACGGCATCATCAATTTCAGAAAGGGTGATGGCTTCCTTACGGCGACGGGCAGTCAGAATTGCTGCCTCATTTAAGAGGTTCGCCAAATCGGCACCCGTGAAGCCAGGGGTACGGCGGGCAATGGTTTTTAAGGACACTTCTTCCGAGAGTTTTTTGTCCCGTGCATGCACAGAAAGAATTTCTAAACGACCCTTAATGTCAGGGGCATCCACCGTAACTTGACGATCAAAGCGGCCTGGACGCAACAAAGCATTATCAAGGACATCGGGTCGGTTAGTCGCAGCCAAAATAATGATTCCCGTATTACCCTCAAACCCATCCATCTCTGTTAACAGTTGGTTGAGGGTTTGCTCCCGCTCATCATTACCACCGCCGATGCCTGCACCCCGCTGCCGACCCACCGCATCAATCTCATCAATAAAGATGATACAAGGGGCATTTTCCTTGGCTTTTTTAAACAGGTCGCGCACACGGGAAGCGCCCACCCCCACAAACATTTCTACAAACTCAGACCCAGAAATACTGAAGAAAGGTACCCCTGCTTCACCAGCAATGGCCTTGGCCAATAGGGTTTTTCCAGTACCAGGTGGCCCCACTAAGAGTACACCTTTAGGAATACGGGCACCCACGGCTGTGAATCGCTCTGGTTTCTTCAAAAAGGTCACTACTTCTTGCAGTTCTTCTTTAGCTTCTTCGACACCAGCCACATCATCAAACATCACCCCCGTTTGGGCTTCCATTTGGAAACGAGCGCGGGATTTGCCAAAATTCATGGCTTGACCCGGTCCACCGGGCACATTGTTAGAACGCCGAAACAAGAAGAACAGCCCCACAATCAGAAAAATTGGGAAAATTAAGTTGCCGAGTAGTCCCCAGATTGCCCCTGTGTTGCGAACGGGGTGAACATCAAAATCGACTTTATCTTCTCTGAGTTTGGCGATCAGTTGTGGTGTCGAACCAGGTAGAGCCACCCGTACCCGCTGAGCAGGCCCACCCAGATCCATGTCCGATGTTTCTACAATGGCTGTTTGACCCCCATCGAATAGATCTACCTTTTGGATCCGCCCCGCTTCTAGGTAATCGAGAAAACGACCATAGGTCATCCGCGAATTAGCAGCATTGCTCATCTCTGTCGGGGTGTTCACCGAAGAGAACATGCCTTGCCAGAGAAAGAAGACAATCATTAGCGATGGCAGCAGCCATAGTAAAAGTATTTTCCAAGAAGATTTCATTTGTTATCAGCCCTTTCGGTGAAAGCAACACGCACAGCAGCTCTGCAAGAAGGAGAGGCATCTCTAGAAGAACGACACAAGTACAGATTGAGCTATTCCTGAGGGACTCTAGAGGTTAGGCTTCAAGGTGATTTGGCAGTAGACCAACTGGGTTGTGCTAGGGATATTCTTAATTAAATTTAACTTAATTTTCAGGCCAAGGACAACTCAGAAGCCAAGGTATCTCCCATAAACTGATTTACAACGATGACGATCCTGAGAAGGTCAGGGGTTGAAGATTGCCCCACTGCCAGATTCGGTACAATACCCTGGCTGCATCTCGGTGGGTGACAGCTTGCTGATCGACAGGGAAGCCTGCCAAGACAGAACCGGAACAACTTGAAAGCATTCGCTCAATCCAGGTAGCCAGTTCTTGGTGAGTGATCGATTGCTCAGGAGAAAAAGTCTTTGGGTGATGGTCTAGCGCTAGCCCTTCGGCAACCAGAGCCTCAAGTTCAGGCAAGGCAAGCGGGGTTGACGGTAATGGGTCTCCTGTTGCTGTGGCCTCCAAAACCTTGGCTAGAGCAGCACCTAATCTGAACCGACTGATGGGCTGTTGGGGGTTGAAATTCAAGGTCTGGGGATCGGCAATGGCCAACAGCCCGGTGGCGGATAGGACTTGAATCGCTGCAAAGTCCGGGTCGTCGTGACTGAGATCATTGAACCAAATGATGGGGATACCCTGCTGGGTGAGACGGCCTTGAAATTGCCATCGAAGATTGGGCTGGTCAACCACCTGTCTGATTTCAACCCCTTGTTCAATGGCAAAGGCAGCTAAATGTCCTCCGGCCTCACCGATCGCCCATTCCATCGGGTGCATTCGGTAGGCTGCATTGGTGATGTGGGTCGTGCCAATACTTTTGGATGAGAGAATCAAGCCATTCGTATCAAGGGGAATCAAGGCTGACAAAGGCAGGGTAAACGGCAGTGCCTCATGACCATCGCCTAACTCGACATGTCCTTCGGCATGATTGGGATGCACGTCCAAGTAGTGATACTGACCGATGCCGACGCTATCTACAAACGTTCGGGCGCGCGCTTGACCAGGGAAGAACTTAGCGGCTACGTCTTCATGGCGAATAGTGGTGATCGCTATGCCTCTGCGGGCTTCGCGGATATAGGGTTCGAGGGCAATACCATCTTCAGTCCAAGTGAGATCCCCTCTAGGTTTGAGTTCGGGGAAACCGTGGGTTTGCAAGTAGTGGACAAAGGCTTGGGTGCGATCGCGTGCCCGTTGAATCTCTTGCTGGCGCTGGTCACGACTAACCCCGACTAACACACCAAAGGGATAATCATTGCCACAGCCTAAGAGGGCGGCTGGATCGGGTGAACCGCCATCTACCCCCACCGGACTGGTGGCCCAATTGAGAACTGTGACATCTCCTGCTTGAACTGCATGACTCTCTCGACTCCGCCACAACCGTCGATACCCAAAGATCCCATCGGGATCATAAAAGGAGTGACCTTGCCAATCTTTACCCTGTTTTACCCAAAAGACACTGGTAAAGTCTTGAGACTGGAGCCAAGGCTCAACCTCATATCCCCAAGGCGGCTTAAGCGGCACACAATCCTCGACACTCCGCTCTACCACCACACAAAATGTAATCGCTTGCTGGCAATTGGGTCTGACCTCCAAAGGTAATACGGCTTCCTGCGTTTCTAAGCGACTCTCTTGCCCCACCCGTGCCGGTAAATTGGCCAATTCTAGTAAATCCCCTAAGTCAGTTGCCTCAATAGTGATCTCCGCTAACACGGTAAAGCGATGCTGTGCCTGTTGATCCAAAAACTCGACACCTATGACCCGACAATATTGATCAGGAAAATCCTCAGTAAGAACCTGAGCGGGGATCGCCCAAGGGATCAAGGTGAGCAATCCTTGCTCTAGATAATTTTGGATGCCCTCATTCAGACATGCTGCCGCCACCGCTGGGGTGACGGAGAGATGACTCACCCAACTCCCCCCTGGATTAGAGATAACATTATTGGCAACGGGTTGGCACTGGCGCAGACGTTGGCGAAAGTGTCGTTGGCTGCGAGATAGGGCAAATAATTCGTTGTCCCTTAATTGCTGGGGATCATGCTGCTCAGGTGGAATTAGCTCATAGGGGGTAAGGAGTTTGCCATCATCGGAAGCGGGTAAGCCTTGGGCTGTAAACTGCCCCCCCACAACGAGTTGAGGTTGCACTAAACAAACTTCAACCCCAGCTTGCAAGGCACCTAAGGTCGCTGAGTAAGCGGCTGTGGAGCCGCCAACCACTAATACTGGCACCGTAAGGGTTTCACCTGCTGTTGGACGATACAGAACGGCCTCTTCAAGAATGCCCTGTGCTGTCACCATGCTTACCTCTTCTGACTTCTGGAAGCACCAGAAGCGAACTTATCTTTGGTGATCTTCAATGAGCATCTCAGCAATAGTGTAAAAACTGCTTTCTTCAGCTTCATAAAGTTCATCAAAGATCAGGATACAAAATGAAGCAACTCTACCATTTTGACTAGCAATCATGGGCTCCCATATGTCAGGATTATTGTCTTGTCTCATTTGCCACTCCCCGTTGATGGCGATTCTGACCACTTCTCCCACATAGGCAATCAAGGAACCAAAGATTTTTTGGTTCTCACTATCAATGTAATTTTGTCTGTTTTTGCTAGCAATAGCTTGATCAACCAGCAATAGGCTCTCTAGGGTTTTATCGAGTTGAGATGCTTCAATTTCTAACTCTTTAGCAAGCTTAGAAATCAGACGGGGAATTTTTTGGATAAATTGATCTGACGGAGGAAGTTGATTATACGGAGGAAGTTGATTATAAAGAAGATGAACAGGTTCTTTGTTACGCAGTACAGCTAATTCATCCAGCTCCGTTTGCCAATCCCTAACTGACCCATATAAATTCCCCCCGCCATCTCGACTGACTGTGAGAACTTTGCCATCAGCACACTGGTAAACTCTATCGCAAGAAAACGATAAATTCCCTTGTGTTCGAGACTTTAGTGATAAATCTATGGAACAATCATTATCTCCAAGATAAGCAAGAACCTGGCGTTTATTCAGTCTTTGGAGTGGAATATTTTGAGACATTAATAGCCTCCCTCAGCATCTTCCAAGCCTGTTGGAGTCTCTCCAGGTACAGCTAGGTCATTAGAAATGCCCGGAGAACCATCTAAAGGAATACTCGTTCCATATACTTCTGGATTTAAGGGAGTGGCTGAACCTACTTGTAAATATTCTACATGCTTCTTAACAGAGCAAAATCCTTCTTGGGTTAAGGAAACTTAAGTTTTCACTCCGAAGCATTGGAAAAACTAGATTTTCTTTAGGATCAAGTTTATTTAGAGTGATGCACTGTGCAGTGTCTTTCTAGCAAATCTGTCAGTTAGCGACTAGGTATAGATTTTAGCCCAGAAATATTACAGGGATAACAACGAGTTACATTGACAAAGGTTATTCCTGAAGTTTTCATCTATATGATCCCAACCCATTCTCTGACCCGCACCTCAAAAATGATGCTGCTAGAATGATGGCTGGCACAAAGCTACAGCGTTATACAGTTGGTTCACTGTCTGACGAAATGACCTGGATTGAGCAATTAAGATGACTCAAGAATATAGAGAAGTTCGTAGCTTGGGTTGCCGATTATTCCCTTTTTAGGGTTAATCCATCTCCTAGAACCAGAACGACGATTTGTGGGGATAAATTAATCGATCTCTTGCAATGAGAAACTATGACTGACTTTGCATACCTAATTCCTGTTTTTCCCTTGATTGCCTTTGCAATCAACCTTTTCTTCGGTCATCGGTTAGGTGGTTTCTCTGGATGGATTTCAGTCCTTACAAGTATCGCCTCATCCGCCATTGCCTTGCCTGCTGCTTGGGCTGTTGCCCAGGACGGTCAGTACTCCCGTGAGTGGCTATGGTTGACCTTAGGAAATTACGATCTCAACTTTGGATACTTGCTGGATCCACTATCGGCGACCTTGCTGTTTGTGGTCACGGTTATTGGCACGCTGATTCAGGTGTATTCCATTGGCTATATGCACGGTGAGAAATACTATCACCGTTTTTTGCCTATGTTTCCCTGTTTATGGCAGCCATGTTGGCTTTGGTGATTGCCAACAACTATGTGCAATACTTCATGGCTTGGGAAGTCATGGGCTTATGCTCTTATTTGCTGATTGGCTTTTATTTTCACAAAGATTCAGCCGCAAATGCCGCTCGCAAAGCCTTTTTAACCACTCGCGTCGGGGATGTGGGACTGTTCCTGGGGATCATGACCTTATTTGTGACGGGGGGTACTCTAAGTTTTACCGATCTCCCCAATGCTGTCCAGACGGGCGCGCCGCTTTTGTGGTTGGCTGCTCCCTTGATTTTCTGCGGCACGATTGGCAAGTCGGCGCAGTTCCCCTTGCATGTCTGGTTGCCCGATGCGATGGAAGGACCTACCCCTGTGAGTGCACTGATTCATGCTGCGACGATGGTGGCCGCTGGGGTCTATCTGGTGGCTCGCTCCTTTGTCTTATTTACCAGCTTTCCAGTGGTCATGCCTTGGGTGATGGGCGTGGGTACCTTAACGGCCTTTATGGCGGCTTATATTGCGTTGACCGCCACGGATATTAAAAAAGTCTTGGCCTTTTCCACCATCTCCCAGTTGGGTTACATGGTGACGGCGATGGGCTTGGGCGGGATGACGGCGGGCACCTTTCACCTGATGACCCATGCCTTCTTTAAGGCATTGCTGTTCTTAGGGGCGGGCAGTGTGATTCATGGCGCTCATGAACAGGATATCCGCGAACTGGGTGGTTTATTCAGCAAGATGAAGCAAACGGGGGCAACGTTTGTGATTGCTTCTTTGGCGATCGCAGGTATCCCGCCTCTCTCCGGTTTCTGGTCCAAGGACGAAATTTTGCTGGAAGCCTATGAAGAGGGACATTACCTTGTCTATGGTGTCCTGCTATTGACGGCGTTTATGACGGCCTTCTATATGTTTCGGCTGGTGTTCCTCACCTTTTTTGGCAAACCTCGCAATCCTGACATTCATGCCCATGAATCTCCAGCCTTAATGACGATTCCCCTGTGGTGTCTGGCGATGGGAGCAATCCTTGTGGGTCTGCCTGGATCCCCTTTTATGGATCACTGGTTCCAAGGGTTCCTGAGCGGCGCACACCATGGGGGTGAAATTAATGGGATGGTGATGGGCTCTTCGGTTGCCGCAGGGGTTTTGGGGATTGGCTTGGCGGCGGTTTTATATTTGCTGAAACCGCAGTGGCCAGTGGCGATCGCAACCACTTTCCGACCCCTCTACCTGCTATCAGTCCATCAATTCTGGATAGATGACATTTACGCCATCTTGATCCTCAATCCATTTCAAGGCTTAGGAGAATTCCTATTTGGCTTTGATCGCTTAGTGGTTGATGGCCTAGTCAACAGTTCTGTCACGGCCATGCAGAGAATGAGTCAAATCCAAAGTTGGATTGATCGCAATATCGTTGATAGCATTGTCAACCTTACGGGTCGGGGCACCGTCATCGGTGGCGACCTCCTCAAACTGTTCCAGACGGGATCCACCCAATTCTATTTACTCATTACTTGCCTTAGCGTTCTGGCATTCCTGTCGTTTGAGTTAACCACAGGCTTCCAAGAACTTCCATTGCTCAGAGAGGAGTTTTATGGTTTCTCATCTTTTATCCTTGATAATATTTTCCCCGCTCCTTGGGGTAGCAATCATCCTTTTGCTCCCTAATGCCCAAGCCCACCTCTACAAGTGGATCTCGTTGGTGACGATGGCGGTGGTCAGTGCCTTGACCTTCGCTGCCTTCCTGCAATTTGATCCCAACCAAACTGGATTCCAACTGGTGGAAAAAGCCTTGTGGATTCCCCAACTCAACGTCTATTACTTGCTAGGGACAGATGGCATTAGCTTCCCCATGGTGGTGTTAACCGCCTTGATTTCCACCCTAGCTAGTATTGGCTCCTTTAGCATTCAACGGCGGGAAAAAGAATATTACTGCCTCTATCTGTTCTTAGTCACGGGGATGATGGGCACCTTTTTGGCTCTAGACATGATTTTGTTTTATGTCTTCTGGGAAATTGTGTTGGTGCCCATGTACTTCTTGATCGGGATCTGGGGCGGTCCGCGCAAAGAGTATGCAGCCATGAAATTTTTCCTGTATACCTTTGCGGGGAGTTTGGTAATGCTGGTGGGAATTTTGGGGATGTATTTTAACTCCACTCCCCACACCTTCAACCTCATGGAATTGGCGGAGAATGAATTTAGCTTTGGCTTCCAAAAGCTGGTCTTTTTGGCTCTCTTTATTGGCTTTGCGGTCAAGGTTCCGACTTTCCCCTTCCACACCTGGTTGCCCGATGCCCACGTAGAAGCGCCCACACCCATCAGCGTTATCCTCGCAGGTGTCCTGCTGAAAATGGGCACCTATGGCTTCTTTCGGTTTAGTTTCCCCATTTTGCCGGACGCAGCCTATTGGTTTCGGCCTTATCTGGCGATTTTAGCGGCTATTGGTATTGTTTATGGTGGGTTTGTGGCCCTGGCGCAAACTGACTTCAAAAAGATGGTGGCCTACTCTAGTATCAGTCACATGGGGTTTGTGCTTTTGGGGCTAGCAGCCTTTTCCACCAATGGCTTTAACGGTGCTATGTTGCAGATGTTTAGTCACGGTGTGATCACAGGTGCTTTATTTTTGCTAGTGGGGGTCATTTATGATCGCGCCCATACCCGTGATATGAATGCCTTTGGCGGACTGAATGCTCAACTGCCCGTCTACTCAGGGTTGCTAGTGTTCTTCTCCCTTGCCTCCCTGGGCTTACCCGGTTTAAGTGGCTTTGTCAGCGAGTTCTTGGTCTTACTGGGTTCCTATGAATACAGTAAAATCTACACGGCCTTTGCCTGTCTAGGAATCATCTTGGCAGCATCTTATTTACTGTTCATGGTTCGCCGGGTGCTGTTGGGACCCCTCAATCCCCAATGGGAAAGCTTACCGGATATCAATACCCGCGAGATCGTGACCTTAGTGCCACTGTTGATCATTACCTTGGGAATTGGTCTGTATCCTCGGTACATTCTCAGTTTCTTTGTGCCGACGTTGCAGCAGTTGCTGGCGAATATTGGAGGGGCGCTTGCCTAAATCCACATCCATCAGTGGAGAAGCACTACTTCGCTGCTTCCCCTAGCAGCCCCTATAAGAGTTCTTTATGGGGCTGGCTTCTGAGGGATAGGATGCCAGAGCATTTATGACTCCGAGGTTGATTCTGCGATCGCTTGCACCTCTGCGATCGCAAGTCCTAGAGCCGTTGCAACCTGTTCAATTTCCAGTCCCAGCTCTAATAAACGAGGGATCGCAGCCAACCTTGCCTGTTCCGCCTGTTCAGCACGTTCTTCCCCGTTTAACAACAAATTCCCCTCGACATCCCACCACCGTAGCCAAGGTAGATCAGCATTCTGATAAGTCCCTTGCCAGATTCCGAGTTCTACACCTAGGGGCGAAATACCATAATGACCGCGATCGTTGGCAGTAATCTGTTGGTAGACATTATCTTGCAGGTGGTAGACCTCTACCTGAGCTTTTTCAGCTTCATAAATGGCATAGTACGGGATGCGAATCGCTTGCTCATAAACCCAAAATTTTCCAACTTTGTTACCTGCGTTTGGAGACGGAGGGGTGTCATCTCTTTCTTCACTGCCATCGCCTGAAACAAATTCGATGGCAATCAGGGGAGCAACATATTCTTTCCAGAGCACATAGGAGCGTCGCAGTTTGCCATCTAAGGTCGGGGGGACGTTAGGGACATAAAACCAGTCGGGGGATTCTGCTCCCTTTTCGGGTGGGTCAACTAAGCGCCAGTAGATACCTGAGTCTTGGCCAATGCAATATTGACCATCAGGATGGCGTTGTTCTAAGACAGGTCGAATGGATTCAGTGAGCAAAATGCTTTGTGGATGTTCCTGGAAATTCTTCACGAAGGTACCATCTGACTCTGGCAATTGGGTATGGTCAGGTAGCATTAATGCTGATGGTGTTGCTGGCGTAGCAGTCATAAGCTCCACCTCAAGGTTGCTCTGAACCTATTATCTCACAACCCCATATTGGCTGAAGAATCCCTGATCTGTAGAGGCAAGCGGCCATTATTCGCCCCTACAGGGGTAAAATTTTTCCCAGAAATCACCTTAGGGAACCTGCCAAATACGGTTGTGGTAGTCTGCTTCGTTATCCAAATTGGGGCTAGCCTGATCATGATCATGCCCGTGGCTGTGAGAATGGCCATGGCTGTGAGGGTGAGAATGGCCATGGCTGTGAGGATAGGGTTCTTCACCTTTGAGGGCGGCCAGTCGAAACTTACAGAGTTCGCAGTTCATTTGCACCTGTCCCAACTGTGTTTCCAATTCTCGCTGGCGAACCACCTGTACTAATTCAGGATGGACCCCCATTTCTGGCAAACAGGTGACTTGAATATCCGGGAAGGCAGCTTGTTGCTGGGCAGCAATGTCAAAAATTTTCTCGACTAAGGTGCCTGTAAACAGGAAATAGGGCAGGACAATAATTCGCTGGGGCTGATAGAGGCGAGCCCGCCGGAAGCCCTCTTCCAGGCGAGGATGGGTAATACCAATAAAACAGGTTTCTACGGTCTGATAGCCGCTGCCTTCCCATAGGATCCGAGCCATTTTGCTGACATCACTGTTAGCATCAGGGTCACTAGATCCCCGACCGACAAAAAGAAGCACGGTTTGATCGCGGGCAATTCCTTGGGGATTATGATCAGGGCTATCCAGCAGGGCTAACCGCTGCTTCCATAGCTCTATGATGCCCGGTGTAATTCCGAAGTGGCGACCGTAGTGGTACTTGAGTTGGGGATGGCGCTGGCGGGCTAAGTCTAGCTCATTCGTGACATCGAACTTGTTGTGGCGGGCGGCAAACAGCAAAATGGGCAAAGCCGATAATTCTGTATAGCCTTGGGCCACACAGTGATCCACCACTTCTTGAATACTGGGAGCCGTCAGTTCCAAAAAACAAGGAAACACAGGTCGGGAGGTGTCTAGCTGTTGATAGGCAGTGGCAAAATCCAGAAAACATTGTCTGCCCTCTGAGTTGCGAGTGCCGTGGCCGATCATTAACAAGGGCCGATGCAGAGGTAAAGGGGTTAGTTCAGAAGAGGTTGGCAAGCTAAGGGGAGTAGGTCTGACCACCAATTCCGAAGCATAGGAAATAGACATATTTATAAAAGACTCCTTGCCCGTGCAACGCAGGCAATCACTGAAGATCATCCCAGGGACAACGCAGCTATCCCGTGAGACAAAAACAGGTCGGCATTCCGGCTGACAAAGGGGTCGATCGCATTCATACAGAAATACTGACGAGCTGCGATCTAAACTTCGTTTACGGCTGCGGCACAGCACCAGAATTCTTAAAGATCCCTAGGCTGAGAGGTCAGCACTGCGTAGATCTTGAAGGCACTGGATTTTCCCGACCTGACTTAGTGTACCTGATGGCTAGAGGTTTTGGTGAGTAAAGGTACGAGCCTTAAGACCAGAATAGGAAGCGACGATATGCCCCTGTCCTTGAAGTTGATACTTATAGGTGACTAATCCCTCTAGACCGACGGGTCCTCTAGGCGGTAGGCGTTGGGTACTAATCCCAACTTCTGCACCCAAACCGTAGCGGAAGCCATCGGCAAATCGGGTTGAGCAGTTGTGAAAGACGCCAGCGGCATCCACCTGATTCATAAACAACTCAGCAGTTTGGACATTTGTGGTGGCAATGGCATCGGTATGTCCCGATCCATACTGGTTAATGTGAGAGATCGCAGCCTCTAGAGACTCCACTACCTTGATGGCCACAATTAAATCACTATATTCTGTGGACCAATCGGCTTCAGTGGCAGGCTTTACACTGACAAGAGTTTGAGTGGCAGTATCGCCGCGCACTTCAACTTGATGGGCCTGTAAGGCTGGGATGAGAGCGGGCAAGAATTGGGGTGCGATCGCAGCATGGACCAAAATCGTTTCCACCGCATTGCAAGCAGCAGGATATTGAACCTTCGAGTCCACGGCAATCTCAACCGCTTGGGCCACATCCGCCGCTTGATCCACATACAGATGACAAATGCCTTCGGCATGGCCCAGTACGGGAATCCGGGTATTCTCTTGCACAAACCGCACAAATTCGTTAGAGCCACGGGGAATAATCAGGTTAACCTCTTGGTCTAGATTGAGCAGGGCCAAGGTTTCTTCTCGACTGGTGAGCAGAGCCACCACATTGGCAGAAATATCCGTCTGAGACAGCCCTTTATGGATCGCCTTCACCAAAGCTTGGCAAGACTGCAGAGCCTCTTGACCGCCTTTGAGTAAGACCCCATTCCCCGACTTGATCGCCAGGGCTGCAATTTGCACCACTGCATCGGGGCGGGCTTCAAAAATCACCCCTAACACGCCCAAGGGGCAACTGACGCGCTTGAGAACTAATCCCGTATCCAGTTGCCGATGCAATTGAACCGTACCCACGGGATCGGGGAGGGCGGCCACACTGCGGACACCTGCGATCGCACCCTCTAGTTTGGCCGCATCCAACTTGAGACGGGCATAGAGGGCAGGCGCTAATCCAGAAGCTTGAGCGCGTTGGCAATCTTCAAGATTGGCGGCAAGAATATCTGGACTAGAGGCTTCTAGGGCTTGGGCAACGGCTTCTAGGGCTTGGTTTTTTGCTTGGGGGGAGGCAACCGCTAAGTGGATCGCTGCTTGCCGGGTTTGCTGGGCAACCTCAGTTAGAGAATAGGTTAGGACAGTCACAATCGTTTATGCTTCCACACAGGATCGACATTAAAAATCAGATTCACGTTCGTACTCTGTAATCTTTTGCGGTTCAGGAATTTTCAGCTCTTGGGGTTCATAGTCATCGGCCCAGACATCATCCTCTCGTTCATAGGAAGGCTCAACCGATTTGGGCGCAGGAGTAGACCCACTTTGGCTCCAATTGTCCTCTTCTGAATACATAGATTTTTGCGGTTGGGCATAGTCTTGGCGCTCAACAGGTACAGGTTCTGCTTCCCAGGCTTCCGTTTCCCAAGCCTGTTGGACGGGTGTGGCTTGCCGAGCAGGCACATAGGCTGTCGTTGGTTCCCCCGGACCCAATTGATTACTCGTAGAAGCGGTACGAGGAATATAATCTTCTTCTTCACCCAGTTCCCAAGGCGGCACACCTAAGCCCATCCGCTCCAATAATCCTACCGTTAGCTGGTTAAGACGTTCTTCAGCCCCTTCAAACACAATCAGCCGATCTGGGCCTGTACTGACAATCTCTTCCACCGGGAGTTCGTAGGTACTCAGAATTTGTGAGGGAATCAATGGAATTCCCAAAGACGCAATAATCAAAGAGGTAACTTCACCCGTGCTGATATCAAACTTAAAGCCTCGGACTTTGCCCAAGAGTTCCCCAGCCTCGGTAATCACCTCATTGTTAATTAAGGTACTGAAATCAAGGGGATCAAGCGCTTCAATTGCCGTTTCATCATCAACGAGAATGACATCTCCAATCTGGCGAATATTGCTGAGATACATGTAGCGTTGATCCCCTGTTACTAAGGTGCTGCGTAAACCAACGACAGCCACTTCTCGTTGATCGACATCAACCCAAAGCTGGTTAATCACCCCTAACTTTTTGCCGGTATTGCGGGTGATAACTTGGGTGCCAATGAAATCAGAGCGCTGTTGAACTTGTTCAGATATTGCCATGCGTGAATCCTGAGCCGAATTCTTAAGTTTCTAGGCGGGGTAAATTGTGTTATATCGTACCGTCACAATGTCACAAAAACTATCGTCCAAGGTACATTTTTACACCCTAATCTCTCCATTTTAGTTCCTTTAGGAGAGTTCCACCCTGAGAGATATTACACCAATAAGGAATGAGCCTTGGGTGCTATTGTTGCAGAGCCATCCCGTGAGTCATCAACGTCTAACCGTAGCGAGAAGCGATCGCGGGAATGGTCGAATATATAACCGACGCTTTTGCAAGATAAGAATAATTAGCGTTTTAAGCGTTGCCAATACCTGAGTATCCCTATCCCCAAACCCGTGCCAACTAGAATGGCTAGGGCTAGGAACTGGACTGTCTGAGAAGGAAATGATGGGGGAGAGGGGAAAGTAGCTGAGTCAGGAAGGGAAGAAGGATCAGCCCCTTGAGCCACTGTTACCGGAAAGTTGAACTGAAAAGGTGTAAACAAATTACCCGATCGAGGATGGCCTTGGAATGCCAAACGGTAGTTCCCTGGCTGGGGAAACATAATCTTCGTCCCAGGAATGTCCTGATATTGCTCAGCAGAAACGGCTGTTAGGGGAGGCTGAAATAGTGGAGTGGGGGATGGATCTGCCTCGGAGTAGATCTGAAGCTTACAGTCACACTGGTCTAAGGGAATAACCGTTCCACCCTTTTGGGTAAGGATAAACCAGACTTGAGCCGATTCTCCAGCACGGGGATGATGATCGGGTTCTAGATGAAATGTAACCGCAATAGTGCCCGTGGTTTTGATGGTATGGGCTTGCCCAGGGGTAGACCAAACGGACAAGACTAAGGCTAGACCCAGGAGGCTATTTTGACGAAGCAGATGCACCATACAATTTTTCCACAGAGAGTAAAGCCCAGACCCATCGGCAGCGGAGAAGGAATACTAGCAGAATCAAGAGAGCGATCGCCCCTGTCCGCAAATAATGTACCTGTGTCCACTCCAATCCGCCTAAGTAATGGGAACCCATCATTCCCGTATGAATACCCGCTAGGAGTAATGCCGGAAGGCTGAGGAGATGTAATCGCCGCCATTGTTGTCCCAATACCTGCATCATCCAATTTGAACTAGTCGCGGCTAAAAGCATCAGCAAGACAAAGGCAACCCCTCCAATCCATAGCCCAACTTGGTGCAGAGGTAGCATAAAGGGAATCGCCGCCCCTGACCACTGCAAGGAATGATCAAAGACATACAGAACATGCATCAGTGACAGGATAAAGGCTCCCACTCCCAACAAGCGGCGATAGTGTAATAGCACTGGCGACAGTGTACTAAGGGGACGGGCGACTAAAGCCAGGATCAAACTCAATAAGGCTACATGACTACTGTAGTCCGTCATATCTCCTGTCCGCAGAAGGGTAAGCAGACCAATGATCACCATCAGCCATCCACCCATCTGGAAGAGCTGGGCGCGGCGATCTTTGCTTAAGATCGCCGTTGAGAGACCCACTACTAGTAAGGTCGGTAAAGTCCCTAGACCAAAAAACAGCAGCGTTGCACCACCTAGCCACACATCACCCGTGGCTGCGGCTTTGATCTGAGCGGCATATAAAAAACCACAGGGAATTAATCCCCACACCATTCCCAAGACAGCCGGGGTCCACCAACGGGGATGATCGGTCAATCCGATCATGGCTCGATTGAGGCGAATATGCAGCCCCTGCGTTAACAGAGGGTGCAAGAAGGGAAGCTGAGGTAACCATTGGGGTCGAATTTGCCGAAGCCCCAATCCCATCAACAAACACCCCATAAACAGGGCAATACCGCGACGCAGGGCACTATCGATACCTGCCAGTTCTCCGCCAGCGACCAACACAGAACTCAATGCTCCCAGAGCAGCACCAATTAACCCATAACTGAGAATGCGTCCTAGGTTAAGGAGTACATGAAAATGGAGCTGTTTTTGCCAGTGAACGGGTTGATCGGAGGATTGAGCGAGGGCAAAACTTGCGGCCAAGGGGCCACACATCCCCACACAATGGCCAAAACTGCCCACAAACCCCAAGGCCATCACTAGCAGTAAATCCACCATGTTCCTTATCGCTGACATCAACCAGAACTATCCTGGAGGATGCCTTCTGAGGAAGTCAAAAGACAAGCTGTCATACTGGATCTAGGGACTCTCTCGACAACGTCTCAGATACCAGTCCTAGAATAGGATGCCGTCAATGACAAAGATTGCTCCCCAAAAGTCTTTTATATAAAACGGTTTAGTTTCTTAGCAATAGGTTACCCTGATCTTTAAAAGCCCAAACCTCGGCAGGCTCAAACAGTAATGGTACCGCTACCCCACTTTCGCCCTAAGCAACTTTCCCTGGGGCCGCTAGAAAGGGAAATTCTCAACCTACTCTGGGATTTGGAGACAGCCACCGTCAAGGCAGTGCATGAAAAGATTCTGGCCAATCCCGATCGCGAATTGGCCTATGCCTCTGTGACCACTGTCCTCAATCGCCTTACCCAAAAGGGTTGGTTGGCTTGTGATAAACAAAACCGTAGTTTTGTCTGGCGACCTTTAGTTTCACGAGACCAGGCGGAGTCCCTGTGGGCCTACAACCAACTCCAACAATTCTTAGCCGTGGGCAATCCCGACACGATCGCCGCCTTTGCCGATCACCTCGATCAGGCCAGTGTAGAGCAACTAGAAGCGATCGCTGCTAAAATTCGCGCGGCTCGTCAAGCACGGGAGGATCAGTAACATGCATCTGCTGATGATTGTGGGTGCCTTAGGCTTAGCCGGGAGTTGTCGAGTCCTTGGCTATCAATGGCTAGAGGCCAAAACAGAGCTATCTTGGGCGCAGCGGTGGCAGATGACCTTGCTGGTATTTTTGTGGCCTCCGTTGCTGCTCTTGATGACTGCGATCGCCATTCTTTGGATGGGACCCCAAGGCGAGATGGTTTGGGTCTGGGAAGGTTGGTGGAGCTACACCCTAGCCGTTGGGTTTGTAGGTATGGCTGTCCTACTCTATCTCCGACAAGTTTATGAAGGCTGGCTCAGCGTCCAGCAAATCCACAGCTATCCTCAGCATTGGATCCAAGGTCAGTGGGCTTACCAACTCGATTATGCCTTGCCCTACGCAGCTCAAGTGGGCTTTTGGCATTCGGAATTAATGGTTACCAAGGGACTTATCCACACCCTATCTTCAACTCAATTAGCAGCCGTGCTGGTACATGAGCAGGCTCATCAACAGTATCGGGATACCTTTTGGTTCTTTTGGTGGGGGTGGTTCCGTCGCTTAACAGTCTGGCTCCCTTATTCAACCGAACTGTGGCAAGCCTTATTACTCCTGCGGGAAGTTCGTGCAGATCAGTGGGCGGCTCAACAAGTGGATCCCCTGGTATTAGCAGAGTCATTGCTATTAATGGTTAATTCCTACTCCATCGATATTGCCGATAGCATCTGTGCTGCTATGCAAACCGCAACTCACCATCGATTAACCCAGCGCATCGACGCGCTTCTATCTGTGGGTGAAAGAACAATCCCCCCCCCCTATCCATTACCTTGGCAGGGTTTATTACTGGCTGGCTTACCCCTAATTACCATTCCCTTTCATTACTAAAACAATTCTTGCAAAGAATACTGATAGGGTGACCGTTGATGACCCTTCCTTTTGATCTCTAGAGACTTTCTTGCAAGGGACTAAATGACCCGTCTATTTGCAGAAAGCTACAAATCTTTTAGATCCCTTGGTTGCAAAATTGGAAACCACCCCCTCAATTTCTCCTACTTTGCCTAAGGTTAAAGTCATAGAACAAAGTATTGTTAATGTCACTGGGGTTCCTGATGAAAACCTTCTCTTTAACGACGGGTCTAAGTTTGTTTGTTCTCTCCAATCTTTCTCTAGCTGCCCAGGCTAGCTCTACAGAGCAATGGTGGTTCCAATCTGCTCAACAACCCGTCGCAGAGGAATCCCTAAAGGCCGAGCCAGTCCCCGTCGAGCCAGTCCCTAACCAACCTGTAGAGTTAAGTGAGTCTGAAACTCCTACCCAGCTCACACCCCCTGCTCACCCGCTACAGCCTCAACGATTGCCTTTGGATCCGCGCCAACTTTCCCAAGAACCTTGTCCTGCCTGTGGAATGGGCTAAGCTACCGATGCCACCTCTAGTGGGCTTATCCTTAATGCCTCAAGCCGACTTATGACGGCAGCTCAGCCCTTATTTAGGGCTAAGGAGGTTGAGATTTTGGAGTGGAGCTTTGATATGGGCTGGGGTAACGTTTCACTCCCCCCTGAGCTACCCCCTCTGCTCGATCAGTTTAGTCAATGCCATTGCCTCCTGGGTCATGGGGTGAGTTATTCTCTACTCTCTGCCGGGATCGATCGCAGCCATTGGTTAGCCTGTCTGCAAGCAGAGTGCCAAGATTATTCCTATCGGCATATTTCAGAGCATTTTGGTTGGATGGCGACGCGGCACTTTTCCCGAAGTGCGCCGTTGCCGCTGCCATTATTGCCTGCAACCCTGAAATTGGGGTGCGATCATATTCAACGCTTAGCCGAGGTTGCTCAGGTGCCCGTGGGCTTAGAAAATTTGGCGTTTGCCTTTGGTCGCCAAGATGTTGATCAACAAGGCGAGTTTCTCGATCGGCTTTTAGAGCCTGTGGATGGCTTTTTGCTCCTCGATTTGCATAATCTCTACTGCCAAATGCACAATTTCCAGCTCTCCGCCTCCGAGATCCTCAATCTATACCCCCTAGGGAGAGTTCGGGAATTGCACCTTTCCGGTGGCTCCTGGAGTCAGAGTGGCACAGCGAAAATCCGTCGAGACACTCATGATCACGCCGTACCAGAACCCGTGTTTGATCTGCTAGCTCTCGCTCTCCAAGAATGTTCCCATGTTGAAGCCATTATTCTGGAACGATTGGGGAACACATTCACTACCGATGCAGAAAAAATCGGATTTAGACAAGATTTTGCCAGGATCAAGGAAATTGTCTACTCTCATCGTTCCTCTCTCTCCAGGAAGGGTTGAATTATGTCCGATAGTGACCTTGCCCATTTCCAAGACAGTCTTTTAGACATTCTCTCCAGCCAATCGGAAACAGCAGAAATCCTGGCTAGTTTAAAAAAAGCCCAGTTTGGAGACGCGATCGCAGATTATCTAGAAAGCTTCGACCCCAAGATGGTGGCCGTTGCCGCTGAACTCGTCAAGCAATGGGGAAAACGATAGCGTTGTCTTAAAAAACAATTGATTATCGGATTTAAAGTCCACCCTAATGTTGGGTCGATTCAGGTTGAATCCAAACCAAATTGCGCTTGTTTTTGGCGATCAAATGACCCTGTTCTTCGGCAATCCGACGGGATGCGTCTGGGGTCAAACTGCGATCATAGGAGTGTTTTAATTCCTGGACATGCTCAGCGGTTCGGTTCACTTCTCCCTTAATCTCTTGCAATTTTGCTTGCTGCGTGAGTTGGTGAGGCAACATATTCCCCAGGGTATAAAGACACACCCCGATCAGCATGGCATTGACGCCCAACACGGTCGCTGTCTCTGTTGCACGAGCGGTAAATTTAGCATGTTGACGAAAATAGCGTCGATGCAAGCGTTTTTTGGCTGTTTGCTCTACACCTTTACGCAAGGGACGGGGGATAGGTTTGGCTTGGGGTAATGCACTCATAGTGTTTGGCCCTCGGAAGGCTTACAGAATTATGGTCGGCTTTGCCAGCTCCAAAATGACGCAATTCACGTAACACTGGCTCAGTGTGTGGATAGTGTACCGAATAAGACTAAAAATTGTAAATCAATTTGATAGAAAACTTTAGTCTTGAGAGCACTGCGTCGACATAACTCCCAAATTCTTCAATTTTGCTAAGGTAACAAGGATAAATAGAGACTGTTTGAGCAAGTAGAACCATATTGTTCTGAATGCTATTCCGCATGAGGGATAGCTTAAAAAAAGTGCCCTGCTATCAGCAAGACACTTTATGCAATTACTGAGGCCACCCCTGAGCACTCTGATTCATTGAGTACTCCACAATGGCAGGATATCTCTGATTTAATCTATTGGGTTAATCTATTTGGAGAGGGCACTTCCCAAATTCAGCGCCAGCAAGGCAGGCAGCAAGGCTACAACGAGGGCAATCACAATTTGCAGATCGGTTAGTTCCATAAATATTAAACTCCTTATTCCCAAGCTTATTAGTTCACAATGTCCGTCAAATCGGGACCTAGGGGAATGGTTTGTTACATGATGAAACATTAAGGGATCAGAGGACTGAGGTGCGGTTTCCTTCTGAATCACCAGAGGCAGAACCCTTGCTGAGATGTACCATTGTTAATCATGGGGCTAGGCAAAGAGGATTAATATAGTGTGCAGAAACATCCAATTTAGCGTTACTTTGAATACCATGGGTCTCCTGTGACTTGTCGCTTAAACTAGATTCTCTATTTTTTGCCTAATGCTAGACTCGCTGTTTGAACTCTTTCCCCAAGTTAGCCTTGATACCACGTTCACTATCCTGATTTTGATTGCGCTTGAAGCGGTGTTGTCCGCAGATAATGCGATCGCATTAGCGGCTCTGGTTAAAGGGCTAAACAATCCCAAACTTGAAGGACGCGCCTTAAACATTGGTTTATTGGCCGCTTTTGTCATGCGGATGTTTTTGATTTTTACGGCAACTTGGGTAATTCGATTCTGGCAGTTTGAGCTATTGGGTGCCTGTTATTTACTGTGGTTAGCCTTTCAGTACTTCTCTAAGGAAGATAATGCAAATCATCATCAAGGCCCTCAGTTTAGCTCCTTGTGGCAAGCGATTCCGATCATTGCCGTCACTGATCTGGCATTTTCTCTGGATAGCGTTACTACTGCGATCGCCTTATCGGATGAACGCTGGTTAGTGATGACCGGGGGGATTTTTGGTATGATTACCCTTCGGTTCATGGCTGGATTGTTTATTCGCTGGCTCGAAGAGTACGTGCATTTGCAAGATGCTGGGTATCTCACCGTCACACTGGTGGGTCTGCGTTTACTACTGAAAGTGATCAACGATCATTTGGTGCCGCCGCAATGGCTGATGATTTTGGCGATCGCCCTGATTTTTGTCTGGGGATTTTCTAAACGTACCCCGGATGATCCAGAAGCCCAACTGAAGATAGACGCTGAAACCGAGAGAGAGGAGCTGGTTCAGGAAGTCAGCGAGTTTATTCAGGAAGTGCGGGAATTTTCCAAACCCGAACACCAACCCCAAGCTATCAAAGAGCGAGTCTGAAGGTTAAGTGAGAAGGGGTTCCAAATTCCCTCCTTGGAAGAGTAGGGTGTACACGCATCTCTAGTTCTAGGCATTCAACCCTGCATTAGCCCCCCTAACCCCCCTTTCTTGAATGCCCGTCAGGGCTATGAATTGGGGGGTCGGGGGGGCGAGTGCAACGTCTTTGGGTTTTCCAGGACTTGTGTGTACACGTTAGCCCAGAAGGGGTAGGGGTGGGTTTACTGTATGCTTGGCGACACATAACCCGCCTCACCCTGTGGGTGTCCTGCCTAGGAGGAGACTTTGTCTGCTACGCTGATGTCCTACTCGTAGATCCAGGTGGATAAGGTGGGAGACCAAGCCGTCAATTCTTCTGGTTTAAACCAGAGGCTAATTTCCCGCTGAGCAGTTTCTACCGCATCAGACCCATGAATAATATTGCGGCCAATATCAACCCCAAAATCACCGCGAATCGTTCCTGGCTCTGAATTGAGGGGATTAGTCGCTCCAATGATTTTGCGAGCCGCAGCAACGACTCCTTTTCCTTCCCAAACCATGGCAACCACCGGGCCAGAGGTAATGAACTCTACTAAGCCAGCAAAGAAAGGTTTGTCTTTATGTTCACCATAATGTTGTTCAGCCAAGTCACGGCTAACAACCATGAGTTTTAAACCCACTAGCGTAAACCCTTTGGCTTCATAACGACTGATAATTTCTCCCACTAGTCCTCGCTGGACACCGTCGGGTTTAACGGCCAAAAATGTTCGTTCCACAGAATTATGACTCCCTTCAGGGTTGACATCTCTATGGTCAGAAAAGATGTGGCCTTTGTAAAGGGATAATTCGCAAGCGTCTAGCTGAGAACAGCGATTCAGACAACTTGTCTAAGATGAATTTAGTCTCTGTGATAGAAAGTAAAGGGGTATTGGCAAGCACGGGCTAACTAAGGAGTTGTCGTCGGCTGATGAAAAAGCGACCCATGTCAAAGCCCAGTCGGCAGGTAATTAACCACACTAGGCCAGCCGCATACCCTGCCACCACATCAGTCGGCCAATGTACGCCAATATAGAGACGGCTGAAGCCGATGGCTGCGATTAAACTAATGCCAAATAGAGCAATGGGCAACTGCTGGTGTCGAAATCTTGCAGCCAACCCATAGGCTAACATTGCATACACAACGAAAGATACCATAGCATGGCCACTGGGAAAGCTGTAGAATTTCACATGCAAAATCTGTTCCCATAGTGCTGGTCGGCTGCGGGCAAAGATCGCTTTTAGCCAAGTGTTCAGTCCCGATGCTCCGCCGCTGGCCACAATCAGGGTAATCGCTTCTAATCTGCGTTTTCGCCATAGCAAAATCAAGCCTAATCCAAGCGCAAACAAGACCAAAACCCAGGGATCTCCTAGGTAGGTCACAAGCACCATTAGTCTATCAAGATTGGGAGTATGGATGCGCTGAATTGCTAGCAGAATCTGGGTATCGATCTCTAGGGTCTGTTGATCTAAAATCACGTCTGAGATCGCAATAAAGATCCCTACCGATAGTGTCGCGGTGATCAATCCCAGAATAGCAAGTAGGGCAAACAAACCAGAAACCTGAGAACTGATGTAATGCCGCCAAAATAGGAGGATCTGTTGAGCTAATTGTCGGAAAGGTTCAAGCATAGGCAATGGAACAAGGGTGGGATAGCCGATGAGAGAATAAAAATTCGCAGGTAGATAACCCCGTTGGGATTGTTCGCCTAGCAGAGCATTAGCGTGATTTTAACGGAGGCAAAAAGGATGCTCCTCTGCCTAAAGACATAAGCTTTCTAAGAGCAGGAACAGAGAGCGATCGCCATTTCACAGAGCAAAATGAAAGGCGTAGCTCAGGCTCTGTCCACAGTCAGATTTTCGCCCATTGCAACAATCCCACTGATTCACAATGAATTCAATGGAATCTCGATCAGCCCTTAAACGTCTGTATCAAGGGCATATCGCTTAAGATCTTCAAGGGAGACATACTCTAAAGCCATCGCATGGGTGGCTGCCAAGCGCACAGGTGGAGCCACTCCTGCTTCGAGGGCTTCTTGCCAGCGGGACGCACAGACACACCAACAATCACCAGGTTTGAGACCTGGAAACCCGTACATCGGAACCGGTGTGCTGAGATCATTGCCTTGAGCCTGGGTATAGGCTAAAAATGCTGACGTCACTTGAGCGCAGACAATATGGGCACCCATATCTCCGGCTCCGGTATTGCATTTGCCATCCCGATAAAAACCCGTCATTGGCGAGGTACAGCAGGTTTGCAGGGGTCCTCCCAATACGTTTGTAGCTTCTGTCATTCACTCTCCTCCTGAACCTTAACAGCCTTGACTAGACAAACGATACCAGTTGCGGGCAGATATCCGAAAGCCTAAACTGCATGCTCAAGCATCATCCCTATAAATAAAAAATGCCCTCCTTAGAGAGCATTGACCAACTCGTGAGGGAGTAGTGAGAAGACCTTAAAAAGAGAAAGTTGCTCTTACCAGACCTTGGATAATATCGCTAGGATTGCCATTGCTAATATTAAAGGGATTAGTAATCAACATTATTGTCGGCGTAATGGTGATGTTTTCATTGACTGGAAACCGATAAAACGCCTCAAAATTAGTTTGAGTTGCATAGTTTGGATCGCTGGAGCTGACGATAAAAGGTTGACCTGCTGCTACAGCTAAGAGTGAACCTGGAACCAACAAATCTTTGACCCCTACACCCGCCATCCAAGTTTGGATATTAGTATTGGTGCCAGACCCCGCCACATTTTCGAATAGGTCAATGGTTACCCCCCCATTGCTTAATCTGGGATCAATGGAAAGGCCATACCGCCCAAAAAGGCCAAACTGACCTATCGTCAATTCTGCATTGGCACCAATGATGTTTTGGTCGACGTTGTAGGTTTCAGCATGGGTAAATTGAGCCCGAATCGCAAAGCTGTTCTGGTCATCTTCACCAAAGTCATTGGAATATTCAATTTCAGCCGACGCTTGAAACGGATCTCCAACTAAACCGCCATCAACACCAGTAGCAGAAGCTGCATCTGCTGCAATGAAAAGACCACGCACACTCACAGGGCCACCATTCACATTCCAATCAAAGGCCGCACCTGCTCCTCCAGGACCATCAACTGCTTCAGCGATGATTAAGGGGTTATTGATGAAAAAACCAGAACTAAAATCAGCAGCCTCATCGTTGGCATAACTATTGCTGTCAATGAAGGCACTCGGATAAATTAATGGACCAATGGTAACAGCCAAATTCTTAGCGGGTTTGAAGGTATAGCCAAGGTTATATAAGCTGACCTCAGGACCAGAGCCAGTATAGTCAACTATGCCTGGATCGCCCAGCGTTGTTCTGTCAAGGCCGGCATTGGCACCTACAAGCGGGGGAACAGGGAAAGGATTATTAGTGGGGTTGGCGATGCCAGTGTCAGAGAAAAAGTCAGATCCGCCATTACCCGTTTCCAAGGTTAAATCTAAGACATCATCACCATTAAAACTCGTTAGAAACGATAGGCGCACTCTGGCAATGGCGCTGGCACGAGAATCACCAATCGGACTATTGGCAATGATTGGTGTACCCGTTCCTACACCACCCGGAGTGGGAATATTATCGCCGGGATTATCCAAAAAATCACCAAATTGGGCGGCCATGACAACTTGCCCTTGGAGTTTGGTCGTAGTTGAAAACTGCTGCGCTTCAACGGTTGCGACTCGTGCTTCTAGACCATCTACCCGTCCTCTTAGGGTGGCTAATTCAGCGGCAAATTCATCTTGCAGGGCTTTAACGGCATCCAAATCTTCTTTGGTGGCAAACCGATTACTCAGATTATCCAAGCAAGCATTTACTAAGGCGGCTGCTTCTCGACGGGACATAGCTCGATTGGGTTTGAAGCTTCCATCGGGATAACCTGCGACACAACCATAGCGTTCCACTAAGGATTGAATGGATTGAAAAGCCCAATCAGTGGGTTGCACATCAGACAGTTGAGAGACAGAGGTGACCTGAGAGATCGCATCTTCTTCGGTATCCCTGATCAGTTCTGACACCGACGTATCTGCTAAAAGGATGGATTGATCTGTATGAATTGCAGAAGAAACAGATTGATCAGTCAGTTCTAGAGAATCGTTAGGCTTTGCATTCCCAGGCTGCTCAACAACTAAAGCCTGGTGAGGTCTTGTGGACTGCTTAGAGTTGCTTATTGCTATGACAGTCTCAAGATCGCTGGGTAATCGTTTGTTGCTGTCAGTAGCACCGACAGCAATCCCACTAACAGCAACCATAAGAGCACTGGTAAAGCTAATACTACTAATCAGCAAACGAGTATATTTCATGAAAAATCCTCACACACAGTAGAAAAGCCCCCTGACGGATCCTGAGAGATTCAAGTACCGAAAAGGAGTGACAACATCATATCAGGGAATGATTATCATTCTCATTTTTTTATAAATCTGATAGAATAGCTGACCTATACGACAATCATCAGAAATGCTGTTGGAGAATAGTGGTGATATTTTGGGGTTTCACGCGGACGTAGCGGGTTTTGTCTGGAAAAACAATGAGGTTGGGGCCTGCTTTACACTTACCCACGCACCCCATCGATTGGACTTGAATCTCTTTTTCTCGTCCTGAGGCTTGGATCGCACCACTCAAGGCAGTCAAGATTTTTTGACTGCCGCGCTTGCGACAACTTGATTTTTGGCAAATTCTGATTTTGCCTTTGTGGGGACAGGCTAGGGATTGTTCGGAAGGGTCTGAAAGGTCTGAAGAGTCCGCAGGTTTTGCATCAATACTGGGCAGCGCGGGGACGATTGCCTGGGCTTTCAATTTGATTTTGCCCGTCTTGGTATTTTGGGTTTGGCAACCGTGAATCTGAATCCAGGTTCCGGGCTGTAAAACATCTGAGCAAGCAGGGCGTAAAGACTTCGCTAATTTAATGTATTGCTCTCCTTGAGCAGTTGTTAGGCGGATGCCCTTAACTTGGCAGCTTTTGGAAAGAATATAGGTTACAAACCGACCACAAAGTGTGAAGTCTGTTTTTTGGATGTGCTTGCCCATAAATCTATAAACGAAGATGAAACAACAGGATGATGAACCGTTTTCTCTAAAACTTAGACCTTGGCGGCTGCTGAATCTTGTAATGCTCGCCATAGATAAATAGGAATCGCTGGTGATGGGCAGGCCATTTTGCGGATGAGGGTTAAGTCCATCTCTTGATAGTGAAGCCCAACCTTAGCTTGCCCATCTAGGAGGCTGCGATAATGCCTAGATGAAGCGTTCAGATCGCCGATGAAAAAGTCTGTCCAGCCATCTTGGTCTTGGCGAATAATGGCAAGTTTTCGGGATTGCTCTTGCACAGATCTACCTTTGCCAACACTCCTCCAGCCAACTGACCAACTCGGATCGGGAAGCGACAAATTGTTGGAGAACACTTTGAACCTGAGCGGCTTCAACATGGTTGTTAACCTTTACACGCAATTGTCCGTCTGCTAAACACCAGGCTTGGACAGAGAGTTCTTGTAATCGCCGATGGACTTGTCTGCGATCGCCTAGACAAACTCTGACAATTAGGGATTCTTCAGTGAATTGATGAGATGGGCGCATCCATAACCTCCAAACAATTTTGTCCTTTTGCAAGTGTCCCCAAATCCTGATCTCTTCTTGGTATTGAAATGATGTGAAGTTGCGGATCTCAAATACTTAAACCTGCACCAACGGGGAACTATGACTTCAAGTTCTAGCCTGACAAGCTTAGATTTGACACAGCTAACTTTTGGCCTGCAACTTGCAACTTGAACAGGTCAATCCCCGCATCAGTCCCTGGATTAACTGATAAAGACTATCAATAAATCCATCAATAGCTAAGGTAGCAGAGAATAGAGTCTATTGCAATAACTTGTCAATTAATTCAGAGACTTGCATTGGCTAGCCTGTCCAAAAAACCAGTTATGATTGATTGCAAATTTCTGTAAGGATTGACCCGCAAGAATTTTAGGGATAATCTGCTTGCCACGAGAAAAATAATCCAGCGTGAGCTTTCACCTTACTGATGAATATTCTTATAAGAGATTGCCCCAGTTTGAGGATCATAAGGATGGAAATAAACAGAAAAACTAGCATCTAGCCTCTACTAGGGCGAATAGGCAACCAAAGAATCGGGATCGAGGCTGCTCAGACGACCATCTTCCATATGAATGAGGCGATCGGCTACATCTAGAACCCGCGTATCATGGGTGACCATCAGGATCGTACAGCCTTGTTGTTTGGCCAGACGTTGCATGAGTTCAACGACATCCCGACCCGATTGTTTATCTAAGGAGGCGGTGGGTTCATCGGCCAAGACAATTTTGGGACGGCTGACGAGGGCACGGGCGATCGCAACCCGTTGTTTTTGCCCTCCCGACAATTCATGGGGATAATAATTCACCCATTCTGCTAACCCCACCTCAGTCAGAATATCCACCGACCGTTGATAGGCCACTGCTGGGGAAATCTCCCGATGCAGATCTAAGGACATTTGCACATTTTGACGGGCGGTGAGGGAGTGCAATAAATTATGGGCTTGAAAAATATAGCCAATATAGCGTCGCACCTGCTCCAAATCAGATGTTCTCGCATCTTTGAGTTGCTGACCCAGGACTTGCAGACTGCCCACTTGGGTGGAGCGCAGCGCCCCAATTAGAGTAAGCAGCGTGGTTTTGCCTGAACCCGACGGGCCTGACATAATCACCACTTCTCCGGGATGAATGTCAATGCAAATCTCAAACAGAACTTGCTTACGCAATCTCCCCTTGCCAAAGAAATGGCTGACGTGATCAATGGCAATCACTGGTGGAGTAATCATATCTCCCCGTACTCATACCTAAAAGATATCTGCTGGATCAGCCGCTTGCACTCTGCGCATGGCAATCACGCCTGAAACAACGCACATGATCAATGTCAAGAAAAAGACAGTGATGATCCGATCCAAGGTCATGAACATCGGCAGAGCCGTGCCATCGCGCACAAGTTTATACAGCCCTAAACAGAGGGCAAATCCTGGAATAAATCCTAACACCGCTAAGATAAAGGCTTCTTGCAAGACCACAGAATAGAGAAATCGGCTTTTATAGCCCATGGCTTTAAGGGTGGCATATTCAGCTAGGTGATCGGAGACATCGGTGTAGAGAATTTGGTAGACAATCACCATGCCGACAATAAAGCCCATCAGCGTGCCTAGGGTAAAAATAAAGCCAATCGTGGTGCTAGTTTCCCAGTAATTGCGCTCAAAGCGCACAAACCCTTGCTTAGATAACACAAGCACATCATCGGGCAACGTTTGTTTGAGGGTCTGAATCACGGCATTGACATCGGTTCCGGTTTTGATCTTGATTAAACCAATATCAATCAGACCCAAGGTGCGGTTGGGCAGCATCCGAATCAGGTTCAGATCACTGGTAATCAAGTTGCCATCGGCGGAAAAAGAGGCCCCCAATTGAAATAACCCACCGACAGTGATCCGCCGCCCAGAGACTTCTGTGGTGACGGTTTGACCTGCCTTAAATTTCTGAGCAATCGACCCATACTCCGGTCGAGAATTTTGATCAAAGAGAACAACATCAGGACGCTTAATATCTTCCAGATGCTCTTCGACTCCGGGCAAGGTAAAGACTTTCTGGCTCGGTTCAAAGCCAATGACCATCAATTGCCGGGTGCTACGGTTGTCTGGATTGCGCCACAGGCCAAAATCTAAATAAAGGGGGGTCACCGATTCTACCCCAGCAACCCCTGCCGCTTGATAGAGTCGTCTGCGACTAAAGTTTTTAATGGCAAATAATGTGGTGGACTGGGGATTAATCAGGACAATATCGGTATTGAGATTGACGTGAAAATTGACCGCAGCCGTAAACAAGGCTTCTTGAAAGCCCAGTTGCATCATCATCAAAATCACAGCAAAGCCAATCCCAGCCAGCGCCACGAACAACCGCACTTTTTCGCGGGCAAGCTGTAACCAGGCAAGGGGGATGGCAAGCAGCATCAGAACAAAGGTTTAGCCTTCTTGGGGTTCAATGGCAACGTCAACTTGTAAATTAGTTAATCCAGATACCGCAATACTATTTTGGAGGCGAATTTTGACTTCTATGACTCTAGTATCGGTATTAGCAGCGGGGTCTGTACCAACGACATCATTTTTACCGATCTTTAAGCCAATTTTGTCCACCGTTCCTGAGATTTCACCCTTAAAAGCAGGGCTGGAAATCTTGGCGAGTTGACCTATTTGGATTTGGTTAATGTCCGTTTCGTAGACTTCGGCAACCACATACATTTGCCGCGTATTGCCCATTTCTACAACAGCCTGTTGGGAATTACTGCCCTGGCTAGCCACTGCCGGAATGGCTTCGCCTTCTCGAACCAACACTTTGAGGACTTGGCCTGCTTGGGGGGCGCGAATCATGGCGCGGGCCAAGCGGGCTTTGGCCAGTTCAAGGTTACTGTTAGCAGAAGCCAAGTCAATTTGGACTTGCGATCTCACAGATCCTGCCGTTGTACTATTAATTTGAGCTTTGGCATTGTTGCTGTCGGTTTGCAGTTGTTCTTGCAGTTGGGCGAGGGTTGCGATCGCATTATTGAGCTGCTGCTGTTTACTGCGAAACTCTAATTCCTTATCCTCTAGGTCTTGTTGAGCAACTGCCCCAGCTTCCTGTAAATATTGGTAGCGTTTGAGATTGATTTGAGCTTGTTCATACTCGACTTTAGACTGTCTGACCATGGCTTCTTGCGCTACAATCTCCCGTATTTTCGGATTTTCGGCTTGATTACGCCGCGTTCTGGCCTCTTGTTGTTGAGCTTGTCCCAAATCTCGCTCAGCAATAAATCGATGGTGAGCTTCTAAAAGCTGACTCGCTGCCAACTTTACCTCCGCTTGCCGTTCAGGATAACTCTCTAGAAAAGCAATGGGTTGACCTTTCTCCAGTTGCTGCCCTTCCTTCACCAATAACCGCAAAATCCGCTCTCCCGTAGGACCACTCACTTGTACCACTTGACCCGCTGGCTCAATTCTACCCAAGGCATTAATCTTGCGGGGCTTGACAGTAGCATTCTGTGTACTAAGCGCTGCGGGTTTAGATAGTTTTTGGATAGCCAGATGAACCCCTACAGCAGTGATGCCAAGTGCTAAGACAGTTGCTCCAGCAATCATCCACTTCCCAGAGGGGTTAAGGAATGGTTTGTCACCCACACCAATTGCCCAAATCAGTACTTCCCATTCTAAAGAATATTTTTTCAATGATCGCGTTCTATCACCAATAGAACCATTTTCAGCAGGAGGGTATTCAACCATTCCCTCCTAGGAAGGCTGCTATCGCTCAAGCCTGACTTCGTAACTTGAGTTACCAAAAGTTCTGTTTTTTTCTGTTACCGTTGGACATAGCACATTAGCCTTTACGCAGGATCCTTAATTCAGTGGAACCACTCCACATTCAAATTGTTGAGGCTAATCCTCATTTAAGATCTTTGTTGGGTTGGCATTTGCAGCAGGCAAAGTATTTCATTCATCTCAGTGGCAGCGTTAAACAAGCACAAGCCGTCTATCAACAGTATCAACCGGATCTAGTGATTGTAGATTCAGATTTGCCTGACGGCTCAGGTCGAGATCTGTGCCATTGGTTACAGCAGCAAAAGCACCCTCTGATTTTGATGTTGTCTGCTCAAACTGCTGAAGCCAATGTGGTGTCTGGCTTGCAGGCGGGTGCAGATGACTATCTGGGTAAGCCCTTTGGGATGCAAGAGTTGTTGGCACGCATTGCCGCCTTGAGTCGGCGCAGTCGCCTCAGCTTACCCACCCAAGTCTCCTTTGGGGCTTTGCGGATTGATTTGATTCAGCGCCGGGTTCACTACCATAACGAGTTAGTGGATTTAACACCCCAGGAATTTAGTCTGTTGTATGTTTTAGTGCAAGCAGAAGGTGTTGCCCTCAGTCGTCTAGAACTGTTGCAACGAGCTTGGCCTGAAAGTATTGATAATCCTCGTACCGTGGATACCCATATTCTTTCTTTGCGTAAAAAAATCGAGCCTGACCCTCAGCAGCCTCAACTGATCCAAACGGTTCGGAATGTGGGGTATCGTCTGAATCTGTCTTATCTGATGGAGACCAGTCCGAGCCAATCTCGCTGGCCTAACGGATCTAACCCTGTGGAAGCTTCTAACCGCTTCAATTCCGGCCTGACGGCTCCCACACCGCCAATGTCCATCTCTAGAGTTCAGTCTATTTAGCTCACTTAGCGATGGTTACTCTTATTCCCACTCGGCCTGTTCGGCTTGCGCTTGGGCTACCAACTGAGCTTGAATCTCTGACCAGTTGATCTGGGTCAGGGGAACATCCAGATATAACTGCCCTTGGTGGAGCCAGAGGATGCGATCGCACACCTTCGCCAAAAGCTCAAACTGGTGACTGGCAATTAGGAGGGTCATAGAGCTGGCTACCAATACCTGGGCAACTCGTTCAACAGTGCCGGGATCTAAGGCTGAGGTAGGCTCATCCAGAAGGCAAATCTTCGGTTCACTCAGACAAGCGCGGGCTAAATTGACAAGCTGGCGTTGACCCATGGAAAGCTGCAACTCCGTTGAGTTGAGCCATTCATCGGCAATGCCCAGCCGTTGTCGCCAGAGAAGAATGCGCGTTTGCAGGGTTTGATCGGGGATGTTTTGTAATCTCAGGGGATAACTGAGCGCCTCTTGTACCGTCATTCCCAAAAGTTTCGGTTCTGGGGGAACGAGCATGATCTGGCGGCGTAAGGACAAGATAGACCAGGCTGAGAGGGGCTTTTGCTCAAAGGTAATGGAGCCACTGGTGGGTTCACTCAGACGGTTGAGGAGACGTAGCAGGGTGGTTTTGCCTGAACCCGAGGCTCCAATAATACCGATGCGATCGCCCGCAAAAACCTCAAAAGAAATGTTTTGCAATAGGGATTGATTGCCTAAGGCCGTGACAACATCGACGTGTTGAATTTGCAGTTGTGGCAGTTTAGACTTAAATAGGGCAGCATTCACACTATCCGCTTCTAGCATCCATCATTTACTCACGCAATGATTACAGTCTGGCCTGTTGTTGACGATATGGCTTTTCCCCGAAGAATCTTGTCGAATTCTGATTTTTCCCAAGCCACTTTACCTCTCATTATCTCCTTACTGAATTCACAGGATTCACGCTAAGTATGCCACTCAAACGTCGAAAATTCCTGACTTTAGCCAGTCTAACGGGCTTAAGCGTTGGTGCTCTGCATCGCCAGACTCTCTCCCAAACCCTGTCTTTTCAGGATCACCCGGATTCACCTACCGAACCTACAGACGCTAAACCCCTACTGCGATGGATCGCGGTCGGGGATGTCGGGATAGGGGAACAATCCCAATATAAGGTTGCACAAGCTATGGGTCGCTACCGCCAAACCCATCCCTTTGACTCGGTCTTGCTAGTAGGCGACAACATCTACGCGGGCGGTGAGATTGATAAAATTAAGCAAGTGTTTGAGGAACCCTACCAAGATTTATTGCGGCAAGGTGTGAAATTCTACGCAGTTCTAGGCAACCACGATATTCTCTCGAATCAAGGTGAGGATCAAATTCGCTATTCTGGATTTAATATGCAGGGACGGTATTATACGTTCTCCCAAGGTTCCGTCCAGTTTTTTGCCCTCGATACGAACTCAGGCCACCATCAAACCGAACAACTAGCATGGTTAGAGGCTGCACTTGCTGAATCTCAGGCGGATTGGAAAATTGTGCTGGGTCATCATCCAATCTATGCCTCTGGACTCCACAGTATCCGCAAACATCTCTTGGTTCAACTCGAACCGTTATTGGGTCAACATCAGCCCCGAACCAGCCTAACCGATCAATTACCGCCCCTGTTTGACAAATACAATGTTCAGCTTTATATCAATGGGCATGAACACCATTACGAACGGACTCTGCCGATCGCTGGCACCACCTACTTAACCTGTGGGATTGGGGGTGCCCAGTTGCGTCCTACAGGCAAATCGTCTTGGACTGCTTTTTCTAGTTCACAGTTCGGTTTTACGGTGGGTGAGGTCTTTGCGGATCAATTGGTGATCAAAGGCATTGGGGTGAATGGCCAACCCTTTGATCGAGGGGTTGTTCGTCGTCAAACCGCTGCTCCGGTCAAAGCTTGATCAAGCATAGATTATCGCAGTACTCCGCTTATACCGCGTTGGCGTTAGCCTGCCGTAGGTATAGAAATTAGAATGTGGTGAAATGATGACGTACCCTGATGCTACTCACCTGCATGATAAGAACTTCTCACCAAGGGGCCGGAGCGGACATGAGTGAATCCCAACGAACGGGCAATTTCACCCCAGTGTTCAAATTCATCAGGATGCCAGTATTTTTGCACGGGCAGATGAGCCAGAGAAGGGCGTAGATATTGGCCAAGGGTGATGCGATCGCAGCCCACCGCTCTTAAATCCTGCATTGTTTCCACAATCTCGGCTGCGGTTTCTCCCAGTCCCAACATCAACCCCGATTTCGTGGCAATATGAGGGGCAAGTTCCTTGACGGTGGCCAAGACTTGGAGCGATCGCTCATACTTGGCTCCCCGGCGGACGGGCCCTTGCAGACGCCGAACCGTTTCTAGGTTGTGGTTGTAGCAGACGGGGGCGGCGTTAACGACGGTGGTGATGAGGGTGCGATCTCCGCGAAAGTCAGGCGTTAGAACTTCAATATCAGTGTTGGGGTTGACGGCTCGGATCGCAGCCATTGTCCTTGCAAACCAACCCGCCCCTTGATCCGGCAGATCATCTCTGGCAACAGACGTGAGCACCACATACTTTAAACCGAGTAAGCGCACTGACTCGGCTACTTTTTGGGGTTCTTGCTCATCTAGCGGTTGAGGCGCATGACCTTTATCCACCTGACAAAAAGAGCAGGCTCTGGTACACACAGGTCCCATTAGCAAAACGTAGCAGTCTTCTGGGCATAACATTCCCCACGATTCGGACAGCGACCTTCTTCACAAATCGTGTGAGTCTGATGATGTTTGATGATCTGTTGCACTGTTGATAGATCACTGGCATTACCAATAGGTCGCCGTAACCACTCCGGTAAACGTTCGCGTGTTTCCGCAGATTTCACCATGTCAAAACCCTTTTGACCATTTCTGGTCTCTACTCCAACTGCTAAGAATCCAAAATTTAGTAAAGTGTCAAACTATTGGTTCTCGTTACGATGCATGGCTAGGCGGCTCTGGTGTTGGTGTTAACGCAAACCAGAATCGATGAACCGCCGCTATATTGGCAATAATTGCTAAAGCGATCAGTAACACAAACAACTGCTGGGTCAAGAGTCCTAAGATAATCAGCACCATACGGATGGCTCGGCTACCGATACTGGCAATGGAACTTTTCCCCGCCACTTCACTTCTGGCACGAATATAAGGAACCATCGTTGTCCCCAATAGGGCACATAACCCCACGAGAAGATGATCCTGGGGGTTAACCAGAATCAAGACAGCAATCAGGAAAAAATCGACATATCGATCCAAAACGCTATCTAAAATCCCACCCTCGATCGAGGTTAAATTTCTTTCCCTGGCAATATCGCCATCCAACCCATCCAACAAACCACTGACAATCACCAAAGCAGTCGCTAGCCCATACTGTTGTTGCACAATCAGCCACCCCGTTAAAGGCCCCCCAATGCCTGCTGACACCCATGTCACCCGATTGGGGGTGATCCAGGGGAAACGGGCTAAGGTGCGGGCCAGCTTCAGGGTAAAAAATTGTACAATCTTGTCTAACCCAGACTGCGGAACAGTGAGGTTAGCATCCTCTACATCAGGCATGATAGGTGTTGCAGCCTCAACAGACGGAGAATGATCTGACATTGTTGTTAATCTCTAGCCTTAGCACTGAAATCATATCCTGCTTCCATGACTATCCCTCCTCGTACTGCTGAAACTCTTATCGCATTCTTTTGCTCTGTGACAAAAGAGCTTTAAAAAGGAATGGCAATTCCTGCTCCCACCGTCACTTCATTTTGATCTCTGACGCGCAGCTGATTCCAAGTGGAAGCGCCCACGCGATTGGTGACATACACTTCCACATGGGGACGATTGCCCTTACGGCTCTCGCTGCCAAATAAGCGACTGGGATCCCAGCGCACGGCAAAAGACCAAGGAATCCGGTCTGCCAGGGTATTGCCGATAAAGGCATTGCCCTCACCCAAGAAATTAGCCCCCAATTCGCCCACAAGGCTGAGATCACGAATCACCTCTACCGATCCGCCCACATTAAAGCCACCCAGTTCCACCCCGTCCCGTTGGACAAAACCCAGCATTGGCGTGAACCAGAAGGCCAACTGATCATTGGCTTTATAGTGCAGCGGCAGGGACACGGTCACCACAAAACGTCTGCCTTCAGGGCTATCCGTTGCAAAAATAAGGGGAAAATCTTTGGGATCTCCAAGCCGAAACCGTCCATTTCGACTGTTATTGTCGAAATTATCGAAGAGATTGTTGGTTAACCCCACCGTGATCGCTGCACTTCCAGTCAAGGGCGCTCCTTCATCCTGGTTCAAGAGTCGCAGCTTCACCCCAAAACCTTGTTCCGATTCATCCACCTCACCAAAGATGTAATCCAAATAAGTCGATAGCTCAAAATCTTTAGTAATGCCATAGCGCAAAGCGGTCATAATCCCTTGGCCGCCTGCCTGCAAATTCCAGAGAAACCGCTGACTGGGCACCGTCCCCCCATCCAAAAAGGCCAACCCATCCGTGGTTAAGGGCGAATCTTGACCCTCTCGTTGGCGATTGAAACTATCGGCATAGCGGCGATTGGCAGAAAAGAGACTGGGTAAGGCGATCACCCTCACCCCAACGCCTGTTAAGTCTTTGTCTGCGGTTAAGGCCAGGGAGCCTTTACCGCCAAAGGTGTTGGTCGCAAATAGATCGATGCCTAAGCTGGGATTAATAAAATATCGCAAGCCCGCATTGTAAGCGATCGCCTTAGCAGGTAGACCCGTATCTCGATCAAAACTGTTATTGCCCGTAAAGGGCACAAAGGCATCTCCCCACAAGGTTAAACGAGGATGCACCTGAAAAGAAATGGCTCCACTTAACCCCAAAGTTGTACCAAAGGAACCAGAATTAGCCAACGGCGGACGCGGGATAAACACCGCATTGCTATTGGGGAAGAAGGCAACAGTAGGTGAGAGGGTAAATTGCCAGCGATCGCCCATGGTTGCAGTAAACGGCAATTGCAACGCCGGGATCAGGCTTTTATTTTCTCGCTCAATTACCCCAGGATTGAATTCAAAGGTGCGCTTGGTCAAGGGAGCAGCCACAGAGAAGACCCCACTAAAGGCCAGGGTATCCTCGGCATTATTCCAAAGTCTTTGCTTCACAGACAAGGTCAAATCCCGATTACTGACCCGTCTGACACTAAAGGGCCCCAGTCTGTCTGGGCTACCCGTATCCACCACTTGCAGCGTTAAATCCAGCTCTGTACTGTCCGTCACTCCCCAAGTCACGCCGATATTGGGGTAAGCAGCCGTACCACTATCGGCTTCTGCCCCTGGTAAAAAGAACAGGCGATTGTACAAATTTAAAGACACCACACCCTTCGGCAGGTGAATGGCTGTTGGCTGCTGAAATTGCTGATTGGCGAGGGGGGTGATAATAGGTTCTTTAGTTGAAGAATCAGTCTTTTGCGGGGTTGTTTCAGACTGAGCCAGGGAAGCAGGAGCAGCAGATTCGACCTGTACTAAATCAGCAGCCCTGACAGAGGTAGACCGAGGGGAAGTACTCTCCTGAACCAACAAAGGCTGAGACAAAGTCTGTGCAGGTGAAGATGATAGGGGAGGCTCAGCAGTTGTTGGGAAATCACTGGGTTGGGTTGAAGCGATCGCGCTTAAGTCTGGGCGGGCAGTTGGGTCTAATGGATTTGTCTTAAAATCAATAGATGAAACGGTGAGATAATCTTGCCGATTCGTCTGGGTGAGAGAGCTTGGGGAATGTTGAGTCGGAGGGAACGAGGTCGCCAAGGCTGGATCAGGGGGGGATGAGACCGAAATAGGAGCCGCTAGTGTCTGGGATCTTGCCGTGCCCTGGAAATTGGTCTGTTGCAGCGTTGCCCCCTGGAAGTTGGCACTGACGAGGGTAGTATGACTGAGATCAGCCTCCCTTAAGTTGGCGTGACTCAAGTCGGCATGGCTGAGATTCGCAGCGGTCAATTTGGCGGAGTTGAGGGTGGCTTTCCCTAAATTCGTCCGTTGTAAATTGGCCTTCTCTAACTGCGCACCCGTAAGATTCGCCTGACTCAGATTGGCGGAGACCAGATTGGCTTGCTGGAAATTAGTGAGATAGAGAGTAGCCCCCTGGAGACTGGCGTGGCTTAAATTGGCCTGACTCAAATTGGCGTTACTGAGATTGGCGTTACTGAGATTGGCTCCTTGCAGATTGGCCTGACGCAAATCCAGACCACTGAGGTTGGCATTGCTGAGGTTACATCCTGCACAGGAGCGAGTGTCTTGGAGTTTTTTGACCAGATCAGCCTCTAGAGCCTGGGCAGGCAAGCTTATCCCCATGATGGCCAGCGTAACGGTCGTTGATAAGGTGATTGACTTCATCATTGCAAATAAATACTCCACCGAATCTCAAAACTGCACATAGTTGCCAGTAGCCCCAGCAATTGTTCTGAACATTTGCACAATTGGGGATGAGTATACATCGGTTGGTTGGTTTACAGAAGTCGTAAGCACAGCCCATGTCTAGGAAGTATGGGAGTGTGCCAAAAATCAACGACAGAAAACCTGAGCGACGCGAGGGAGAACTTGCATTTGTACAGGTCGATGTTCGATTTGCTCTCCATCCACAGCGAGGAGACCCGTGGCACTCTGGGGTTCCAAATGCAGACAACGAACCTTGTAATATTCCATTTCTGGCAGGAGCAGATGTTCTCCGGTGGCAATTTTAAGAAAAGCCGTCAGTAAGCGCCAGCGAGAAATACCTTTGCGGATGATCAAAACATCCATATAGCCATCCGCTAATTGTGCATGGGGAGCAGCGTGGACACTGTGGGTGGCCCAGGCCACATTCATCACCCACAGGCCGACAAATTCCCCTTCTATGACCCACCAATCTTGCTGATGGGTGCTAGGGGTGGCGGCAGGTAGATTGGACTTGTGGGTTGGGGCATTGAGTAGGGGGGTGGAGGTCTGAAGCCCGCATGGATGGGGAGGCCAGCCAGGGGCAGGTAAGAAGGAAACCTTGCCTTGATAGCTGCGTAGAGCCAAGATGCGGAGGATGGCATATAGATCACTGCGCCAAGACCCTAAAAACTTAAGGAAGCGCAATTGGTTGGACTTGATATCGATATCACTAATCAAAGCCCAAGCTAAAGAGAGAATGCTGTAGTACTGGTGTCCGTCTTGCTCAACCACACCCAAGTTGAGGGGATGGCACTGACCTTTGGCAATCACAAAAGCGGCATTGATGGGATCATAAGACTCTTGGGAGAGTTCTAGAATGGTTTTGCCTAGACCATTGCCAGTCCCAGCAGGGATAACACCAATGGGTTTGGCGATCGCACCCTCCCCCTCAGCATGGGTCATTAAACCATTGATCAACTCATACACTGTGCCATCGCCACCCACCACCACAAACCCATCAATATCACTCAAGTCTAAATTTCGAACCGCCTGCACCGTCAATTCTCCGCCTTGGGTGGCAAAGGCACTCAAGCGACAATGGGCATTCTCCAGGACAGGACGAATGGTTTCGTAAACCTGCTGGGCCTGTTGTCGCCCGCCTTTAGGGTTAATTAAGACTTGGAGATGCCGAGGGGGAACAGCTTGTTGGGGCTGAATCGGCAGACTTTGGAGGGCTTGTTGCAGGACGTTGAGCCAGTGCGATCGCACCTCCTTTGTCCCACAAGCAAATCGATATTCCCGTAGCTGTCGGCGTTGTTGTAAAGTCCAAGGATGTACCCGCATTAGCGGATAGGCACACACCACAAACCCCACCAACCCTTGCGACAGGAGATCAGGGATTGGTTTTACACCCACCACTTCATCCAAGGCTAAGGTGTGCCGCACACCCCCGTGGAACCATGACAAGCCTGTTGTCGTCAACCAGCCTTTAGCTTTAATGTCAAGGATTGGATTGAGTGCACTTAGGTAAAAAAGTTGTTCTTTAAACAGGATATCCAATTTATGCCACTGCAAAAACAATGCTTTTCTTGACTCAATTCGCTCAAGATACTTTAAATATCTTGTGGCTAGGCTTAGGGCTTTTTATTGCTGGCGTTTTGGAGGCATTTCTTTGGCAAACAAAGCCCTTTGAGCTGTTAAACGTTCCCATTCAATCGCAATGGTTTGGCTCAAACAAACGATGGAGAGGATTGATAAGTCTACCATTAACCTGTGCTTTAAGTACTTTTTTACTGCAATTAATCGAATCACAGTTTTTTACACCTGCGACGCCACCCATTCAATTATCCCACTTCAATTATCTGGAGTATGGGTTGTTGGTCGGCTTCATTTTTAATCTGTCTGAGTTACCCAATTCCTTTATTAAGCGGCGCTTGCAAATTCCTGCTGGGGATGAGAGCAGCAAAATTTTCTACTTTATTGATCATATAGATTCTACCTATGGGGTTTTGCTGCTATGGTTTTTTTATTTTCACTTGCCGTTGCATCTGATTTTAACGGGGGCGGTGGTGACACCCTTATTATTCATGGGGGCAACCTGGGTGCGTAGACAGTTGGGTTTAAAGGCATAACTCTAGTTGACAAACTCAACAAACTGCTTTAGAAAAATGCACAAACATCCAGATTTAATCGCTTCAATGGATAAGGTTAAAGTCATTTCAGCAAGAAATACGAATAAGCGGTAAGATTTGAGGTATTTGGACTAGGAGACGTGGCCACTATATGAGAGTTTTACTGATATACCCCCTCTTTCCAAAAAGTTTTTGGTCTTTTGAGAAAACCTTATCCCTAGTCGATAAAAAAGCCTTGCTGCCGCCGCTAGGATTGGTAACTGTAGCTGCTATCCTGCCCCAAGAGTGGGAATTTAGGCTCATCGATCGCAACATAGAAGCCGTCCCTGAGTCAGATTGGGACTGGGCAGAACTGGTGATCCTCTCTGGCATGATTGTCCAAAAAGAAGATATGTTGTGCCTCGTTGAAGAGTCCCATCGGCGAGGTAAAAAAGTTGCTGTCGGTGGACCTTTCGCCACTTCTGTTCCTGAAGATTTACAGGCTGTGGGAGCAGACTACTTGATCTTAGATGAAGGGGAACTCACCTTACCCATGTTCATCGAAGCGATTGAGCGAGGAGAAGAACGGGGGGTATTCCGAGCAACGGAAAAGCCATCTGTCACCGAAACGCCAGTCCCCCGCTACGATCTGCTCAAGTTTTCGGCCTATGACAACATGTCAGTGCAGTTCTCGCGCGGATGTCCCTTTCAATGTGAGTTTTGCGACATCATTGTTCTCTATGGCCGCAAACCGAGAACGAAAACTCCTGAACAACTGATTGGTGAGCTAGAACGGCTCTATGAGTTGGGGTGGCGCGGCTCAGTGTTTATGGTCGATGATAACTTCATTGGCAACAAACGCAATGTGAAGCTGCTCCTAGCCGAGTTACGGCATTGGATTGCAGAAAAGGATTATCCCTTCAACTTTGCGACTGAGGCTTCCGTTGATTTAGCCCAGGATGAAGAGTTGATGGATCTGATGATCGAATGCAACTTTACTAGTGTGTTTTTGGGAATTGAGACCCCGGATGAAGACAGCTTAAAGGTAACCAAAAAATTCCAAAACACCCGCGACTCCCTGAGCGAATCCATCGATACCATGGCCGAGAAGGGGTTACGAATCATGGCCGGTTTCATTATTGGTTTTGACGGCGAAAAGAGCGGTGCGGGCGATCGCATTACGCGCTTCGTCGAAAAGACTAATATTCCTATTGCCCTGTTTAGTATGCTGCAAGCCTTGCCCAACACAGCACTGTGGCACCGTCTAGAAAAAGAAGGGCGGCTGATAAAAGGTCAAGAGGGAACCGGTAATCAAACCTCATTGATGAACTACGTGCCGACTCGACCCATTGAAGAAATTGCCCACGAATATGTAGAAGCTTTCTGCAATATATATGATCCCCAAAAGTATCTGGACCGCACGTTTCGCCATTTTATGAGCATGAATATTCGCCCCCGGAAGGGTGGATCGGGCACCAAATCCTTTAAGCTGAGTTGGATCGATATTCGTGCTGTCAGTACCCTCGCTTGGCGTCAAGGTGTGGTTCGTAAAACTCGCTGGAAGTTCTGGATTAATTTGTTCCGCATAATCCAAAAAAATCCAAAAGTAGTGACTCGATACTTAATTGCTACTGCTTTTATTGAACACTTCCTGGAGTATCGGCAGATCGTGCGCGATCAAATTGAGTCACAGTTAGCGGTGCATTTAAGCAACTATCCTAAAGCGATCCATCGAGTGGAGAACAGTCAGTTTGATAAAATTCCAGCTCGAACAGCTTGAGGGTTGAAGGCAAAAGCCAAAAGGCAAAGAGTTTCCCTATTTTGCCTTAAAGGGTTTGACCATAAGGGTCGTTATTGTCATAGGGGGAGTGAGCTTAGGCTCAGCCTGATGTGTAAGAGAAACCAGCCCGTTGTTAAGCACTGATTAAGGCTTGCTGGCGTAAATCCTCTACAATCGACCAGTACCAGTCCATCTGGCTCAACAATGCCTGGGCAATAAATTGCAGATTTTCGGAGTGATCAGAAAATAGAGGCTGAAAACCTTTTTCTAGAAGCTTTTGAGGATTTCCCCATGTGTGAACCACGTAATTGCGGATGGTTTGAGGGACTTCTGCTTCGACGATGATCGGTTGGCGCTCTGGGGGCAGTAAGCTTGCAACCTGTTGGATCATTCTACGGACAGAAATGGGTTCACCTTGGCCAATATTGAAAATTAAATCGGAAATGTCATCAATATGGAGTTGGGGTGGGGGCAAGGTCAGTAAATAGAGGAGGGCGCGGGAGACTTCTGGGGCAAAAATTGTGTCTCGGGTTTGCTCACCAGGGTCAAACTGACCCTTTTGTCCCCAAAGTTCAAAGGAGGTTTGTTCAAGGGCATGCCACAAAATTTGCGTGTAGAGATTGCCAAAATTCCCCTTGTGCTGCTCGGTGACACCATAGATTGAAAAAATCGGCAAATTTGAACGGTTAACTCATGGCTAAGGGCTTGCTGGATGATCATGTCCTCCATCATTAATTTAGTGGTCTCATACCAAGACGCAGGCCAAACCCTTTGATTTTCAAGGGAGGGACGAGTTTTACAGAGGCTACTGGTCGAGGCAAAAATCAGCCGGATTTTTGCGGCCATACACCACTCCAAAACGGTTTTCCAGGTATTGATTTCATCCATGACCTCGGCAAAAACCGTGAAAATGGGGGAACGCTCGATCGCCCTCCCCACAAAAATTAAGATATCGGGGTGC
>JAAUOM010000237.1 GCA_012034865.1 Acaryochloris sp. CRU_2_0 | reverse complement strand
GGTGCGCTGACTATGTCGGGTGTTGGCATGTCGGGCGTCGGCATGTACTCTATGTCTGGAGTCGGTACAAGTATTCCGACCCTGTCTGGAGTTGGCATGTACTCTATGTCTGGGGTTGGCATGTACTCTATGTCTGGGGTTGGCATGTCGGGTATTGGTTTCTCAGCCTCAGTACCACCGATTCGCCCACGCAAGTTTTGGATGATTGCCGATGCTGAACTCATCGTTTATGGTGCAACTGAGCCAGATGCCACCGTTACGATCGGCGGTCGCCCGGTTAAATTGAGTTCTGACGGGACATTCCGTTTTCAGATGTCTTTCCAAGACGGTGACCTAGACTTCCCGATCATGGCAGTAGCAGCAGATGGCGAACAGATGCGATCGATCCATCTGAAGTTTAATCGCAGCACACCAGAGCGCCACACAAACCTGCGCGAAGAGGCAGTAGAAGAGTGGTTGGCATAAAGGGTTAAAGAGTATTAAGGTCAGCCCATTAGATAAGGTGAGGTAAGCGATCGCTTACCTCACCTTTCTCTATAGCAGTTATCTATATGCCGTCCTAAATAATTTGTGAGAAGAGCGTGGAGGCGTTGCCCTCTCCTTGAAGACTTCCTCCCCAACCCCCTTTTTGGTTTTCTCATGACTGATTTGGGATTGCTATATCAGAGTTGAGAGTTGAGTTTTTTTAAATAAAGTAAATAAGCTTGAATCGATCCAGCATTGTGGGGCGATCGCATTAATAATTCAAATCATGTTGTTGATTCGCCGCAACGCTGTATGGCTAGAGATTGCTATGGGTCATTTACTTTATTGGTTTGTCCAAGGTTCAATTCAAATTCTTCAGCCTTTAATTGTTCCAATTTGCTGCGTCGTGGCTTGGGGACTCGTGCTTCTGGGGATTTGGAGTATTGTCAGTGCTATGCGAGAGGGAATCACCAATGCTAAGCAGATGCATAAAATTCCCTGTGCTAACTGCCAGTTCTTTACCAAAAATTACCTTCTGAAGTGCCCGATTCATCCCTTGGAGGCCCTTTCTGAGGCAGCGGTAAATTGTCTCGACTATGAACCAGAACTCTGATTTAACTCCTTCTCAAGCTGATTCAAAAACTCCATCACTGTACAGGGGGTAGCCCATGCGATCGTCTCGCTAGGTCAGACCTGGGCTTTTTATGCTTTGACTGAGGTATGCTACCTCGTCAGCGGGGTAGAGGAAATGCGTATTGGGAATGAGACACCGCGAATAGAGACAGGGGATGCCGTCTATAATTCTGCCTCAAGTATATTCCGCCTCAAGCAAGCAAAGCAGCTTGTCCATAATCATGGAGCAGTAATCATGGAGCAGAACCGTTTATATTTTTTGTTTGTATGTCCGATCCAGCTTGGCGTCAAGCAGACGAGGTGATTGATTGGACATACCGATCTGGATAAAGTGTCCTAGTATACAGAATTCTCCCATTAAGAATTGGTGAAATCTTAAGGAGCTAAGTCGTACCAGGATCTTTAGAGCTAAGCCGCTTGAGCCTGCTTTTCTAAGGTTGGGTCAAAGAACTTTATTGAGGGACGCAAACCCCATGAAGGTTCCTGAGATTTGACCTTGTACTTGCCAGAGCCATTGCAATAGCAAAGCTCACTTAAATCCTTTACTGAGTATCGTTAGCATCAATGGTATGAGTTGATTTATTGTCAAGGCAGTAGTCTGGGTTAAGGGAAAGCGCAGGTAGATTAATTTAGTTTAAGCGGAGAAAAATCGGTGCTCCTCCATCCATAAAGTTTGAGTGGCGCGGCTCTTAGATATTAGAGTTCGCAGATTTAGCAGGTTCAGTGTTGTTTAGGAGTTTTTGGACCATGTCTCAAGTCGTTAATCAAAGGCCTAGGAAGAGGAGATTCTCCTTAAAAGAGTCATTGCCGTCGCTCTTTAAGGGTCGATTTATTTATTCCAGCGCTTCCACCTTCCTGCAAGATCTTAAAACCCTTCAAAGGTTGGCTCCAACTTGGCAAGCCTGCATACCTCTGGCAATTCTAATTGTGGGGATATTTGCTTTCTCAGCTTCAGCTCAAACGGGTTCCAAGACAGTGGAACAGTTAGAGACAGAGCTGAAGGTTGGCATAGATACCATGTGGGTGATGATCACAGCCATGTTGGTGATCTTCATGAACGCAGGCTTCTGCATGTTGGAGACAGGCTTCTGTCGCCAGAAAAACGCGGTCAACGTTTTGTCAAAAAACCTAATTGTGTTCGCGCTCTCAACGATCGCCTTTTGGATCATTGGCTTTGGACTCATGTTTGGCGGTGGCAATGGTTTCATTGGGCTGGATGGAATTTTTCTATTGTCTGGAGCCGACAATAGCCCCTTAACAGGCGAGGCTTATCAAGGTGCTTACTCCGCACTAAGCTGGACGGGTGTACCATTGGCTGCCAAGTTTTTCTTCCAGCTTGCTTTTGCTGGAACCGCAGCTACGATCGTTTCGGGTGCTGTAGCAGAGCGGATTAAATTTGTAGACTTTTTGATCTTCAGCCTGCTGTTGGTGGGCATTGCCTATCCACTCACGGGTCACTGGATTTGGGGTGGTGGTTGGCTAGCTGGCATGGGTTTCTTTGACTTTGCTGGCTCAACAGTGGTACATGCAGTCGGGGGTTGGTCAGCGTTGACAGGTGCATTCTTCTTAGGGCCGCGTTTGGGCAAATACAACGCCAATGGCGGTATTAACGCTTTGCCTGGGCATAACATGAGCATTGCTGCCTTAGGTTGCTTGATTCTTTGGTTGGGCTGGTTTGGTTTTAACCCCGGTTCTACCATGGCTGTAGGCAACGGCTCACTGATTGCTCATATTGCATTAACCACTAACACTGCCGCAGCATTTGGCGGCATTGCTTCTATGGTGACAGCATGGTTGGTGCTGGGCAAGCCCGACTTGTCAATGATTATCAATGGTATTTTAGCAGGACTGGTGGCAGTGACTGCTCCTTGCGCTTTTGTTAGTATCCCTGCTGCTGCGGTGATTGGTATCATAGGGGGTATTTTTAGTTGTCTTTGCTGTGATTTTCTTCGATCAAATCAAGATAGATGATCCCGTGGGTGCTACTTCTGTACACCTGGTCAACGGAGTTTGGGGTACTCTAGCGGTGGGTTTATTTGCCGTTGGCCCTAGCGATGCCCCTGGTGCTTTGTACAGCGCAGGGCCGGCAGCGGGTCTACTCATGGGCGGTGGCTTTGGCCGCCGCGCGCCGCAATATAGCGAAGTGACGAGCCAAGTCGCGCAGCTCGCCAAGCAGCTCCCCTACCCAGTCAAGCTGATCTGGTCTCGCGAGGAGGATGTCCGTCAGGGCGCATACCGTCCGCAATGTTCAGCCGCACTCAAAGCCGCACTTGGCGCAGACGGTAAGATCGTTGCGTGGCAATGCGATTATGCGCAGGTTGCCGATGCGGGCGGTGAGGCGAAGCTGCCCTACGACATTCCCAATGTCGCGCTCAATCACTTCACCTATCAAACCAATCAGACTGACGGTTTTTGGCGCTCGGTCAATTCAACCCAGCACGGTTTTTATACAGAAACCTTCATGGATGAACTGGCTCAGGCGGCAGGCATTGATCCGCTTGCGTT
>JAAUOM010000236.1 GCA_012034865.1 Acaryochloris sp. CRU_2_0 | reverse complement strand
CCGGATGTCACAAACTCTCCTCGCTTTACAGTTGATCCGTACCAGGGACAATATAGCTCCTACAAATCTATCTATCGCGATGTGCATATGTTCGCCTTGCCCTTCTGGAAAGTAGTATACAAATTCATCATCTTGTATCCAGTTAACCTTAGCGATACAAACATCACACACCACTTTTTCATCACAGAGAAAAGTCCCAACTTTTACTATTGCTGTCTCATCTGGTGGCTTTTAGGCAATAATACTTCAGGAATTAAGTTGTCGCCATCATAGTAAATGGCAACTGTAGAAGCTGGACAACCTTCAACATGAATCCCATTCCATTCTGTGTATTCTATTTTAATTGATGTAGTGCTAGCATTTCAAATTTCAACTCATATGTCGCACGAGAAGGAATCAAAAGATTCCACCTTTCACTTGCAACGACATGCAATATCCGTTCTTCATCACATGGGTTAGTTACTAAAACTGAAACCGTAAAAGATTCTAAGCTCTTCATGGCAAACACATAAACCCGAATTTTATTTTTCTGTATGAAGAATACAATTCAAAAGCTAGATTAACAGAGTTCAATCTAATCTTCTACATGGAAGTCGGGTAAAGGAGAAGGTTTTAGATATAGCCTGCTCCCTCCCCTCAGAACCGTACGTACAACTTTCACTGTATACGGCTCAAGCAATCTCTAAGCCCCTTGGTGCAATTGTAGATGACAAACCATATGGAGTGCAACCAAATTGGAAACCAGATTAGATCCTCCTTGTGCGCGAGGGGTCTTGTGGTGAATGTGAACCTCTTCTCCATTGAAGAGTGATTGTCCACAGTGACGGCAGTTGGCTTGCTGCTTACGGATAACCCGCTGAGCCGCTTTTGGGAAGTCCTCAATCTGCCTCGACTCTCGGTGACGCTGCTCAAAGTAATCCCGATAATCAGGGTCATCTGGACAGGCCTTGCCTTGAATCAGAACATGCCGTTGGATGCGGGTGCAACCTATACGGTAGAGAACCATACCACTGCCCTTATCCACAAAGCTCCAGTTTTTACCAGGATAAGCAGGATGCTCCATCCAGTAATGCCGGTCACGCCAAGTATAGGATTTGTTGGGATGGGTTTTACTAATCCAGCGTCTAGTCTTCCAGAACACATAGCCCCCCAAACGGCCAAAGACCTTTGAGCTGACCACGCCTCGGTAGTAGTTGGCCCAACCTCTAAGGATAGGGTTGAGTACCCGGATTAAACACATTGCGTTGCTCCCCTGAAGCCGTTTGTACGTGTCACGTAATTTCTGACGAAATCGGGCCACGTTCTCACGACCTGGGCGGATCAATAACTTCCATCCCGTACGGGTACTGGTATCCTGATAGTGTCGGATATTGAACCCCAAAAAGTCAAAACCTTCTGATAAATTCACAATCCGAGTCTTTTCTTCGGATAGTGTCAATCCTCTTAATGCGAGGAAGCGTTGAAGGTCTTCTCGGGCAGTTTCTGCTTCAGCTCGGGTGTCACAAAGAACTACCAGATCGTCAGCATATCGGACTACCAGTCTCAGCGTTCCCTTTTAATCTCCCCTTTGCGGTATCGAAAAATACCCAGAGCAGATTCCATCCCATGGAGCGCAATGTTTGCCAGCAGGGGGGAGATCACACCTCCTTGTGGCGTTCCGGCTTCGGTTGGGTGTCGTTGTCCATTTTCCACATATCCAGCTTTCAACCATTGGACAATCATCCGGCGACCCGGAAAATTTCCAATCTGTTTTAGCAGGAAATTATGATCAATATGGTCAAAACATCCAGCGATATCCGCATCCACCGCCCATTTTTTGTGGGTATGGACATTTGCAGCAACATAGATATGGCCAATGGCATCATGAGCACTGCGACTCGGGCGGAAACCATAACTGGTTGGCTCAAATTGAGCTTCCCAGCAGGGCTCCAGAGCTTCTTTGACTATCGCTTGGTAGCAACGGTCGATGATGCTTGGGATCCCCAAAGGTCGGTGATTGCCATTTTGTTTGGGAATGTATACCCGTTTTGCGGCTAACGATTGCCAAGGGTGCCACAGTCTCAACCAATCCACCAATTGGGATTTAGCTGGTCCTGTTTTGATCAACATTTTGTCGATGCCTGGTGTACGCTTACCTGCATTAATCTGAGTCACTCGACGAACTGATAGCAGTACATTCGAGTAACTTTTGAGGAGGAGTTTTTGCAAACTTCTCACTCGTTTCCAATTATTGTTCCGAGTAGCCTTGAAAATCCGTTGTCTTAAATTCCTCACGATGCCATGAGCTTTGCGCCAGTTGACACTCTGCCAATCGGTCGTGCGTTGGGTTACGTTTGCAAAATGATTCTGCACCTAACTTTTCCCTCAACGTTCGGTTTTCTCTCGTCGAATCTCAAGGAGATCACCAGTCCCACGTCTGCACTCTTTCAAGTTGAACATTTGCTCTATCCGTCGCGTTATGATTTCCGCTTGCCTTTCAGCCGACGGCTTTCGCTTCTTGGGACTTCCTGTTTCCGCTAAAGATATCGGCTTTGGTTACCCATTGCTTACCCGAACATAAATATCCTCGGGGCTTTATCGGAGTTTCCTCGTTCCGCACAGGGTGGAGATACAATTGCCTTAGGACTCCTCTTCACTCCGGGGGCGAGGTGTTCTTGGTCGATATTTAGACGCTACCGACCCTCATGTGCCCCATCATGCTCGTATCAGCCATTTCGAGCACCTAATTTTACGAAGCCTCATCAAGGATTCATTCACATTATCCTTAGCAATCTTGCCCTAGCCCTTGTACAAATTTTGGCTATTTGTACAATTAGACACTTAACCTCTTCTGCTGATACTGCCCTCCCATTACTGGTTGAACATTCAGAGGCGGACATCTGCCTGAACACTGGCAGGAAAGGACTTTCAGGAATCCTTCCAACTCCCCCGAACGACTTCGAGTCGCGCATCTAACAATTTAATAGTTAGAAACTTTTCGTATATTCACCCTGGAGGGTAGGAAAACACGAAACTTTCCGTATATTCCCCTGATGTTATCACGAAACTTTCTGCCCATCATCCCAGAAGGGGTGTTAGATCGAAACTTTCTTCATAACAGCCCCATGGAAAATCGTCCTAAAAAGCTTCTAGACCAAGTAAAAGAGCTTATTCGGCTCAAACACTACTCCTATCGTACAGAAGAAACCTACGTTCAGTGGATCAGGCGTTACATTTTGTTTCACAACAAACGCCACCCCAAGGATATGGGAGTCCCAGAGATCGAAGCCTTCCTCAGCCACCTCGCCACCGAAGGCAATGTCGCCGCCGCGACTCAAAACCAGGCCCTCAGCGCCCTTCTCTTCCTCTATCAACAAGAGTCCTCACCCCCCAGGAAGTCCAAGCCATCTTCACGCACCTCTCTGGCACCCATAGCCTAATCGTTCAGCTTCTCTACGGCAGCGGCCTCCGCCAAGCCGAGTGCCTAGAACTCCGCATCAAAGACATCGACTTTCAGCAATCCCAAATCCTAGTCAGGTCAGGCAAAGGTGGCAAAGATCGCCCCGTCCCCCTCCCCAAAAAACTCATCGAACCCCTCCATAACCACCTCCATATCGTTCAAGAAAC
>JAAUOM010000109.1 GCA_012034865.1 Acaryochloris sp. CRU_2_0 | reverse complement strand
GGGCTAGCAGATCTGGCAATTGTGATGGTAGGGGCATGATAGGTTTTTTGATTTGGGTACAGGATCTATTATCCTTGACCCGTTTTTCCTTGGCTTATGCATCCCCTACTCTTTGCATACGCCCAATGCCTGTCTCATCCGCTCGGCATGGTCGATGTTTTCACAAAACACGATCGTTTTATCAAACCGATTGGTTTGCTTGAGAAAATCGCTGATTTTCTTCGCCACCAGTTGGGTAAGGGGTTCCAATACGATCGTCTTGTCAAAATCCCGCTGATTGTAAATCCGATCTTCAATCTCATGGCCATATTTATCTCGCTGCCCCACCCTCGGTCGCCACCCAACCAAATCTCGATCGATATCAATCCGTACCACCTTATAGGGCGCGAGAAAGCCGTCATCAATCCCCTGCCGCAGAGAATAGGTGTAGATCGGCTCCCCAAAGTAATCGATATTAGAAACCTCCCGCGTTTCCTTGGGCGTTGCCGTCAACCCCATCTGGGTAGCTGAAGCAAAATAGTCCAAAATCTGCCGCCAAGCCGAATCATCCGCCGCACTGCCCCGATAACACTCATCGATTACAATCAAAAAATCGCGGCTGAACTGCTTATAGATCTTCTGCTCCTCTTCATTCCCTGTTACAGCCTGATACAACGATAGATAAATCTCATAGGACTTATCCGCCTGCCGCTTCTGGATCTTGGTCATCGCCGAGCCAAAGGGCTTGAAGTCATTCGTCATGGTCTGATCGACGAGGATATTGCGATCGGCTAAAAACAAAATCCGCTGCTTCGTCTTCGATTTCCACAATCGCCAGATAATCTGAAACGCGGTAAAGGTCTTGCCCGTCCCCGTTGCCATCACCAGCAAAATCCGATTTTGACCTTTGGAGATCGCCTCCATCGTTTTAGCGATCGCCAGCAGCTGATAATAGCGCGGGGTCTTGTCGCTTCCGTCGCTGTAGTAATCTTGTTTGACTAAATTTTGCTGCGCCTCCGACAGCTCCCGATGAGCCGCCCACCACTGCCACAGCGTCTCCGCCGAGGGAAACTCATCCAGCCCGATTTCCCGCTCAATCACACCATCCGTGGCGATTTTGTTATGAAACAAAAAGCCATCACCATTGGAGCTAAAGATAAAAGGCACTTGCAGCAGTTCGCCATAGCCCAAGCCCTGCTGCATCCCGTCGCCCAAAGAATGGGTGTTATCCTTCGCCTCAATCACTGCGATCGGCAGATTCGGCTTGTAAAACAGCACATAGTCAGCCCGCTTATTCCGTGCCCGGGCGTGTATTTTCCCCGCACCAGGATGCGCCCCTTCGTCAGCGAAAACTCTTCCCGCACCTGGGTCGAAATATCCCACCCTGCTCGAACCAAGGCTGGGGTAATGTATTGGGTGCAGATATCACGCTCGGAGAGTTGCTGCTTATCCATGTTTCAAATTCCTCATTGTGCTTTGATCCAAGGTGGTTCAAATTTTCCCCTGCTTAGGTTTGAGCAAAAGCATCAGCAGCCAACTCTAAAACTTCATCTCCGCTAGAGCATCAAGTTTTACCCCCAATGCCCAGTCGATCAGCTTAGAGATGAGCTGAACCGGTTAAACCGAGGATAGCCGAAATTTCGTATGCTACAAAAAGTAGAAGAACCAACTCAACCCACCTTCCCGCAACAGGAGGATAGTATGAAGATTCTGGCGATGGAGGTGTTGATGCCGACCTAAAAATCATTCCTGATTTATTGATCTCCCTTCATAACCTTCCCAGTTGTATACCGAGGACTATCAAAAGATGTCGGTGAGTAAACCCTATTTTCAAGTGCCGATTGTTGAATCGGGTGAAGCTATGATTCCCATACCTGAGGATTTATTTGCGTTGGAAACCCCTCATCCTTACGAAGTGTTAGGGGCTCCCTATGACTATGCCTCCCCTTACTATCTGCGTGCAGGGGTGTTGTTGGCTCTAGAAGCAGCACAAGATCATCTACAACAGCGCCAGCCTCACTGGCAAATTATGATTTTTGATGCCTATCGGCCTGTGGCCGTGCAAGCATTTATGGTCAACTTTACCTATGCTCAAATTCTACAGGACAAAGGCTGGCAAGCTGAGACGTTAATCCTTGCCCAAACCGAGGCCGCTTGGCAAGAAGTGTATGAATTATGGGCACCTCCCAATCTGGATCTGGATGCCCCACCCCCTCACAGTACGGGGGCAGCCATTGATGTCACACTGTTTGATATGCAAACGGGAGAACCTGTGTTTATGGGTTCAGAGATTGATGAATTGTCGGTGCGATCGCATCCCCATCATTTTGCACAATTGGCTCAAGATCCCCAAACCCCACCGGATCAGAAACACCTTGCCCAGCAAGCCGATCAAAACCGCAATATTCTATTTGAGGTAATGACTCAAGCAGGCTTCCAGCGGCATCCGCAGGAATGGTGGCACTTTTGCCGGGGAGACCAAATGTGGGCTTGGCTCACCCAGCAACAGCAACCTGAACGCAAATGCAATGCCTATTATGGTCGAGTTGATCTCGTCGAGCCGCCATCCTCCTCAGCAGGATAGGGGCGACCCGTCCAGCAAAGACATCCCCCTCTAGATTCAAACTTCTCCCACCATCACTGGGATCAATGGCCAATGCCCACATATTGGAAACCTGCTTTTTCTAGCCGATCGCGATCCAGGAAGTTGCGGCCATCAATGAGGACGGGATTGTTCATTAAACTGGCCAGACGTTGAAAATCTAAACCCTGAAAGGCTTGCCAATCAGTGACTAAAACCAAGGCATCGCAATGGTCAGCCAAGCGCTCAACATCGGTTTCCACACTGACATTAGACAAACCATGACTAAACCCACTTTGCGAGAGGAGCGGGTCATAGGCCTTGACCTTGGCTCCCAGACGGGTCAGCTCCTCAATCAGGGTCAAAGCTGGGGCATCGCGCATATCATCCGTATCGGGCTTAAAGGTCAGACCCAGTAAACCAATCGTCTTGCCTTTTAAAATCTTCAAGGCTTGCTGCAATTTTTCGATGACGATTACCCGCTGCCGCTGATTGACCTTAATGGCGGCCTCCAGCAAAGTCGCCTCATAGCCATAATCAGTGGCGGTATGCACCAAGGCTGAGACATCTTTGGGGAAACAGGACCCCCCCCAGCCCAAGCCCGCTTGCAGGAACTTACTGCCAATCCGCGAATCTAGACCAATACCCTTGGCCACTTGGACGACATCAGCACCGACGCGATCGCAAATATTGGCAACTTCATTAATAAAACTAATTTTGGTCGCTAGAAAAGCATTCGCTGCATATTTGACCATCTCAGCTGAGCTGAGATCCGTCACCACAACAGGAACAGGCGGCAAGGTACGGTCTTCGGCAAACTGGCGTTGCACAATCGGTTCGTACAGATCTTGCATCAGGGCAATGGCATTGGCAGCCGCCCCCCCTAAGACAATCCGATCAGGATTAAAGGTGTCATAGACCGCTGAGCCTTCGCGCAAAAACTCAGGGTTACTGACCACATCAAACAGCCCTTTGCTCTGTAGTGTCGAGGCGTCTACAGGCTGCCCCGCTTGTTTTTTACTCTCGGCTAACCCTTCTAGGACAATCATCCGCACCCAGTCCCCTGAACCAATGGGAACCGTTGACTTATTCACAATCACTTTATAGTCCCCCGTTAAATGAGAACCAATGCCTCTAGCCACTGCCTCAACATACCGGGTATCACTTTCTCCCGTGGGCAGGGCTGGGGTACCCACGGCGATAAACAAAATATCACCATGTTCTACACCCGCTTTGAGATCCGTCGTGAACTCAATCTTGTGGGCATCAATAGCAGTACGCAAAATCTCCGCCAGTCCAGGCTCAAAAATTGGCGACTGACCAGCCTGCATGATTTTGACTTTTTCGTCGTTATTATCTACACAAATGACATGGTGACCAATGTGAGCTAAACAGGCTCCCGTAACTAAGCCTACATACCCAGTTCCAATCACACAGACTTTCATATAACAAAACTCCTATACATCAGCAATAATTTTAGAAAATCATCGTCATGGGGAACGGTATGGTCGTGAGCTGCTCTATCCATCATCCTGCCAGGATGGTCATCAGTAGCCGTTCTAGAGAACAGACAGGCGGGATCGAAAATCATCAATCGTTCGCTGTAACCCTTCTTCTAAGAGAATGGTCGGTTGCCAATCCAGTTCAGTATGGGCAAGGGTAATATCGGGTTGACGCTGTTGTGGATCATCAGCAGGTAAGGGTTTATAGGCAATCGGGGCATCAGGATTCACCATCGTTTGGATCGTTTGAGCCAACTGTAAAACGGTATATTCATCCGGGTTACCCAAATTGACTGGTCCCAGACAGTTGCCATTCATTAAGCGGATAAGGCCATCCACCAGATCAGACACATAACAAAAACTGCGGGTTTGTTGACCGGAACCATAGACCGTCAGGGGTATCCCTTTCAAGGCTTGGACAATGAAATTACTCACGACCCGGCCATCTTGCTCCAGCATTCGCGGACCATAGGTATTGAAAATCCGGGCAACCCGGATATCCACATGGTTCTGACGATGATAATCAAAGGCTAAGGTCTCGGCCACCCGTTTGCCTTCGTCATAGCAACTGCGGATGCCAATGGGATTGACATTGCCCCGATAGGCTTCGGTTTGGGGATGAACTTCTGGATCGCCATAGACTTCTGACGTGGATGCCAGCAAAAACCGGGCTTTAATCCGCTTGGCCAAGCCCAACATATATAAGGTTCCTAAGACATTGGTTTTGATGGTCTTGACGGGATTGTATTGGTAATGGACGGGGGAGGCGGGGCAGGCAAGATGATAAATTTGATCGACTTCTAAGCGGATGGGTTCAGTCACATCATGGCGAATAATTTCAAAATGAGGATGATTGAACCATTTGAGGACGTTGTGTTTCCGTCCTGTAAAAAAATTATCTAGACAAAGGACTTCATGGTTGGCTTCCATCAGGCGATCAATTAAGTGAGACCCAATAAAACCAGCGCCACCGGTGACCAAAATTCTCATAATTAGGGCTATTTACAACACAAATGGGATGGGAACAGAACACTTAAACATCACTGCTTTCTAAGTTTGCCTGACAATTTCTGAAATTGCTATGTTAATGATCTGGAGAGAGTTTCTGTTCTAGATGACCAGATCGTCAGATCACAATGCAGACCCAATACTGAATCACATTTCACAACAGTACTAGTTTCTAGGGGGTTTGCTGTGAGCTGGCCAAGAGGCGTTGGTAGGAGTGAGCGAATCGTGGGAGTCTTGGAGGGCGGAATAGAGACGGCGGTTTTCCAGTTGCAAGGATTTTACCTTGGTTTTAACTTGGTCTAAACGGTGGGAAAACTTTTGTCGATAGACTTCAGGCAGTTCTTGAATAACGTGTTCCAGCATTTGGTTGCGATCGCTTAAACTTTGACAAGAATTTTGCAAGTGAGCAATTTGAGCATCTCGCTTATCAATTTGGGTCTGATAAAACTCGATTTGCGATTCCAGAGCCGTGAGTTCCTGTTGCAAGGTATCGGCATGGGCGATCGCACGAGTAGGAGCGAGGGAACTCTCCTGGGGCTGGAGCGGGCTACTGTTGGCTGGGGGGAGGGCTGCTGGATTGGCCTTAATTAAGCGATATAACTCACTGGAGAGTTGATCGACCAATTGGTCACGCAGTTGCAGTTGGGCTCGCAAGTGCAAGATTTCCGATTGTTCGTCTTCAGGAATTTGGGTCTTAGAGTAAGCCACGCCTTAACAACTCCAACATCAATAAAGCCTAGTTTATGTATGGGAAAGACTCATTTAGGATCCCTATAGAGTATCGCGGTCTGAAGTCATGAAAATATAATGTCTCACTCTAGCATTCTTATCTTGAAGAGCGTTGTTGCATAAATGAGTTACGGATGGGTTAGTCCCAGAATAGGTTTGCATCGCAAAACCCAATCCAACAGCCCTGAAACAACACTACTGCATTCACAACTGGCCTGAGTATAACGCCTGCATGGAGACAACGGAAAAGCCTGACCTTCTAGATGGGCAAAAACACCATAGAGCCATCCTTAAAAGAAGGTATCAGAGCATACAGTTTACAACTATCGAGTTCCCAGTAAGATACCCTAAAGCTTTTTTTGAGTCTGTGGGGTGGCCTCAATGCGATTCGATACCTATAACCCTGAAGAATTTTATGATGAACTCTTTGAAGATCCCCAATCTCCTCGTCCTCAAGGCCAAGGTCTCGTTGAAAGTATTCACCAACTCGCAGAAGGGGAGTTACTCCAACGCCAACGCGCAGCCCAAGAAGCCCTCTGCAAATTAGGTGCCACCTTTAATGTGTATGGAGAAACGGAAGGCACTGAGCGGATTTTTCCCTTTGATGTGATTCCTAGAATTATTTCTGCCCAAGAATGGGATTACCTTGAACGGGGACTGAAACAACGCATCCATAGTCTGAATCTGTTTATTGATGATATCTACCATGAACAGAAGATCCTCAAGGACAAGGTGATCCCAGAGGAACTGATTCGTTCTGCTAAAGGATATTTGCCACCTTGCCAAGACTTGAACCCAGCCAAAGGGGTCTGGTGCCATATTACGGGTACGGATCTAGTGCGCGATCGCAATGGTCAATGGTACGTTCTCGAAGATAACTTGCGCTGCCCGTCAGGGATTTCCTACGTCTTGGAAAATCGGCGAGTGATGAAAAGCACCTTTCCGCAAATTTTTCGGAAAATCCCCATCCAGCCTGTGGATGAATATCCTAGCCATTTGCTAGGCACGTTAATGCATTTAGCTCCTAACACGAGCAATAATCCTACAGTGGTGGTACTTACCCCTGGGATCTATAACTCAGCTTATTTTGAGCATTCCTACCTAGCTCAGCAAATGGGGGTGGAGCTGGTGGAAGGTCGGGATCTGGTGGTGGTGGATGGTTATTTGCAAATGCAGACCACCAAAGGGTTACAACGGGTGGATGTGGTCTACCGTCGCCTTGATGATGATTTTATCGACCCGACGGTTTTTCGAGCCAATTCCCAGTTGGGCATCCCGGGTTTAATGGAGGTTTACCGAAGGGGGCGAGTAGCGATCGCCAATGCCCTAGGCACAGGTATTGCCGACGATAAAGTCATCTATGCCTATGTTCCAGCAATGATCCACTATTATCTGGGCGAAGATCCAATCCTGGCGAATGTCCCCACCTATTTGTGCTGGGAAGAGCAGCAGCTCCAGCATGTCCTTGCCAATTTAGATCGATTGGTCGTCAAGTCGGCCAACGAATCGGGGGGCTATGGCATGCTGATAGGAACCCAAGCCACTGAGGCAGAGCGGCAAGACTTTGCTCAACGCATTCAAGATAATCCCCGCAACTATATTGCCCAACCCACTCTTTGCCTTTCCAGGGTACCCACCATTGTCGGGGAAGAATTCTTAGGATGCCACGTTGATTTGCGCCCTTATATCCTCTACGGTCAAGATATTTACGTCCATCCCGGCGGGTTAACCCGTGTGGCTCTCAAGAAAGGATCCTTGGTAGTCAACTCATCCCAAGGGGGAGGCAGTAAAGATACATGGGTGTTGTGTCAGGAAAAAAATGCTTAGTCGTGTTGCCGATTCTATCTACTGGCTCAATCGCTATATTGAGCGTGCTGAAAATGTCGCCCGTTTTTTAGCCGTTAACCTCAATCTGATTCTGGATTTGCCTACACGAGTGCAACAACAGTGGCAACCTCTAGTGACGACCACGGGCGATCGCGCCTTTTTTAAAGAACATTATGGTGAGGCCACTGCCGAAAAGGTAATTCAGTTCCTTGCCTTTGACCGCAGCTATCCCAACTCCCTGATTTCTTGTCTGCAAAAAGCCCGAGAAAATGCCCGTTCTGTCCGAGAAATTATCTCTACAGAAATGTGGCAACAGATTAATACCTTTTATCTGCTGGTCACCAACACCGCCGAAGATCTGACCCTGGCTGATCTCAATTCTTTTCTAGAAGACGTCCGGCAAGCGAGTCATTTATTCGCAGGGATTATGGATGCCACCATCTCCCATAATGAGAGTTGGCATTTTGGCCAAATCGGGCGTCTTTTAGAGCGAGCCGACAAAATCTCCCGGATTGTAGATGTTAAATACTTTATGCTACTGCCCTCCGTCGAAGATGTGGGAACACCCGTAGATGAACTGGGCTGGATCGCCCTGTTAAAATCCACCAGTGCCTATGAAATGTATCGTAAACGCAGTAAACGCCATTTAATTACCCCGGCAGAGATAGCAGACTTTTTGATTCTAGACCCAGACTTTCCCCGTTCTATACGCTTTTGTCTGATGCAGGTGGAGCGATCCCTACATCTAATCTCCGGCAGTCCCTTAGGAAGCTGGTGTAATCCAGCCGAACGATCCATTGGCCGACTGCGTTCAGAGCTAGAATATCTCACGGTGGAAGAAATCATCGCAGAAGGAATGCACCAGTTTCTAGATCGCTTGCAGCAACAAATGAACCAAGTGGATCAAGAAATCTCCAAAACCTTTTTTGATCTGCGATCTACTATCGCCCCCTCTTCGACCCAATGGCAAGCTTCATCGATGAGCAATCAAAAATGACTCAGCATCAGTACATAGCGTCTCTCTGATACAAACCTTTATCAGACGATGTGCTCATCTTTGAGAACTCAAGCAATATTGACAAAATCCGCCATCAGATCTAGCATGTAAGGTAATGACACCCACCACGCCTCTCATCGAAGCGCACCAGGTGGGTTTTAATTTATTCACGATAAGGCATTTTATCAATAGGGACTTGGGTGACTGAAGTCAAAGCCACATTCAGCAAGCCAGCTTTAACGATAGAGCAGCAAGTTAATCTACTTGCTTCAAGAGGACTCAAGATTGAGAATCGAGAGGCAGCGAGTCACTATTTGAAATTTATTGGTTACTATAGGCTTTCTGCTTATTGTGTTCCCTTTCAGTGCAACGAAAAGAATACTAGCAGGCATCGCTTCAAACCAGATACCAGCTTTAAGCAAATTCTGGAGCTATACATTTTTGATCGGAAGTTACGCCTACTTGTCATGGACGCTATTGAGCGCATTGAAGTGGCTATAAAGGCAGCAATCTCAAACGTTGTTAGCATTAATCATGGTTCTCATTGGTTTTTGAGACAAGAGTTTTTTGCGATAAAATTCAACCATGCTTCCTTCTTAGAAAAAGTCAAAAAAGATATTTCAACTAATCAAGCAGAGATATTTATTCAATATTACAAAAATAATTATAGCGATCCAGAACTTCCACCTAGTTGGATGGTATTTGAGATGCTTTCGCTAGGAACAGTATCGCGTATATATAAATTCCTAAAGACAGAATTAAAAAAAGAGATCGCTTCTCTCTTCTCAGCTCACTACAAAATCTTGGAATCATGGTTGCACACGTTGACATATCTTAGAAATTTGTGTGCCCATCATTCCAGACTCTGGAACCGCATTTTTACGATTAAACCTAAAATCCTAAAAGAGTGCAAAGCTCATATCCCTCAAGGTGATAGTTTTTTTGCTCAAGCTTTCATCGTTGCTAGCCTTCTAAGGGAAATTTCTCGAGATTCACACTGGGAAGAGAGATTAGAGCATCTGCTCAAAGAATATTCAGAAATTGATGCATCAAGAATGGGATTTCCAAAAAATTGGAAGTCTCTGCCGATATGGGGTTAAGAGCTGAAAACTCATTCACCTAAGCTATTACATCACTAGAGTTTAGGTTGAAAGCAAAACACAAAATTCCATAACTTCAAGTTCTCCGTAAGACTTACTCCAAATTCCACAATCTTTATCAGATGAAGTTAGATTCTCTACTATCGTGTATTTCCAGATTGTCCACTCCACAACTTATACTTACCCCAATTTGGTGGTTTTAAGTCCCCACTTATTGCGATTGCGCCCTCGGAGTACTGGGGAACAACAAGTTCTTGATTTTGATTTAAAGATTGTCCCTCAACCTTCCGGTTTAAACCAGATCTTGGATGCTGAAGGCAATAGCGTAGTCCGCTGCTGGTGGTCTGATACTACCCTGACAACCCTAGCAGTTACGGCCTCGTCTCAAGTCATCACGACCTGTACCAATCCGTTTAGTTTCTTACTAGAACCTTGGGCCACTCACTTCCCGATTGATTACCCCCGTTCGCTGGTGACAGTGCTTTTCCCTTACATCCATCAAGACCTCGATGCCGTAGCTACTCAATTAGCCCAAGAAATTGCTATTGCAGTCAAGAGTAATGTGGTCGATTTTCTGATGCGCCTCAATCAACGCATTAACCAGGAGTGCCACTATCAAATTCGGGAAACCGGACAACCGTGGCCACCTTGGATGACCTGGACAAAAAAGCAGGGATCTTGTCGGGATTTTGTGAGGCTGTTTATGGCTGCTTGTCGAGGGATGGGTTTGGCTACCCGCTTTGTCAGCGGTTATGAAGCAGGTGATCCTGAACATGAACAAACTCTACACGCTTGGGCAGAGGTCTATTTACCAGGTGCAGGCTGGCGAGGTTTTGACCCAACGATGGGGGTGGCGGTGTGCGATCGCCATGTCGCGCTCTTTGCCAGTGCTTGGCCTCAACAGACCAACCCCATTGAGGGTGGTCTTCAAGGGAGTCAAGGCACCCCATCCATTGACTTTCAAGTTTCTGTGAAAACTATGGAATCCCCAGATGAGCCATCTCACACCAATTCTTGATGAGTGTGCATTACAAATATCATTGTATTAAAAGCATTACAGGTATTGAATTTAGTGCATGTTCTCTGAGAATTTGTATCACACCATCAAAGGATAGAGATCCGGCTTAATCATCTTGGCAATCCCTGATCCAGCATGAACATAACCATTAATCACACCAAACTGATAGGATGATTTGCAAACTCAATCATACTGAGATAATAACGAGCGCCTGCTCAAAATTTTGGGAGATTTTGCATGAACACCAAAGGGACATCCCTGGCCGCACTGACCTTGCTGAGTGGTCTATCGGTTCTGGCTTTCACTGCTTGTAGCAGCACTACCACTTGGAAAGAATATTCTTCTACCGAAGGAAAATACTCGGTTTCCATGCCAGGTAGTCCTAAAGAACAAACACAACCCCTGCCCCTTCCTAATGGCAGCAGTCTAGATATGAAGCTCGCTCAGCTTGATTTGGGAAAAGAAGCTTTTGTGGTCGCCTTCGTGGACTTTCCTGGCAATCAGAAACCTACGGCACCGGTTCAAACCCTCTTGGCTGCATCCATTAAAGGGGCGGTGACCCAGAGTATTAATGGCACCATTAGTAATGAGAAAGAAACGCAGGTGAATGGGGTTCCTTGTCGGCAATTCCAAGCTACGGGTAAATATAAGTCCATAGATGCCAGTATGTCTGGTACATACTGCTTTACAGGAAATCGCCTCTATCAAGTCTTTGCGATTGGTGAGAATACAGGCAAAACGTTTACAGAGAAAGCCGACAAATATTTAGCTTCTTTCAAAATCACCAAATAGGTCCTATTGACCTATCGTGTACACACAAATGACTTGCGTCCACATTTCCAGAGGGAAACTTATCCTACATTGCTTGTCTGGGCAAACCCACCCCCCCTACGGGCACCCCTCCCAAGAGGGGATTGGGTTGTTTGCCCGGTTTCAAAGTTTATTGCAACCTATTTGCTACATCTCTCTGGATTATCCTTGGGAGTTGGTGCCGACGCTGCTCAAGGGCTTTCAGCTCACGAGTGAGGATGTCGGGTATCTCACTCAAAGGGGGTTTAAGGGCTTCACCGAAAGGGGCAAGCATACATGCGTCTCCTTTAATCAGTCTTGGCTAAATACCCAGCGGCTTTGGCAAAGGCTCGACTTTGCTTGGGAGGGGGACACCGAGCTATTCTCGCTGCTGCGTTGTGTGAGTTTTCGCAGTGTTTCTTGGAGGGTTGTCAATTCGTTCTGTAGCTGAGCCAGATGGGTACACTGGTGCACATAGGTTTCATACCAAAATTGGGTTCCCATTTGCGCTGAGCCAAATCCAGGGGCATCAATGATCGCTTGCAGGTCTTGCTCGTTGATCTCCGTGATCCTCAGATTATAGACTCTGAGGGTTTTCTGGCTATTCTCATTTAAGCTTTCTTATTGCGGTGACTAATTACACCCTTACACAGCGGTACTTTCAAGACTTGTGTCAGTCAATCAAGTATTTCTACTCATTGCAAGGGCGAGATGCTCCCCATTAACTTAAAATACGCAATGCATTATGGGGTTGGAAAGTGGGAGCATTTTTTTTGTCGAGTGTTGTGACTCTCCAGCTTAAAGCAAACTTTGCTTTTTTCCCAAATTGCATAGAAAATCTACCTAGTTTTGTTAGACAAACAGATATTCAACCACAATTATATACAATGGAAAAAACTTCTCCAGTAACTATAGAAACCCAGCGAATGCCTTTAATTCCAAGGTTTTTTCTGAAAAATATGTTTGGTGAGAAAAGCAAAGAGGTTCCTAAGAAAATTATAAAGCGAACAAAGCGTTACCCGATCGCGAAGTTTGCTCAAGGTTCAGATAAAAGGCTTGATGAGTTTTTCTCTCTTGACATTGGTAATGAAGCTGTCCCATGGGAAGTCGCTATGTCAATGCTTGAGGATAATGCTATTGCATATGTGATGCTTTCCTCCTTAAGATACAAAGTTGATCAAACGAACGTTTTTCTGTCAACTGCTTTAATGACACCAGCAGCACAGCAACTTGTGTTCTCTACAGAGGGCTACACGGTTTCTGATGATGATGCAGTGTCACAAGGTAAAATTATATTAAACTATGACAACCAAAGTATTGAAGCTGCCGTTTTTGTTAATCCTAATAGTGATGAGATGAAAAGTCAGCTCGTTTTTATTGTCAAAGAGTTATACATATCAGTTGGAAGTAATTTTTCTCTTGCTGATATGAAAAATTTAATCGAAAAGCACTTAATCTTGAATTAATCAAGCAAAAAGATTCAGAGTAATTTGGAGGGATACTTTATGACTAGTTCTTCTTTTAGGAAACTTCGTTTTATCTCTTCGACAGTTTTTCTAGGGTTGCTTATTCATCCCTAGTTCCATCCTATTTTGTGTGAGATGAAGATATCAGAGGACTTCTACCATTGAGGGAGGAAGCAATCAGAAAATTGCGGAACTAGGGACATTCGCTGGCCAATTGTGCAGGAATTCCTTTGCAGTAGCAACCTCTCTGCCAACAGCCGCAAGCTCTATGAGCGAGAGTTGAAGAGGTTCCTAGGCTGGACGCAATGCCGCTGGTCAGACCTCATCCTTCAACATGTAGGGCAGTACAAGGCTTACTTGATGGAGTTGGAGGTAGCTGAGGGTAAAAGGCTATCTAAGAATAGCTTGAATAGTGCCTTGACTGCTCTCAAGAGTTTTTTCAAGCCCACATTCCGCTCTTCTGGGAGGGCAAAAAATAATTACGGGTCAGGTACATGGAGGAGGTAGTATCTCTGAGAGTTATTGCTAAAGAATTTGAGAATATGCCGTCGCTCAGGCGTCAGATTCACAATCTGTTTGACGCCTGAGATGACCACCAAGTGAACCGCCATGA
>JAAUOM010000019.1 GCA_012034865.1 Acaryochloris sp. CRU_2_0 | reverse complement strand
CATTGACGACTCGATAACGTAAGGCTTCTTGGGCATCGGCAGATAGGTGGCGAGCATCCTTTAGTTTCATCGCATCTTGTTGAAATTCCTACATTACTATGTTAACTATTTGACGCTCTTGGTAGTAAAATAAGACCTAAATAGTAAAGGAAATTTATGATTGACCATACTGGTATTAACGTTAGTAATTTTAAGAAAAGCAAAGAATTTTACGCCAAAACCTTAAATCCGCTTGGTTATCAGTTGATAAAAGAACTTGATACTTCTGGTGCTGGTTTCATCTCTCTCGCGGGTTTTGGAACACAAGGAGTACCCGATTTCTGGATTAGTCAGGGAGAGGTTAATGCTCCTAGAATTCATATTGCTTTCCGTGCTGAGACCCGTGAAATAGTTCAGGCATTCTACACGGCAGCATTAGACGCAGGGGGCAAAGACAATGGCACTCCTGGGCTGTGGCCTCACTTTCATCCTAATTATTACGGTGCTTACGTTTTAGATCCAGATGGACATAACATTGAGGCAGTATGTCATTTCCCCTGATTAACTGGTTCTGACAGTGTTATGCCAAATACTTCAAGAAGTTGTAGATTTGGAGTGAAACCCAATCCCTTCAAAATAGACCTGTTTGTCAGTTTGCCTGGGAGGCGATCATGAAATTTCAAGACCTTTCAATGTGGTTATTGGCGATCGCCTTAATCATCCATACGATCGCCGAAGTTTGGCTACCTGAATACGAAAGACTCAAACCCAACTGGTGATCGGTTGTTTTCAATCGCGCACTTTTCCTAGAGAATCTACCTGTTTTTATGTTCTCGATTGGGGTTGCGATTTCAGGTTGGCAATTGCCCATTGTTGGTGGCGTTTTACCCGCGATCGGCCTGACTCACCCCTTGTTGGATCATCTAGGATTGAGCTGGAAAATGCAAAAACTTCGACCTGGAAGTTGGACAGGATTGCTACTGTTATTCCCCTTCAGCATTTTAGTCTATGCACTGGGTTATATTCATCGTCTTTTAACGCTCCGGGAATTGCTCATCAGTGGTGCGATCGGTTTGGCAATATCCGTCTGGCTATTTTGGATGAGCATCCCAGAAACCCAAACCTAAAAATGCTTCAAACTGTCACAGGATTTAAGATATCGATGACATGCTTAAGCTTCGCCCTGCCACTCCTGCCGATTTAGACCTACTCCGACACTGGGATGAGCAACCTCATATCGTTGAATCAGATCCGAACAATGATTGGGGATGGGAGACAGAACTTACCCGCAATCCCGACTGGCGCGAGCAATTGATCGCTGCTGGTTTGGTGACGACAACTGTTTTGTTGATCGACTAAACCCTACTCATTGGAAAAATAAAAATGGAGCACTCTAAATTCGCTGCTGCATAGCAACTGCGCTGCAACGGAACGCTGAAATATGGTCGGTTGAGATTCAAAGATTTCTCGCGGCGGGTGAGCGTGACCGTTAGCGGTAGTTGCTATGGACTTTGACGGCATAAGGGCGAGCAACTAAATTGATATTACTCCAGCAATAGAAGAAAAATAGGTTGAAAATCTGTCCCGTCAAGGAAAGGGAATGTGAGTATTGACTTCTGCATTCTCAATGGTTGCCAAAGTAATATTAGGATAATTAAGAGACAAAATAATTATGGAATTCAACCCAAACAACAAGGTTGTTAAACTCTGTCTTCAAGGTATGGGCATGGAAGAAAAAGGCAAACCTGAAGAAGCAAGTAAACTGTTTCTTCAAGCCTGGAAAGAAGCGACAAACGACTTTGAAAAATTTATTTCAGCTCATTATGTAGTCCGACATCAAAAAAATGTTTCCGACAAATTAAAATGGCTCGAAATGGCTTTGCAGTTTGCATTAAAAATAAATAACGACACTGTTAAGAGTGCTTTCCCTTCTCTATATTCAAACATTGCCAAATGCTATGAGGACTTAAGCGATCCTGACAAGGCAAAAGAGAATTATGAATTGGCAACTTCGTTTAAGGATAAACCTTCTGACAAAGGTTCTTTTTATCATGGGACGAAAGCAGATTTGCAGGTTGGCGATTTGCTGACAGCAGGGGGAAGTTCTAATTACAAACCTGAACTCAAAATGAAGCACATTTATTTCACAGCCCTTGTTAATGGGGCGGGACTAGCTGCTGCATTAGCAAAAGGTGATGGACGTGAACGTGTTTATATCGTTGAACCGACAGGTGGTTTTGAAAATGACCCGAATGTTACAGACAAAAAATTTCCGGGCAATCCGACACGCTCATATCGCTCCCAAGCACCATTAAAAATCGTTGGCGAAGTAACAGATTGGGTGAGACAAACACCTGAGGAACTCCAAAAATGGCGTAAAAAATTGGCTAATAACAAAGGAGAAATTATTAATTAATTTCTCAAAAGCGGGCGACGTTCAATCGCTCTTGAATTCTCTAACTGAAGATGTTCATTGGCAACTTCATCCTCAATTCATCCTCTTATTATGCAACGCCCCACCATCGGGCATAGTGTTCACTGAGCGATCGCAAATAGGGCTGAAACTCGATCTCCACCGCCATACCAAACAAAAACCAAGGTTTTCTTTTCTATGGTATGCGATCGCACCTTACGCTTTCTGCACAGCCGCTTCCTTCACCTCGAACTGAGACTCGCCTGGGCTGACCTCCGTTGAGCCGCGCAGTTTCGGATCTAGGGCATCTCGTAAGGCATCGCTCACCACGTTCAAGGCATAGATGATTAAAAACATCGCTAGAACCACGCTGGCTAAGGGCCACCAGTAACCTTGGACTAGTTCTCCTGTGGCATCGGTAATCATGGAACCCCAACTGGCTCCGTCTTGGATGCCTACCCCCAAATAGGTCAGAATCACTTCCGACTTGATCGCCCCTAAAATATCCAGCGAAGCACTAATAATCGCCAAATGCACAACATTGGGTAGGATATGGCTGAAAATAATCTGGGTATCATTGGCCCCAATCACTTGAGCAGCGGCCACATATTCTAAGCTACGGGCTTTGAGGACTTCACTGCGGATCAGACGGCACAAACCCACCCAGCCCAACAAACCCATGGCTAGACAGATGGCAACCAGCCCTTTACCAATCACATAGGAAATGGCAATCACCATCAAAATATAGGGAACAGAGCTGATCACGGTATACAGCCACACTACCCCCACATCGACAATCCCCCCGTAGTAACCCGCTAAAGCCCCTAGAATCACACCAATCGGCACTGAAATGCTCGTGACTAGCACGCCAATAAGCATCGCCGTTTCGGTGCCTGCCAGAATTTTATAGAGAACAGAGCGGCCAAAAATGTCAGTACCCAGAAGCTTGGCGAATTCCCAAGCTGGTGCTTCATACCCACTGCTGACCCGTGTTTGATAATCCGGGAGCAGATTAAAGATACCCAATAAAGCCACCAGGGTATAAAGGGCAATAATGCCACAACAGGCTAGGACTAACTTGCTTCTGCCGAGCTGCTGGGCAGCTTCTGCATATAGACTATTGATTTGAATGCGTGGCATAGGCTCCTCAATGTAACTTGACGCGCGGATCGACGGCGGCGATTAACACATCGGTTAGTAAATTGAATACGGCATAGGTAATGGTGATATACATGGTCATCCCCTTGAGCACAGGAAAATCACCATTATTAATGGCTGTAATCAGCAAATCCCCTAGACCGGGAATACTGAAAAATCGCTCCATCAAGAAAGATCCCAAAATTAAAAAGGGGATGGCCACAATCGTGAAGGTCAGAATTGGAATCATGGCATTTTTGAGGATATGAATAAACAAAACACTGCGTTCACTCACCCCTTTAGCGCGGGCCGTCCGCACGTAATTCGCCTGCATTTCATTGAGAAAGATGGTGCGATAGATGCGCACATCCGGCCCCATTGAGACCAAAATAATAATGATCCAAGGTAAGGCCAGGTAAGGAATAGCGTCCCAGCCTGGGGCATAGCCATTGATCGGAAACCATTCCAATTCATAGGCGAGGAAATATTGCATAGCAATGATGTAAACCAGGTAGGAAACACTCATGGAAATCACCGCTGTGGCTGTGGCCGAGCGATCAATCCAGGTTTCTCGGTAATAGGCAATCATCAGGGCGATCGCAACATTCAATCCCAACCCCAAGACAAAGGGCGGCAGGGTCAAACTCAGCGACACCAGCGCTCCACTCGCAAAAGCTTCGCTCAGTTTCTCTCCTGTAAAATAGGAGTCTCCATAGTTAAAGCTGACAATTTGCCCCACAAAGTCGAGGAATTGTTGCCACAGCGGTTTGTCCAATCCCCAGAGTGCTTCTAGATCTGCGATCGCTGCGGGGTAGCATGTTGCCCCAAGGCCACCCGTACCGGATCCTCCCCCGCCACCGTAAACAAGAAAAAGACTAAAACCGCCACCCCCAAAATCGTAGGAAGAATATATAGTAAACGGCGAACAATATACCCAACCATTATTTCAGTCCTCTGGCCTTGGCTTGAGCATCAATATCTAGGAACTTAAAGTGAGATCCCAGCATCATATTGCGCTTCATATTCTTTAGCCATTTCTGATGCATACCTACAGTGATGGGCGTCGTTAGGAAAAACACGGGCGCATCTTCCTTAAAGATGGCTGCCATCTTCTCAATCACCTTGTTCCGTTCTGGCCCAGGCGGCATCCGTCGCATTTGCTCATACAGCCGATCATATTCAGGATTTTGGTAAGACCCATCATTGGGACCTGGTGCTTTATTGGGACTGTAAAACAGTTGGTAAAAGTTTTCAGCATCTGGATAATCGCCGCCCCATCCTCCATTCGCCAGTTGGAAGTTCCCTTCCTGTTTGCGTCTCAGATAGTCGGAGAAGCTGAGAAACTCCCCTTTTAAATCAATACCAACTTTGGTGAGCTGGGCACGCAGAAACTCATGGGCTTGACGGGTTTGGGTCGTTGTTGCACCATGTAGCAGAACAAGGGGAGGTAACCCTTTGCCACCAGGATATCCTGCCTCCTGTAATTTTTCTTTAGCTTTTTGCAGGTTGTGGGGATACCATTGAGCCGAAATAGACCTTTCACTCCCGGTAATGGGTAAAGGCACAATGGTATTGAGGGCATGTCCTCGACCATTTGTCATTTTGTCGATAAAAGCTTGAGTATCAACCGCATAGGCAAGAGCCTGCCGGAGGGCTTTGTTTTGGCCTAACCGTGTATCTTTGAAATTAATGGTGATATAGAAAGATGACAACGCGTCCACGGAGTAAATTTCAAATTGTTTGGCAAACTCTCCTTTGAGATGAAACCCCTTCTCATCCTTGTAAGCCATATTGGGAAAATTATCGCGATCAATGCCAATCCAATCAACCTCCCCATTGCGAAACTTGAGCATACGGGGTTGAGCTTCTTCAATTAGGGGCAGGCGAATTTCATCAATAAACGGTAATTGCTCACCCGATTTAGCCAGTAGTCCCTTACTTTGATCCTCTGGCTCTCCTTCTGTAGGGTATTTGCCGTGATAATTGGGATTTTTCTTGAGAACCATTTCGCCACGGCGTGGATTTTGAGCCAGAATATAGGGACCAGTCCCTACCCCACGATGATCTAGCTCTTTGCCGTACTTTTTGACGGCTTCTGGAGGCATGATGGATAGTGGCGTGGTGGCAAAAGACATTAATAGCAATGGATCTGGTTCTGTCATCACAATTTCAAAGGTGTGGGAATCAATCTTTTTGAGACCCTCCACTGATTCTTTGGTGTAATCTAGATTTTTTGTTGACGGCTTTTTTCTCGGAAGGCATCGAGTCCTTTAATCCGATTCTGCAAAAGCGCTGGATAGCTTTGGGGATTGACATTCACATCAGAGAACCGTTTGATGGTATAAAGCACATCATCTGCCGTGAGTTCTCGACCTTTACCCCCCGCAAAGCAAGGGTCATCATGAAACCGGATGCCTTTACGCAACTTAAAGGTATAGGTGAGTTTGTCATTACCCAAGGTCGGCATTGCTTCCAGTAGATTGGGCGTCAGTTCATAAGGGCGCTTGAGGTAGTGGTACTCCAAGAGTGAATCATAAATATTCTCAACAATCTCGGCTGAGGCCACATCAAACTGTTTGGGAGGATCTAGGGTCTTATAGGTAGAAGTACGAAAATAGTTCAACACTTTGACATCAGTATTCCCCACTCCCTCACGGGGGCGACACCCTAGCGGCACTGCCACCGTTGTGATGAGTAAAGCAGACAAAACCAGTTGAGGTGTTTTTGCCAGATGGAGATTTTCTGTACAGTCATAGATCCCTCAGCACTACATCAATGAAAAATACGGTCAGGGGCAATTAGTAAACCGTTGAGAACAAGATTAACGGGAAGTTATGGTTTGAGCAAATCTGGGCGTCTTCATAGACAGTGCTATTTTGATCCCTTGATCGGGTCTGAGAGTGGAAAACCGTTAATCCCTGACTTCCCGCAGGTCGTGAATATTCCAGGTCACGCCCCCCAAGGCGGTATATTGAATTCCCTCAAAATCATTGCGGACAGCCGCTAGAGAGAGGGGATTGATCAGGTAAATGAACGGCAAATACTCTTGAGTAATCTGTTGAGTTTTGGCATAAATGGCTTTGCGTTGAGTCTCATCCAGTTCTTGGGCACCAGCAATGTAGAGATCGGCAATCTCTTTTTCCCAATCACTGACAATAAAGCCTTGAATCGGTTCATTCGGCGGGACAGGCTTCTGATTAAACATATGCAGTCCCCCCTCAACAGACCAAACATTAGCCCCAGAGTTGGGTTCTATACTCCCCGTGATGCCCATTAAGGCACAATCCCAATCCAAAGAATTATCTAGCTTATTCCCTAATGTGTTGAAATCAATGGGGGTATAGTCTACCTTTATGCCAATCTTGACTAAATCTTGCTTGATTTGGGCTCCTAATGTACTCGCCGTTGGTCCTGTGGGTCCCATCAGAGTAAATCGAACCCGATTGCCGTCTGCATCCAATAGTTGGCTCTTGTTGTTGTAGGTAAACCCTGCTGCTTTCAGCAGTTGTTTGGCCTTTTGCGGGTCGTGATTATAAACTTTTAGCCCTGCTTCTGGCGAGAGATAATAGGGGCTTTGTACCGAGATGGGAGAGTTTTGCAGGAGTCCTAAGCCTTGGTAGTTGTTGTTAAGAATTCGCTGGCGATCAATGGCGTAAGCAATGGCCTGTCGGAATTTGACATTGTTAAACCACCGCGATTTGATGGGGTTGACCAGAGACTTATTGTTGCGACGACCGCGATTGAGATTAAAGAAGACAAAGGTGGTGCCAAAATCGGGTCCGCCTTCATAAATGGTGAAGTTTTTGGACTGTTCTTCTCGTTTGAGCAAGGAAAAAGTACTAGCGCGGACACTGACAGAGTCTAAGCCACCGGAACGGAATTGTAGCAGAGCCGTATCTGGGGATTCGACAATTTTCCAAATAATGCGTTCGATGTTGCCCTTGGCTTGACCGGGAATTGAATAGCGCCAATAGTAGGGATTGCGGCGAAACACCACCCGCTGATTGGTGTCGTAACGGTCTAATTGGTAGGGGCCATTGACAATAATTTTACTGGGGTCTGTATTCACGCCCCAGGTAGAAAGGAATTGGGACTTTCCCTTGGCATCTAGGGTTTTCACGAACTGCCGCAGAGCATGGGCGGGCATGATATTTAATCCCCCCGCTGTGCGCAAGAAGGGGGCAAAGGGCTCCGGGATGGAAAATTCTACCCGACGTTCATCTACTTTGCTGACTTTGGGCAAGGCCGAACTTTTACCAACTCTGAGGACATCACGAATATCCGTGGGAATGGCGTCGTTGAGGTAGATCTCTTGGTAGGTAAAGACGACATCATCGACGGTTAGGGGTTGTTCGTCCGACCATTTCAAGTTGGGGCGCAGGGTAAAGATGATCTTTAAGTTGTCCGGTGATATCTCCCAGGATTCTGCCAGGGCGGGTTCAATCTCACCAGTAAGACCATTTTCAGTGGTTAACCCTTCATAAATCAAACTGAAAACGTTGGGGGATTCTTTACTTTGCGAGTAGTTAAAGGTTTTGGGTTCACTGAGAATGCTGTCAACGTACTGCGGGACTTGAGCGGTTTTGGTTTTGAATTGAGAGAAATCGCATCCAGATAGGGCGATCGCAATCCCAATCACCAACCCCCAAGCCAAACAGCGACGCAGAAAACCCATACCGTTAATCTTTAGTTCACATCAGATGTTGGATCTGATGGTAGCGTACCCGTCTGCAAGAATTGCATGGTTCATCTTAAGTGGGGTCAGCGAGGGGGGTGCTTTCCGTACTCACGGGTAACACCGGGGGCTGGATATAGTCCGCTGGAGGAGTCCCCGTCAGCGATCCTAAGAACGCCACAATATCATCGGCTTCGGTATCAGAGAGATCCTTGCCAAGTTGGGTTTGGGCCATTTGCAGAACCGCTGCCTTTAGACTGTTGACCGAGCCGTCATGGAAATAGGGACCCGTCTCGGCAACATTCCGTAGACAAGGTACTTTGAACACCAGCGATCGCCCTCTTGACTGGTAACTTTGTAACGTCCTAGATCGTCTTGATTGGGCCAGGGATTGACCCGTCCTGCTTTTTGATAGGTATTGCCCCCAAAGTACGTGCCATTGTGGCATTGGGCACAGCCTGCATCCACAAAGGTGGTTAAGCCCCGTTTTTGTTGAGGACTGAGAGCCGTATTATCCCCGGCAAAATAGGCATCAAAGGGGGCTGGGGTGACTAATCCCCGTTCAAAGGCCCCAATGGCTTCACCCAAGTGATCATAGGTCACAGACTGTGGGTCTTGGGGAAAGGCTTGGGCAAAGGCTTCGACATATTCCGGCATGGAATTGAGCACCTGCAAGACCTGATCTGCGGAGGGCATCGCCATTTCCACCGGATTCAAAATTGGACCTTGGGCTTGAGCCTCGACATCTGCGGCTCGACCATCCCAAAATTGAGCTACATGAGCGGCTGCATTGTAGACACTGGGGGAATTGCGGCCTCCAAGTTGTCCTTTATGGCCTGGAGAAAAGGGTTGATTATCTACCCCATAGTGATCCAACCGATGACAACTATTACAGGAGAGGTCTTGGTTTTTGCTAAGGCGTTGATCGAAATAGAGGGTGCGCCCTAGGCTAACTAATTCTGGGACAGTGGGCTGATTGTTGGCATACAAACTATCGGGGAGGGCTGGCTCAAATAGCGCCAGATTGGGAGAATTGGTTGCTGCGATGGTCTCCGACCGGCCTTCGGCCATCGCCACCCCAGATCCACTCAAGAACATAAGTAATGTTGCCGCCAACACAAACAAAAAGACGATCAGGCGTTGCCCATCGTTATTGTGGAACCCATTGTGCCAATGTAAAGTCATACGCACCTCCTCTAGTGGGGAAATACTCTGCAATCCTCCAGATTCCAGACTCGATCCAATTCTGAGCCCGTCCGCAAGGTCTGCTCCTCCCCAATTTTATGGGGTGCAGTCGCTCAAACCACTGCCTGTAAGAAAATGTATTGGATTGGGTGATGAACTATCAGCTTGCCGAAGATGAGAACAAACGGAATGGCTAGACTTGGAGAAGAACACCCCTTTGCTTTGGGAGTTTGGCAATGACGATTGCAACCCGAAAATTCACCTTTGAGGAGTATCTGACCTATGAAGGTGTTTTAGGTACTCGATTTGAGCTGGTGAATGGAGATTTGATTGAGATGAGTTTAGGGATGGGCAAACACGGAGCGATCGCAAATATAGCCGTTCTCCATCGGGTGAAATACAGATGATTTTCAATGAGCAAGGGTTTCGGAGATTAAATTGCACTGAAGTCGATTGGAAACCGCTATAGGTCTCCAGCTTTTCCCCTCGCTGTCGTCCCTATGCTTCTCGTTGCTCAGTTTGCACTTGGGTATGAGATGCTGCTGTTGCAGTTCAGGGGATTGTTATCATTTTCTTGACAAAACGTTACATTTTTGGTTACATTTATTTACATTAACCAAGAATGATACGGAGTCAATACCAATGAGTACTCAAAACCCAGTCTGGGGTTTCACTGATTTTGCCGAGACCTTTGGCGGTCGCTTAGCAATGGTGGGATTTTTCTTGGCTCTTGTTACTGAAGTTCTGACAGGCCAAGGTATTGTTGGGCAGGTTGCCGCTTTACTGCCCTTTTAAGGGTTCGTTTTTGCTGAGTTTTCACAGCAACCTCACCTCCTCTATTTCGTTTTTAATGGCAGTTTTTCCCAGCTCAAGGCTGGGGAGCTGTATTTTCCCATTAAGCCGTGTTTAACCCCTAGATACCATTATGAAAACTGCGACGATTAACCCAGATTCGATAACCACTTACTTACGGGAGATGAGTCGCTTCCCGTTATTGAATCACGAGCAAGAAATCATTTATGGCAAACAGGTTCAATGCTTAGTCACCTTGCAGGCATTGAAACAAGACTTGCTAGAGATGCTAGGCCGAGAACCCACCTTAGCAGAATGGGCTGATAAGGCTCAGATCTCGGTTACTCAGCTCCAGAAGGAGATCAAGCTGGGCCAGCAAGCCAATCGCAAGATGGTTGAGTCTAACTTGCGCCTAGTCGTCTCCATCGCCAAGAAATATAGCAAAGCTAAAGTTGAGTTTCTCGATCTGATCCAAGAAGGTACGATTGGTTTGCAACGGGGTGTAGAAAAATTTGACCCCATGAGGGGATATCGATTTTCTACCTATGCTTACTGGTGGATTCGCCAAGCCATGACCCGCGCCATTGCTGAACAGGAACGGATGATTCGCTTGCCCATCCACATCAATGAGAAATTAAGTAAGCTACGCAAAATCAAACGTGAACTCTCTGAGAAGCTCCACCGCAACCCCACTGTGGAAGAGCTAGCCCTAGCGATGGATCTGACCCCAAAAAAAGTTGAAGGCTATCTGGATTATACCCGTTCCTCAATTTCCCTAGACATACAAATTGGCGATCAGCAGAATACCGAATTGTGGGAATTACTAGAAGATGCCAATTCCTCACCGGAGGAGTATGCGACTGCTGCTTCCTTGCGTTCGGATTTAGATCAGTTGTTGAAGGATCTCAATCCTCAACAGCGAGAAGTGATTACATTGCGCTACGGTCTCATAGACCAAAATCCTCTGACCTTGGCAAAGGTGGGAGAGCGCCTGAATGTCAGTCGAGAGTGGGTGCGTCGGGTGGAAAGAGAGGCGTTTAAGATTTTGCGATCGCAAAAAATGGTGCTGCAAGAATATATGGCTTGCTAGTCTGCAAGTATTCTCCACCTTCATCTTTAGCCGAAGCTACTCTTTCTTGAAGAAAAGAGTAGCTTCTTTAGTTTCGCAGAAAAAATTTGGGTATCATTTCTTTTCTATTTTTGCAAATTTTGTTGACATTATGTTACATATTGATTAATATAGTTAACATAACGTTACATAAAGGAGTCAATCATGTTTGCCCCCCTCGTCGTCCTCGCTCGCAAGGTTGTTGGCCAACCCAAATTCACGAAACTCAGAGGGAAAACCATTGCCCTGCATTCTCAAGCGATTACCCGTTTTTGTAATCAAGTGGGGATTGATCGCGATCGCCGTCAGGGTTGGATTCGCCTTGCCCGCGATAATGGCAAACGTCTTGGCCTTTTAGCGTAACTATGCACTATGCCAGTCTCAACGTTTGGGTGACTGTTTCTGAGCTGGAAGAACAGGATTCACCCAACGTTGATCACTAACAACAGTCTTTTTAAGTAGAAAAGGAACTTTCCATGCCCATCAATGACAAACCTCGACGTCCGCGCCCTAATCCACTCAGTATAATTTTTCTGTTACTACCGGTCGGACTCTTAATCCTCAACTTGGTGTTTACGTTTGGCAATGGCCCGCGTGTCGCCAAAGTTCCCTACAGTTTTTTTATTAAGCAAGTTCAAGATGAGCAAGTGGCACGCGTCTCTGTGGGGCAAAATTTGATTCGCTACCAGCTCAAAGACTCTGAAAGTGAACAGGGTCAGGTACAAGAGACCACCCCTATTTTCGACCTAGAACTCCCCAAACTTTTAGAAACCAAAGGCGTCGAATTCGCCGCCACTCCCCCCCCACAAAACAGTTGGTTCACCACCCTTTTGAGCTGGGTGATCCCCCCTCTAATTTTCGTCGCCATCTTCCAATTTTTTAGTCGCGGCGGCATCGGTGGTGGCGGTCCCCAAGGAGCCCTCTCCGTCACCAAAAACAAAGCCAAAGTCTACGTCGAAGGCCAAGACGAGAAAATCACCTTCGACGACGTTGCTGGGGTTGAAGAATCCAAAGCCGAACTTCAAGAAATCGTCGAATTTCTGCAATCCCCCAAACGCTTCACCGATATTGGGGCCAAAATCCCCAAAGGCGTCTTACTCGTTGGCCCACCTGGGACAGGTAAAACCCTAATGGCCAAAGCCGTCGCTGGCGAAGCAGGCGTGTCCTTTTTCAGCATTTCCGGCTCTGAATTTGTAGAACTATTTGTCGGCACAGGTGCAGCTCGAGTACGAGACCTATTTGAGCAAGCCAAAAAGAAAGCCCCCTGCATCATCTTTATTGACGAACTCGATGCCATCGGCAAATCCAGAGCAGGCGGCAACGGCTTCGTCGGGGGCAACGATGAACGCGAACAAACCCTCAACCAACTGCTCACCGAAATGGATGGCTTTAGTGCTGGGGATGCCACGGTGATTGTCCTCGCTGCGACCAACCGTCCTGAGATCCTAGACCCCGCCCTCTTGCGTCCAGGGCGTTTTGACCGCCAAGTCCTGGTGGATCGTCCCGACCTGAGTGGACGGCTAGCCATCTTAGAAATCTATGCTAAGAAAGTCAAACTAGGTGAGAATGTAGACCTCAAGGCCATGGCCACCAGAACTCCAGGATTTGCCGGAGCCGATTTAGCCAACTTGGTGAATGAAGCTGCCCTCTTAGCCGCCCGTCGTGGTAGCAAGGTTGTGGAGACTGAAGACCTTGCCGAAGCGATTGAACGGGTGGTTGCCGGGTTAGAGAAAAAGAGTCGGGTTCTCAATGACAAAGAGAAGAAGATTGTGGCTTATCACGAAGTCGGTCATGCCCTAGTCGGAGCCAAGATGACAGGCACTGAGCAAGTGGAAAAGATCTCGATTGTTCCTAGGGGCATGGCAGCATTGGGATATACCTTGCAAGTGCCCACCGAAGATCGGTTTTTATTGAATGAGGCAGAACTCCGGGGTCAGATTGCCACCTTGCTTGGTGGACGAGCGGCGGAGGAGGTGATCTTTGGCAGTATCACGACGGGAGCATCGAATGATTTGCAGCGGGCTACGGATTTGGCGGAGCAGATGGTGACCTCCTATGGCATGAGTGAGGTGTTAGGACCGTTGGCTTATGACAAGGGTCAGCAGAACAATTTCCTCGGAGGAGGGATGAATGCACGGCGGATAGTGAGTAATGAGACGGCCAAGGCGATTGATAAGGAGGTCAAGGATATTGTGGAGACGGCTCATCAGCAGGCGTTAAGTATCCTCAAAGAGAATAAGCCGCTGTTGGAGGTGATTGCTGAGCAACTCTTGGACTCGGAGGTGATTGAGGGGGATCACTTGAGAGAGTTGCTCGCCAAGGTCCATCTCTCTGAGGCTGTTAATGAGCTTGTGGCAATTTAACGGCTCTATCACGACAGCATAAAACGCTTGATTAGCAAGCTCTTTGGCCTTTTTGATATCATAATCTTGGGAGCTTTTATCACCACCGCATAGAAGTATGACAACGACTTGACTGCGTTGCACAAGGTACACCCTGTAACCGGAACTATAATGAATGCGAAGTTCGCTAACTACCCACAGAAAACCTGCCAAGCAACAATGTGACAAGCCAAGTCTGCGATCGCAGACTTGAATTCGGGCAGGCTCACTGAGTTCACCTTAAGTAACTGCATCAGGAAGAGGGCTGCGTTCCCTTCTCTCAATCTACGGGTCGGACGATTGCTTCTGACTTTTGGCCTTCAGGTTGAAAAATTCCTGCTAGTGCCTGTTCTAGGGTTTTTGCCATCACAATTTTGTTCTCATAGATGACAATAACCCTGGCGAGGATCGGCACACTGTTAGTCTCTGCTTCTAAATAAAGGGGTTCAACGTACAGTAAGGCGTTCTCAATGGGGATGATTAAAAGATTGCCTTGAATCGCCTGTGACCCTTGCCGATTCCACAGCGAAATTTGTTGAGAAATCACCGGATCTTGGTTGATCAAAGCTTCAATTTGCTCCGGGCCAAAAATGAGTTCGCGTTTGGGAAATTGATAGAGCAAACGCTTGCCGTAGTTTTCACCATCGGAGCGGGCTGCCAACCAGGCGATTAAGTTATTGCGACGGATAGGGGTAAAGGGATAGAGCAAAATAAACTCTTCTGCTTCGGCTTCCGGGAGCTTCATGATCAAGTAATAGGGGTTAACCCGTTGGCTTTTGGCATCATAAATTTCCTTGGAAACTTCCCACTGATCCTCACGGTTATAGAAGACTTGCGGGTCGGTCATATGGTAGGTTAGCAAACTTTGAGACTGAACCCAGAACAAGTCTGGCGGATAGCGCATATGACTTTGCAAACTAGGAGGCATGGCGGCAAGGGGCTGAAACAGTTGCGGGAAGATCCGTTGCCAAGTTCGCAGAATGGGGTCCTTGAGATCAACACTGTAGAACGTCACTGAGCCGTTGTAGGCATCAATCACAACTTTGACGGAGTTGCGAATGTAATTAAAATTCTCTTTCCCTGGATCGGAATAGGGGTAGCGATCGCTAACCGTATAAGCGTCAATCACCCAAAACAGCGTGCCTTGAGTTGTCTTTTGTATATTTTGATTGAGGCTGTTAGTCCCAATGTTAGCCGTTACCAGATAAGGGTTACTGTCAAATCGTAAAAAGGGAGCCAGTTTTTGAACCCTCTGTTGGATCTGTCGGTGAAAGAGAACTTTGGTCTGGGGGGTAAAGTTTTGGGTAAACAGCATTTGCCAATCTCGCAGGTACAAGGAGAACAGTCCCCGCCGCCACCAGGATGCGATCGCAACTCCATCCTTGCCATCGTAGGTGTTATAGCGATTGTCATCCCCACTGGGATAGTCTAATTCCTGTACCTTCGTCCCCGTCATCACATAGGTATGGGTGCGTTCCCCAAAGTAAATGCGAGGGTTATGAATAGGAATACTGGCGGCAATATCGGCAGTGGCGGTTTGCAGCGTGCCTTCATCATTGCCTGTGCCAATATCTTTGACGAAATAGGTGGGTAGACCGCTGGGTTCTGCGATGTTGACTGGGCTGAGGGTGAAGCCATACCCGTGGGTATAAATCAAGCGTTGGTTAATCCAGGTCTGGGCTTCTGGCGGTACATTTCGATACTCCAGTTCCCGTGCTGCCATCAGGACTTGTCTTTTTTCAGTGTTCGCTTTTTGTCCCTGTTGTCCAGAAGCTGGAGAAGTGGTTCTTAAGGTATAGCGATCCACATCTGCACTGGGAAATTCATAGTAGGGACGAATCCGCTGTAATTGACGATTGGCTTCTAACAGGGGACGAGTATCCCATAGGCGAATATTGCGAATGGTTAAATCATTAGCTTGTAGTCGCTTTGCGGTCAAATTGGCTTGAGGTTGAAAGGTTTTGGTCTCAATGGTCTCTAAATCAAAAGCTGCTCGGGTTAGTTGGATGTTTTTGGCCAGATAAGGCTTCTCCCGTGCCAGCTCATTAGGCTGAACCACCAAAGCTTGCACCCCTCTAGGCAAGATCAGGCCGGTTGCGATCACAACCCCCACATACAAGCTCAAGATCCCAGATAAGGACAAGGGATATTTGGGTCTACGATTATGGCTAGCTCGCCACAGAAAAATGATCGCCAGTAGGGTTGTCCCCAAACTGAGAACGGTTTTAGTGGGTAAACTAACGGTGACATCCGTATATCCGGCCCCGTAGACAATCCCTTGGGTAGAGTAGAGCAGGGAATAGCGATCCAGCCAAAATCCCCAGGCAATCGTTAAGGCCAACGCCCCAGCCAGTCCATACAAGTGGCGTTTTTGTGGAAAGGAGAATCCCGGAAAGCGGCCCTGGCTGAAGCTATCTCCTGCCAGTAAGTAGATCAAGGCCACACTTACCAAGCCCGTGAGCGTCACGCCTATCAACCAGAAGCGCAGCAGTTGCCAAAAGGGTAGGGCAAACACATAAAAGCCAATATCCTGGCCAAACAGGGGATCGAGACGAGCAAAGGGGGTGGCATGGATAAAAGTTAAAACCGTGGTCCACTGATTAGAGACGACTAAGGCCATACCCAAGCTCAGAATCAGGGCGATCGCACTTAAAATAAACCAGGGATGCCAGAGTAAGAAGACCGTAAACCCAGCAATTAAGAGCAATTGCCAGGGCATTTGTAGCCACTGTTGGACAAGCTGAGTTGTGGCGGTAAACGTAAACTGCTTGAGAATTTGAGAACTGGTGGTGGCGATCTGCGTGGGGGGATGCCAAAGCTGGATGACCACTTGGCCCAAATGGGTGAGTAAGCCCGCCATCAGTAAACTCAGACCCACTAGAATCAATAACAATGGGCTGAAGTTTAAGCTGTCCGTTTGAGTTGTCTCTGGATCAACAGGTTGGCGGTAGCGCCACCGTCTGGCTAGGGCTAAATTCCCTCCTAAGTAGGCTGCTGTGCTGGTTAATGCCAACAGCCAGAGGCCAACCCTGGTGGCAGCTTGCGTCCAAAAGACAAAGAGATAGCCCAGATTTTCAAACCAGGTCAATTCGGCTGTAATGTAAGCGATCACATCCAGGCCAAATCCTACCCCCACCAGCAGGAGCAGCGCTTTCACAAACCAACCTACAACCTTAGAAGACATCACAGCCAACGATCCTGGTAGGTTCTTTTCCGATCATAGTATTGGTAGGGTGCTGGATAAGCGACTAGGGTTTTGGCTCCGCTGTCGATTTAATCTGGAGTTCTTGCAGTTGTTTTGGCTCCACACTAGAGGGGGCTTGGGTGAGCAGACAGCGGGCTTGCTGGGTTTTCGGGAAGGCAATGGTATCCCGAATGGAGTCTTCGCCCCTTAACAGCATAGTCAGACGATCAATGCCGTAGGCGATGCCGCCGTGGGGAGGAGCACCATAGTTAAAGGCATTGAGCAAGAAACCGAATTTGGCTTGGGTTTCGGTCTCCGACAGACCAATGGCCGCAAATACCTGCGCTTGCAGATCAGCGTCATAAATCCTGAGGCTCCCCCCGCCAATTTCTAGACCGTTGTAAACCAAGTCATAGGCTTGGGCGCGGGCAGTTTTCAGATGATCTGCATCTTCAGGATAGGGGGCTGTGAAGGGGTGGTGGAGCGCTTCTAGACGCTTTTCATCAGCATTCCATTCAAAGAGGGGGAATTCTGTAATCCAGAGCAAATCAATTTGATCGGGATTAATCAAATTCATTTCGGCGGCTAAGGCCAAGCGCAACCGAGACAAGGAGGCATTGACAATTTCCGTTGGCCCTGCCCCAAATAAGAGCAAATATCCGGGCAGGGCTCCAGTACGCTGTAAAAGCTCGGCGGTTTGTTCTGGAGATAGGTTGTCTTTAATGGCACCAATGGTGTCAATCGCACCATCCTCCTTAACGCGAATATAGGCCAACCCCTTGGCTCCACCCGCACTGGCTTCGGAAAATAAATCGCCTCCCGGCTTGATGCGGACATTGGAGATATTGGCGTTGCCGTTGGGGATGGGTAAGACCTTGACTTGTCCCCCTTGGGCGATCGCACTTGCAAACACCTTAAACCCTGACTCTTGCACTAAGTCCGAAACATTGACCAGTTCTAGGCCAAACCGAGTATCGGGGCGATCCGTGCCGTAGCGCTCCATCGCTTCGGTATAGGTCATCTGCGGGAACGGTGCAGGCAGCTCGATCCCTTTGAGGGTTTTAAGGATATGGCAGATCAAATCTTCGTTGAGCTGCATAATTTCAGCTTGAGACATGAAACTCATTTCCATATCCAACTGCGTAAATTCAGGTTGGCGATCAGCACGTAAATCTTCATCCCGAAAACAGCGGGCAATTTGGTAATAGCGATCGAACCCCGACACCATCAGTAATTGCTTAAAAATTTGCGGAGATTGCGGTAGGGCAAACCACTCGCCAGGATTGGCCCGACTGGGAACCAGATAATCCCTGGCCCCTTCTGGGGTGGAGCGCGTCAGGATCGGGGTTTCAATCTCCACAAACCCCTGTTGATCTTCTAAATAGCGACGGATGGTTTGCACCAGGCGATGGCGGAGGAGCAGATTTTGTTGCATGCGATCGCGCCGCAAATCCAAATAGCGATACTTCAGCCGCAACTCTTCCTTGACGGGTTCAACATCGGCAGTAGACACCTGAAACGGCAACTGCTGATGGACCGCGTTCAATAGCTGAATTTGATCGGCATAAATTTCGATTTCTCCCGTGGGCAGACGCGGATTGAGAGAATCATCAGGACGCCGACTGACGGTTCCCTGGACGCACACCACATACTCACTGCGCAGAGCCTCAGCCTGGGGATAGGCAGCCGGGGTTCGCTCTGGATCGCTGACAATTTGGACGATGCCACTGCGATCGCGCACATCTAAAAAAATTACCCCCCCATGATCGCGACGGCGGTCTATCCATCCACATAGGGTTACCTGTTCACCCACATGATCATTGCGTAATTCACTACAGTAGTGGGTTCGCATACTTAATACCGATCCAGTTCCCTCATCAAACATCAAAATTTTCCCTAGACTTGGGGAAAACCTATCTTTGCACTTTTGCAAACTCACCTATTATTGCAGCTATTCCTCTTGGATGTAGATCTAGACCAAAATCATTGATATCAAATCCGGTTAAATGGCCACGATAAGATGAGAACCCACTCAAATAATGGCCACTGGTGCAACGCCCCAAAGATGCACACAAGCAAAAGGACTGTTACTCCGGCAAGAAGAAACGACATACTCCTGACATCCTCCCGACGCTGATGCAAGGCATACAGCGTGGGGTTCCTCCTTCATCCAGCCGACTTGTCCAAACCAATGACTTGATTTAGATAGCGGTCGTTCTGTCCAGAGGCGTTAATTCCTGTATGCCCTACAGTACTCAATCCAGCCAATTTCAAGCCCTTTTCCAGAATGTTCAACGCTGCGTTTTCGTCTCTGCATCGCACAGAGCCGCAGTGGGGACACACATGAGTGCGGGTACTCAAGGTTTTCTGGACTGGCTGTTTGCAATCAAAGCAATCAATCGTGGTGTTCTGAGGGGGGACAGGTTGCTGCACTTTGCCAAAGATTTGGGCATAGTATTTCAGCCAATCGACAAACAAACGCCAAGCTGCATCGCTAATCGATTTAGCCAGGTGATGATTGCGAACCATATTCCGCACCTGCAAGTTTTCGTAGGCAATGAAGTCGCTAGACATCACCAACGCACGGGCTTGTTTGACCACCCAGTCTTTACGCTGCCTCGACACTTTCAGATGTTGCCGTCCCAGATGATTCATCGCTTTTGTGCGATTCTTGGAACCTTTTTGCTTCTTGGAAACTCGACGCTGCAAGCGTTTCAGCTTACGCTCAGACTTTCTCAGAAACTTGGGGTTTTCTACCTCAGTGCCGTCAGTCGCCTTGTAGAAATACTTCAATCCCAGGTCAATGCCAACGGCTTTACCTGTGGGCCGAATCGTTTCTTCTCGGTCAATCTCAATGCAAAACTGAGCGTAGTAGCCGTCTGCCTTGCGTACAACCCGAATCCGCTTAATCTGCGAAATCGGGTAGAAATGCAAGTCTTCGGCACCCATTAGCAAAAAGGTTCCAGCCTTAAAGCCGTCAGTGAAAGTCAGATGCTTTCGGTCTTCAGAGAGCTTCCAGCCGGAGGTTTTGTATTCCACCGAGCAGCAGTTCTTTTTGAACTTGGGAAAGCCTTTCTTTCCTGGTTTCTTGGCTTTGCAATTGTCGTAGAAACGCTTAATGGAAGCCCAAGCCCGTTCAGCACTTGCCTGTCTTGCCATCGAATTGAGTTTGCCTGCCCATGGAAATTCCTTCGCCAATCCGGTACAGAGTTTGGAGAGGTCATATTGACCGACTCCTTGGTTATCCATCCAATAGCGCACACACTTGTTGCGAATGAACTGAGCGGTTCTAATCGCATCATCAAGGGTGGCAAACTGGGTAGGATTACCTCTGAGCTTAGTTTCCAGAACAAACATGAGCAACAAGATTTGAATCTTATGGAACTATTTTGCCATAAATTAAGAGAACAAATGTATGTCTGACAGATTATTGTCCGGCTTCGTGCCTACGCCGGACTCGCATTCATCCCGACACTCGGCTTCACCAGAGTGCGGGCCTTCTGCTGCTTAAGGTAAACATATCACTGGCAGTACGCGAAAAAGCGAGTCATCTTGTTGACTAAAGCCAGGGGTGGCAAGGTTCACGACAAACGATAACTAGATGAAGCAGAGGGGGTGGAGAACATCCCAGACGAAGTGAGTCAAAGCTCTCGGAAACAGTTTGCTTGCACTCTAGGCAACGGTAGCGTTGATGTCCATTGGGCATTGTCCCATGCTTATATGTCTTGTTATGGCCGCAGAGCTTACATTCCATAGTTTTAGCAAGGTAATTATTTGCTTCTTAATAATCTATAACAAGTCAACATTACTCTGACGCACAACCGTCCACAATGGTTTGATGCACGACCAGATTCTCGCTGCACAGATCCAAACGCATGGACTCAACGTATGTGAATGTTAGAGTCGTTGCCATGGGAGTTCTTATGGTATTACTACTGCAACCCAAAATCACAATTCATCCAATGATCGTCTCCATGTCGCTCTGTCAACCGCTTATAAATCTGCCTTGTCATTTTAAAGTGGAAAAAGTATTGGCGAATGTCATATTTTGTCATCTAGGTTACATCTTGCAACGCGATTATAAATTATGATTTCTATAATTAGATGTAGTGCAGTGGTTTCTGCAATTTCTGATAGGGAATATCCAAATTGTGGTTTATAAAATGGGTTTAGGCCGTTTTAAGTAGCTTATCTAAGATCCAAGGTTGGTGTGTTTTCCCCTGAACAAAGAGTAATCGTCTCTTACTGATAAAGATTGGTAGTCTTTACTATCTCTAAAGTAAATTGCTTTAGATTGATAGGGTTAATAAGGCTGATACTCTATCTAAATTCCCTGGCTTGTGTTCAATCTGCATAGAATCTAAATAGAGAAATCTAGAACAACACTATCAACAAAAGATTGAGTGTTGAAGGTTTTTCTTAAAAAGCTGCAAGGTCTAACCTGACCTTATCTTAGATCACCCTAGTATTTTCAAATACACTAAAAATCAGAGCTAACAGACTCTCTAAGACCTGGAATTTCTGCAAATAACGAATCAAACAAGTATAGTCTCGTTTCTGAGTTGTGGAAGCAAGTTACAAGTTGTGGTGTCTTGGTTTTTCTTGGTAGACAATATAATTTCGTGTTGTTTATCTGTCTGTAGGTCGTTTTAAAGATATTGATCTTCAGATAGTGAATATAGGGACGATGATTTTTGAGAAAATACACTTTTGCATCTGCGATGCAGTAGATTTTTGTTTTCTAATTTGTTTCTCTGAAAAGCACAGAGCTGCTAAAAACAAGCGTTATTAAACTTAGTTATCGAAATGTATATTTCATAGCTGAATATTTTATCAAAAAACATTTTGCTAATCCTATAGCAATGTGTAGCCAATTGATTTACTGGACTAATCTAGCTCACTAATAAATATGAGTGAGAGTGAGCCATGTTTTCCCTGAAAATTATCACTGACTTAGAGCAATTTCAATATCAAGTTGAAAACTTTGAGAAGACCGTCACTAAGCTGATACAGGCAAAGAAAAAAATGTCCACAAAACCCACTTCAGCGCAACCGATTAATAGTCAGCTTCAGCAAACGCCGATCGCGATTGTTGGCATGGCGTCGATCTTTCCCCAGGCTGAAAACGTGCAGCAGTACTGGGAGAATATTTACCGCGAAGTCGATTGCATCACTTCTGTGCCTGCTTCTCACTGGGATGTAGACGCATACTATGATCCCGACCCCATGGCTATCGATAAAACCTATTGCACCCGTGGTGGCTTTATTCCAGAAATTGACTTTAATCCGATGGAGTTTGGGCTACCACCTAATTTTTTAGAAGTCACCGATGTCTCTCAGCTTCTGTCTTTAGTGGTTGCTAAGCAAGCCATGGCAGATGCAGGCTATGGGGAATCGAGTCCGTTTAATCGCGATCGCACTGGGATCACGCTGGGGGTTGCTGTAGGTAGACCCCTAGCCACACCGCTGACCTGCCGATTGCAGTATCCAATTTGGGAAAGAGTCCTTAAAAATAGTGGGATATCCGCTGCCGAAACGGACAAAATTATTGAGAACCTGAAGCTAGCCTATGTGGGCTGGCAGGAAAATGCCTTTCCAGGATTGCTGGGAAATGTGGTGGCTGGACGCATCGCTAATCGTCTAGATCTGGGTGGTACCAACTGTACGGTTGATGCTGCTTGTGCCAGTTCTCTAGCTGCTTTCAAAATGGCGGTGAGTGAACTAATTGAAGATCGCTGCAATTTGATGATCACGGGTGGGGTAGATACAGATAACAGCATTTTTACATACCTGTGCTTTAGTAAAACCCCGGCACTCTCGCGTAAACAGCAGTCAAAACCCTTTGATGAAGATGCAGACGGTATTTTGCTGGGCGAGGGTATTGGCATGGTCGTTCTCAAGCGCTTAGCCGATGCTGAAAGGGACGGCGATCGCATCTATGCCGTCATTAAAGGAATTGGCAGTTCCAGTGATGGTCGGTTTAAAAGTATCTATGCCCCTCGCCAAGAAGGGCAGGTGAATGCCCTGCAGCGAGCCTATCAAGATGCCGGAGTTGAGCCTGCCAGTATCGGTTTAATTGAAGCCCACGGCACAGGTACTTTCGCTGGCGATCCTGCTGAATTTGAGGCACTCAAACAGGTTTTTAGTTCTGGTCAGGTTGGCCGACAATCCATCGCCCTTGGCAGTGTGAAATCCCAAATTGGCCATACCAAAGCCGCCGCTGGCGCAGCCAGTCTGATTAAAGCGGCCTTGGCTTTACACCAAAAGATTTTGCCACCGACGATCAACATTACCCAGCCAAACCCCAAGCTCGATCTGGAAAATTCGCCGTTTTACTTAAATACCAAGCCCCGCCCCTGGATACAACCTCATGGGTCAGATCCTCGACGGGCAGGGGTGAGTGCCTTTGGCTTTGGAGGGACGAATTTTCATGTTGTCCTAGAAGAATATGGGGGTAATCCAGAGACTAATTCTCTGGGATCGCCTCGACCTCAGCGTTTGCACAAAACACCTGAGTCAATGGTCTTGTTTGCCTCAACCCCGGATCGGCTGTTCCTGGAGTGCGAGACGACGCTATTACAGTTACAGTCGGAAACGGGTGAGCAACGATACATTGAATGGGTGGATGCTTCTCGATCCTTAGACATGCCTCTCAGTGCTGCCAGAGTCGGATTTCTAGCCGATTCTCTGGCTGAGGCTTGCCAAAAGCTGAAAACAGCCGTGGCCTGGATGAGGAAGCAGCCGAACCTATCGGCATGGGATCATCCTCAAGGAATTTATTATCGAGCCGCAGGTCTGGATTTGCAGGGGAAAGTTGTGGCCTTATTTTCAGGTCAGGGATCGCAATATCCAGATATGGGGCGAGAGCTGGCGATTAACTTTCCTGAAATCCAAGATGCCTACAGTCAGATTGATAGCCTGTTTTCCCAGGAGGGACTCCAACCCCCATCAACTATCGTTTTTCCGCCACCTGTCTTTACAGACGAACATCGACAGACCCAGGTTGAGGCATTACGAAATACGGAATATGCCCAATCCGCCATTGGAGCCTTTAGCGTTGGTCTGTTCAAAATCATGGAGCAGGCTGGATTTCAACCTGATTTTGTCGCGGGTCATAGTTTCGGCGAATTGACCGCATTGTGGGCAGCGAAGGTCTTGAGTGATAAGGATTACTTTGCCCTAGTGAAGGCTCGTGGCCAAGCGATGGCCGCTTCCCCTGCGCCTGATGCAGATGCAGGGGCAATGCTGGCGGTCAAAGCAGAGGTAAGTGTAGTCGAAGCTGCGATTACGGGTGTGCCTGAAGTTGCGATCGCCAATCTCAACTCCCCCCAGCAAGTCGTCTTAGCGGGCACCCGCTCTGCCATTATTAGCCTTCAAGCAAAAATGCAGAGTCAAGGCATTCTAGCGACGCTACTCCCTGTGGCGGCAGCCTTTCACACCCCCCTCGTAGCTCATGCCCAGAAGCCCTTTGCCCAAGCCGTTGCAGCAACTTCCTTTCAGTCGCCGCAAATTCCCGTTTACACCAATATCACGGGTCAGCCCTATCCCAATGAACCTAGGGCGATTCAGAAACTCCTCAAGGAGCACTTACTCAATCGCGTTTTGTTTAAGCAGGAAATTGAAACGATCTCTGCTAAGGGTGGCTATTGTTTTGTCGAATTTGGACCAAAAGCAGTCTTAACTAACCTGGTGAAAGAGATCTTAGGAGATGTACCCCACATTGCCATCGCCCTTAATGCCAGTTCCAAAGAAGATAGCGATCGCCAGTTTCGAGAGGCGGTATTGCAGCTACGAATTGCTGGCCTAGCCCTCAAGAATATCGATCCCTATGCTTTGGCTCCTTCAGCACCTGTGGTGAAAAGATCGAAAGCCAATGTCCGCTTATGTGGCGCGAATTACCTGAGCGAAAACACCCAACGTGCCTTTGACAAGGCTTTAGGGAATAGCGATCCAGCCACCCTGTCTGAGGCTCAAGTAGCGCCACAAACTGCTGCATCCAAAATGTTGACCATGACCGCTTTAACCTTAAACGGTTCTACTTCTATAGAAACTTTGGAGCCGTTGGTTGCCGATCACCCGCCCCCGACCTTTAGCCCCAATGGGGTTTCTGCTCATCGCTCTGCCCTTGCTCTGAATCAGCCCACTCCTGAAATGGAATCCCAGATTATGCCAGATCTTGCTTTAAACTATCAGCACTTTTTGACGGACTTGAACACAGTGTCGTCCAACTTAACCAGCACCAAAGCGAAACCCTGCAAGTCCACTCTCAGTATCTCAATCATCAGATGGAGTATGCCAAAATCTTTTTGCATCTGATGCAGCAGCAAAATACTCTGTTTAGCGATAGCCCTCAAAACGGTAGCAAACCTGCTCCCGAAAGCCGCTTGGCGATGCTGGAAAGCTTAGAGCGGAATATGTCGCGCTTTCATGACCATCAAACGGATACCTTGCGCGTGCATGAGCGATCGCTTCAGGACCAAACCGAATACACTCAAAACCTGTTTCATCTGATGCAGCAACGCTGTAGTCTACTTTTAGAAGGCGGGCAGACCGCATCTTTCTACTCAGCTTGGGAACAAACTTTACAAACCCAAGCCCGGATCAAGGCAGCTCCGGTGACTCAACCAGAAATTCCTAAACCTCAACTTACTGCTGATCCAGTGCCCGTGGCAGCTTCATCTGCGGCTCCTCCAGTACAATTCTCTAGCAACGGAAATGGAATTCCAGCCAGCATATCGCCACCAGAATCTCTTTCTGGGAATGGCTCTGCGGTTCAAACTCCTATAGCGGGAAAGATAGAGCAAACTCCAGTAGTTGATGCACCCTCTATCCATACTTCTACGGATAGCACGGCTAATCTCAGCACCATCCTCTTGGCCATTGTCAGTGAGAAGACGGGATATCCCGTCGAGATGCTAGAGCTAGAGATGGATATGGAAGCCGATTTAGGCATTGACTCCATCAAGCGAGTAGAAATTCTAGGTGCTCTGCAAGCCCAATTCCCTAGCTCAGTCCAGCCCAACCCCGATGACCTGGCGGAGCTGCGAACTCTGGGGCAAATTGTTGCTTATATGCAGGCTCAACCCCTGACCGTACAGTCAGAATCAGCAAAATCTTTTGATCCAGTAAATATCGTAGACGCCAAAGCTCCAGCAATTTCAGTCAATAGTACTTCCCACAAGGGTGATGATCATAATGGTCATCACAACGGCTCTGGCAATGGTGACTCAGTAACCACGACTGTTGCAGCGAGCGCGGCTACCCTGATTACTCCTAAGGTAGATCTACCTTCATTGGATCAGGCCAACCGCGATGTCAATGGTAACGGAATTCCTCCATCCCTACAGAAAAGCATTACTCCGGCAGTAATAGCAGTCGATTCATCTAGGCTTAGTGAACACTTGCTGGCCGTTGTCAGCGAAAAGACAGGGTATCCTGCCGAGATGCTAGAGATGGAGATGGACATGGAAGCTGATTTAGGTATTGATTCGATCAAGCGAGTAGAAATCTTAGGTGCTCTCCAAGAGCGCTTCCCAGCCTCCTATGAGCCTACCCCTGAAGATCTGGCGGAACTGCGTACTCTAAACCAAATCGTCAGCTTTTTAGGGGAGCAAGTGGCTGAAAAAAAAACAGCCAACCAGCAACTAGTGGCCAGCCCGGTCAGCTAGATCATCCCATTCGTCGAGGTCTGGTCAGACTTCAATCCCTGCCTAAACCTGACTGGTTAGATTTTACTCCTAGTGATACCTGTATTGCTTTACTAACGGATGATGGGTCTTCGACTACTCCTCAGCTTAGTGAGGTTTTAACTAAACAAGGCTGGAGTGTTGTTGTTCTCAGATTTCCCCCATCTTTGGTTCCCGATCGCTTTCCCTTGCCGGAAGGGGTTACCCAAGTAGAGCTAGCCGACCTCAGTGAGGCTCATCTTCAGGAGCAGTTAGCGTCAATTTCCACCACCTACGGCACTATCAATACGTTTATTCACTTACATCCGCAGTTTCTCCTCGGTAAAAATTCAATGGTCACTTACCTAGAAACCGATAAAGCCTTGATACAGCAAGTCTTTTTACTGGCCAAATCTCTCAAGCCTTCTCTGAGCGCGGTCAACCCTTTGGGGCGCAATAGCTGGGTCACTGTCACTCGTTTGGATGGTGCTTTAGGTGTAAGTCAACAGGCTAACTTCAGTCCTATTAGCGCAGGTTTATTGGGATTAACCAAAAGTTTGAATCAGGAGTGGCCAGGAACCTTTTGTCGCGCCATTGATCTGAATCCCGATCTCGAAGCTGAACAATCAGCGCAGTTAATTCTGGCAGAAATGCATGATCCCGATTTAGGGATTACTGAAGTGGCCTATGGTACTCAAGGCCGTACCACGCTAGTTTGTGAATTCTCTTGAGGCAATTTATCTGGAGCCTTTTATGGTTACAACATCCCAGATTAGTGAATCTTCAGTTTTTATCGTCAGTGGCGGTGCGAGAGGAATCACCGCCCAGTGTGTGTGTGCCCTGGCGCAAGCCTATCGCTGTCGTTGGATTTTATTGGGGCGATCGCAAATCAAACCTGAACCTGCTTGGGCCTCTGGTTGCACACAGGCAGCCGAACTAAAGCAACGCATTATGCAGTCTTTGCTGGATCAAGGTGAAAAACCCACTGTCTTAAAGGTGCAGCGTGTCTATCGGCAGATCACGGCCAGTCGAGAGATCCAGGAGACCCTAGATGCCCTAGCGGAAGTGGGCAGTCCAGCCGAGTATTTAGGTGTGGATGTCACTGATGCTGAATCTTTGCAGGAGCAAATCGCTGAGGCCAGCCAACACTTAGGTACGGTCACTGGCATGATTCATGGAGCCGGAAATTTGGCCGATAAGTTGATTGAAAAGAAAACCCAGGAAGATTTTAAAACGGTTTATGCTGCCAAGGTGCAGGGCTTAGAAAACTTACTCACCTGTATACCGCCTGCCCAGTTGGATCACTTGGTGTTGTTTTCTTCGGTGGCGGGTTTCTATGGCAATGCGGGTCAAACGGATTATGCGATCGCTAACGAAATTCTCAATAAATCAGCCTACCTAGTCAAGCAATATCACCCAGAGTGCCATGTAGTCGCCATCAATTGGGGGCCGTGGGATAGCGGCATGGTTACCCCAGAATTAAAGCAATATTTTGCTCAGCGACACATTGATGTGATCCCCATTCCCGTCGGTACTCAACGACTGATTGCAGAACTACAACCTGCTCACCACTCAACAGTTCAAGTGGTCATCGGCAGTCCCTTACACCCTGCTGCCCGTGGTGGAGAGTTACGAGAGTATCGAATTCGCCGACAGATTGATTTAGCCAGCCAGCCATTCTTGCAAGACTTGATTACTACCACTGGAGAGGTAAATTTATCTGTCACCTTTGCGGCTTCCTGGATGGTTAATACTTGCCAGCAATTACATCCTAGCCATCAATTCTCTCAATTAGAGAATCTAAGAGTCTTGCAGCCGATTGTATGCAGTAACACCCAATCAAGAGAATTTATTTTAGATCTTCAAGAAATAGCTAGTAATCAACCTGATGAAATAGTGTTAGAGGCAAAAATATGGAGTGAAATAGAAAATAATATTCAGTTTTACTACAGCGCTCAAGTCAGATTGCAGTGCGAAACTGCTTCCACACCTGTTAATGCTTTGAACTTAAACCACCAGAGTATTTTCAAGCCTAGTTTTGGTCACAATCAAGCAGCTTCACAATCTACGTCTATTCCAGGCATTGAACAGATTGTTGATCTTAGTTGCGATCGCATCATTACCCAGTGCTGTTCAGCCAAAATTCCTGAGACTCAGCAAGGACAATTTCGATCGACTCCGTTTAATCCTTATGTTTCTAATCTGGCGATCCAAAGTTTATTCCTATGGCTAAAACAGTTTTTCCCAGAGGGTAGCTCACTACAAGAGATTCAGCAAATAACTCAGTTTAAGCCCTTGTGCTTTGATCAAATACTTCAGATTTTCGTTGAAACCCAATTAAAAACTAGCTCCAGTGTGGTTTGCGATGTGACAGTTTGTGATGATCAAGCGCAAGTTTATATGCATTTATCTGGTATTAAAGTCGCTTTATTTGAGGCTGAAGCCATCGCATGGAAAAAATAGCAATTATTGGCTTATCCTGTCTTTTTCCAGATGCCCAAACCATTGAGCAGTTTTGGCAGAATCTGATGGTGGGTAAAGATTCCACTTCCACAGTGACTCAAGCACAGATGGGAGTTGAGCCTGACCTGTTTTACGATCCTAGCAATGGGAAATTGGTTGAGCCGGGAAACTATTACTGCAAACGGGGCGGATATATTAAAGACTTTCAGTTCGATCCCGTGGGGTATCAGCTTGATCCCCAGGTGCTGACGGGCTTAGATCGCATCTATCAGTGGGTGCTTTATACGGTTAGACAGGCATTGCAAGATTGTAACGCCCTCGGCAATTCCCAGGCTTTAGCCAACTGTGGCGTGATTTTGGGAAGTCTCTCAGTACCAACGCCCTCTTCTCAACGGCTGGTTGCCCCTCTCTATCAGCAGGTGATTGATTTAGCGCTTCAGGAGTTGCTCCAGCAGCCTGAGTTGACGGTGCAGTCAGATTCTTCAGATCAGGAAATACCTTGGATTAATGGTTTAACCAGTAGTTATTTATCTGCGATCGCAACCCAAGCTTTAGGTCTAGGTGGCATTCATTTTACGTTTGATGCGGCTTGTGCTTCTTCTATTTTTGCGATCAAATTGGCCAGTGCTTATCTGCTGTCGGGAAAAGCGGATTTGATGCTAGCGGGGGCCGTGAGTGCAGGGGATCCTTGGGTGATTCACAATGCTTTTTCTCTGTTTCAGGCTTATCCGGCCAGCGAAATTAGTCATCCTTTAGACCAAACTTCCGATGGTCTATTAACCGCAGAAGGAGCGGGGATCGTTGCTCTGAAGCGCTATAGCGATGCTTTAAGAGAGGGCGATCGCATTTATGCTGTCATTGCTGGGATCGGGCTGTCTAACGACGGCAAGGGCAAACACTTCTTTAGTCCGAGTGCTAAGGGGCAGCGTTTAGCCTTTGAGCGGGCCTATGTCGATGCGGATCTTGAACCACAGCAGATTGATTATGTGGAATGCCATGCAACGGGCACTCCCTTGGGCGATCGCACCGAACTCAACACCATGGAAGCCTTTTTTCAGGGGGCAACCCCGTTGATTGGTTCGGTGAAATCGAATCTGGGACATTTGCTGACGGCAGCCGGAATGCCCAGCCTGATTAAGGTGATTTTGAGTATGAACAAGGGTGTAATTCCGCCGACGATTGGCGTAGAAAAACCTCTCAGCGCTGCCAATAATGGCATCTCGGCAGCGCAAATTATCCGAGAAGCCATGCCTTGGCCTCGATCCTCTGAAGTTAAGCGAGCCGCTGTCAGTGCCTTTGGGTTTGGGGGAACTAATTCCCATCTGATTCTGGAGCAGGGTTTAGAAACAACTACCCTAGACTCAATAGACCAGAACGATCCATTGCCATTGGAAAAAATAGCGATTGTGGGGATGGATGCCTACTTTGGTACCTGTGATGGCCTAGATGCCTTTGAGCGCTGTATTTACCAAGGAAAACAGCCGTTTATCCCTTTACCGGAGCAGCGCTGGCAAGGAATAGAGGCTTTGCCGACAGTATTGAAAGCCTATGGCATCGCTGAGTCTGCCCCGGTTGGGGCCTATATCCAGGACTTTGAGATCGACGCCTTGCAATTCAAAATTCCTCCCGATCCTACCGATCAGCCTAATCCTCAACAGCTCCTGATCCTGAAAGTAGCGGATCGCGCCCTTGCAGATGCGGGATTAGCGCCAGGGAAAACCGTAGCTGTGATTGTGGCGATGGCTGCGGATCTTTCGATTCACCAGTGGCGATCGCGTAGTGACCTATCCTGGCAGATTCGGGATGGACTCAACCGAGCCAACATTGCCCTGCCTGAAGCCCAAGTCAAAGCGCTAATCGCCCTAGTCAGCGATAGTCTTCAGCCTCCGGTCAAGCTTAATCTAGCTTTGAGCAATGTTTCTGGGAATCTAGCTGCCAGTCGCATTAGCGCTCAGTGGGATTTTACCGGGCCGGCCTTCACCCTCTCGGCAGCAGAGAATTCAGTCTTTAAGGCCCTGGAAGTTGCTCAGCTCCTCCTCAGTGATCCTAATCTAGAGGCCGTGGTGGTGGGGGCTGTGGATTTAGCGGGCAGTGTGGAAAATGTGCTGCTACGCCAGTCTCATGCACCGATGAATACAGGAATACAAACCCTAGGATTTGATGACAAGGTCAATGGCTTGACAGTGGGTGAGGGAGCAGGGGCTGTGGTTCTCCAGCGGCTAAGCGCAGCCCGTGAGAACCACAGCCGCATCTATGCGGTGATTGACAGCCTAAGTCTGATACAGGAGCATAACCATCCAACCCTAGACAAAGTTGTGTCCGGTCAGTTGTCCAGTCAATTCTCCACTCAGCCGATGGCGGCTAAGGTCACGCAAGTCTGCCAGCAAGCTCGCCAACAGGCTGGAATTGAGCCAGAAAAGATTGGCTATCTGGAGGTCTTTGCCAGTGGGATTGAGGCTCAGGATATCGCTGAAATTCAGGGTTTGACTCAGGCTTATCACGCAGATCAAGGACGATTCAATTGTGCGATCGGCAGTGTGAAAGCCAATATTGGCCACACCGGGGCTGCATCTGGGATGGCCAGTCTGATTAAAACAGCGCTGTGTGTGTATCACCAGTATATCCCAGCAACGCCTCAATGGGTGAGTCCCAAACAGACAGAAACCCTCAAGAACAGTCCCTTTTATGTGCCTGCCGAGTCGAGGCTGTGGTTTTGCCAGAGCAGACAACACAGCGTCTGGCTGCCATGAATAGCTTGGGTCGAGATGGCAGCTATGCCCACCTGATTTTGGCAGAAGAACCCAGCCGCAAAGATCTGCGGAATCCCTATTTAGAGCAAACGCCCTTTTATCTGTTGCCCCTGGCTGCGTTCAATCGAGCCGATTTGCTGGGTCAACTTGACGAACTGCAATCCACCTTGGCCACAGCAGAGTCTCTGCCTCAATTTGCGGGTCAGGTCTTTGCTGAATTTCAGCGCAAATCTGAGGCAACCTATGCCCTGGCGATCGCAGGCCACAGTCAACCAGAGCTAAATCGAGAAATTGAGCGAGCCAAATTGGGAATTGAGCAAGCCTTTGCTGAAAGTAGCGATTGGAAAACACCCCTAGGCAGCTACTTTACCGCCCATCCCCAGGGTCAACAGGGAGGGGTGGCCTTTGTTTACCCTGGAGCCTTTACGTCCTATGTGGGCTTGTGCAGTAGCCTCCATCGGTTTTTCCCTCGGATTGTTGATGCTCTCGCCATTTTTAGTGATAGCGATCGCATTCGCAAACTCATGGATCAAGCCAGTCGGCGCGTCTATCCCCGCAGTCTAGAGAAATTGCGGCCCCGACAGCTCGAAAAACTGGAGACACAGCTTCACGAGGATGCCACCACGATGCTCCTATTTGGCACGGGCGTTGCCGTGGGCCTAACCAGCATTTTGCGCGAGTATTTTCAGGTGCAGCCGCAAGCGGCCTTTGGCTATAGTCTGGGGGAATTAAGCATGATGTATGCCCTCAATGTCTTTACCAGTGCCGATGCCATTGCCGAGCACTTACACAATTCGCCGCTGTTTCAAACCCGATTATCAGGTCCCAAACAGGCGGTACAAGAGTTTTGGGGTTTGCCTTCCACCTCTACAGAGGCAGATTTCTGGGGCACCTATGTCCTCCTCAGCGATCCCCAGCGCGTCAGAGAACAACTAGAACACGAACCCCGCGTCTACCTCACTCACATCAACACCCCCACCGAAGTGGTGATTGCTGGGGATAATGCAGCCTGTCAGCGAGTGATTCAGAAATTGGCGTGTGACTACTTTCCGGCACCCTCCAAGCATGTGCTCCACTGCGAAGCCATGCGCTCTGAATTGGATGAGCTGACAGACTGGTTCACGCTGCCCACGCAGAAGGTGCCACAGATTGAGTTCTATTCAGCGGCCACTTATGGGCGCACGGGGCAAGGCTCAGCCAACATTGCCCAGAGCATTGCGACTGCACTTTGCCAACCTTTAGATTTTCCGCATCTAGTGGATCAGGTGTATGTCGACGGTGCCCGTGTTTTTATCGAATTGGGGCCAGCAGGCACTTGCGCTCGTTGGATTGGCGAAACCCTCCAGAACAAAGACCACGCCACCGTTACCTTGAATACCAGAGGCGTAGATGACCATACCGCTACCCTCAGAGCTTTGACGAAGCTGGTCAGCCATCGGGTGCCACTGGATCTATCGCCCCTTTATGCACCCTTAGCGACGACGCCTGCCTCCCCCGCCAAAACCTTGGCCAATACCCTTACTTTAGGCAGACAACCCATCCACAGTAGCCTTTTGAGTGCCGCCAATCGAGCCAAATTTATGCCGCGATCAGCTCCAGCATCATCTGTGGCAGAACAGCCTCAGCCTGTAGCTGCTACTTCTAGGTTCGTTACCCAACCTACCGTCAACGCTCAATCTAGCTATTCTGAATCTGTTGCCAGCGCTCCTCATCCTGCTTCTAGCAACGAAAAGTCCACTAAAGCCGTTGCCAACCCCTCTCACCCCTTTAGACCTATAAGTTTGCCATTTAAGGTGCAGCCCCACGCTACGTTTCTGCAAATGCGACAGGAATCCTTGCGGAAAATCAGCCAGCTTATGGAGCTACAGATGGCCGTTGCAGGCCAAATGAGTGCCACTCCTAACCCAACCTCTGATGGGACAAATCAACCCGGATTACCGAAAATGCGACCTGTCCCGTTCAGAAAGACAAACGATCCAGGTAAGGGAACTTCAGCACCCTATAGCAAGCAGCCTCACGGCCCAACTTCAGGCAAAAATTTCGGTCAATCTGCTTCACACACCCCCAACCACCATCGCCCGCCTCTTTTGAATGAAGCAGCGGTTCTAGAACTGGCTGCGGGCAAGCTTACACCCGTTTGGGGGCCAGACTATGCGGTAATCGATACCTATGTCAAGCGGGTACGACTGCCGATGCCGCCCTATCTGTTTATCAATCGCGTGACTCGCCTAGAAGCAGAACGGGGTTGCTTTCAGCCTTGCTTCATTGAGACCGAATACGATATTCCCGCCGATGCCTGGTATGCCGTTAATGGTCAAGTCCCTGCTGCCATTTTTGTAGAAGCATCCCAGGGCAACATGGTCTTAATTAGCTATCTGGGGATTGATTTTGAAACCCAGGGTCAGCGATCCTTTCGGGCGCTGGACGGCACGATTACCTTTATCGGAGCCATTCCCAGAGCCGGAGAAACTTTCCGCTGCGAGGTACGGATCAATTCGTTTACCCGTGGCAGTGGTACCCTCTTGTATTTTTATAGCTGCGACTATTTTGTGGGCGATCGCAAGTTCTTAGAGGTAAAAGCAGGGGCAGGCTTTTTTACCGCCCAAGATCTGCAAAAAGCACCGGGTGTGGTTCTCACCAAACAAGAGATAGCGGCTAGAAATGCAGTGCAAAAGCAGCAATTTACGCCGCTATTATCCTGTCCGAAAACTGTTTTTAACCAGCAAGATCTGCTGCAGTTAAGCATAGGCAACCTGGCTGCTTGTTTTGGAGTAGAATATGCCCTCCATCAAGCTCGAAATCCTTCTCTGCGCTTACCTTTGCCTGCTTTTCGCATGATTGATCGAGTGGTGAGCGTTAACCCCCAAGGCGGAATTTGGGGTCTGGGATTGCTAGTAGCGGCAAAAGATTTGCACCCAGAGCAGTGGTACTTCAACTGCCACTTTAAAGACGACTATTGTATGCCCGGAACTGTGATCGGAGAAGGAGCAGCCCAACTTTTGCAGTTTTATCTGCTGTACTTGGGGTTATTAGCAGGCACGACCAAGGCCCGCTTTCATCCCATACCTAATTTGACACAATCCTCGCGCAGTCGGGGACAGGTCACGCCTCAACACGGCACCTTGATCTACGAGATGGAAGTGGTCGAGGTGGGACTAAAACCAGTTCCCTATGCCAAAGCCGAGGTACTGGTGAAGCTCAAGGATAAAACCATTTCCATGATCAAAAACTTAGGGATTCAGCTATGGGAGGAACAGGCATGAGCACGAATACAGCCCTGATCGCAGACAAACGGGGGTTGCCGTTGGTAGGCAATCATACCCCTTCCCCAGGCTGGCAAAGCATCCCCGACACCATTGCCTTTGATCCAGCAGGGATACAGGCCAAGCTTCTAGATTTAGATCAGCCCTGCTATGTCCTCAATCTTCAGGGTCGCAGGGGGGTTGTCCATGCCGATGACCTCCAACAAGTCTCCACTAGTGGTTCTGAACCGGAAATTATCCTGGCTCTGCCACCGTTACCGATGCAACAGCTTGGCGATCCAGACTTTCAAGCTACCTACGGACTCCGGTATGCCTACGCCGCCGGAGCGATGGCCGGGGGAATTGCCAGTGCTGATCTGGTGATTGCCCTAGGTCAAGCCGGAATGCTGGGTTCGTTTGGAGCCGGCGGTTTAGCCCCAGACCGAATCGCCACGGCCATTAACCGCATTCAGCAAGCACTTCCCCAAGGGGCCTATGCCTTTAATCTCATCCATAGTCCTAATGACCCGGCTTTAGAGCGCAAGGCCGTCGAGTTGTACCTTCAGTACGGGGTGAAAACGGTAGAAGCTTCGGCATTCCTGGATTTAACCGCCAATATTGTCTACTACCGCGCCGCTGGACTCAGCCTCAATGCGACTCAGCAAATTGAAATTCGCCACAAGGTGATTGCCAAGCTGTCGCGCTCAGAAGTGGCAGCCAAGTTTCTCCAACCCGCCCCCACCCACCTGCTCAAGGAGCTGCTCGCTCAAGGCTTAATCACGGAGCAACAGGCTCACCTCGCCCAACAGGTACCAATGGCTGATGATATTACCGTGGAAGCGGATTCGGCAGGCCATACTGATAATCGTCCCTTGGTCTGTTTACTCCCTGCTATCCTCAGCCTCAGAGATACAACTCAAGCCCAGTACGGCTACGCTAGATCCGTGAGAGTCGGGGCTGCGGGTGGAATTGGTACGCCTGAAAGTGCGATCGCAGCCCTAACGATGGGCGCGGCCTACATTGTCACTGGCTCAATCAACCAGTCCTGTATAGAAGCAGATACCTCTGAACAGACCAAAAATCTGCTGGCCCAGGCTGAAATGACGGATGTAATGATGGCTCCAGCCGCCGATATGTTTGAAATGGGTGTGCGTCTCCAGGTTCTCAAACGCGGTACGCTATTTCCAGTACGTGCTCAAAAACTCTACGATCTGTACCGCAACTACGATTCTATTGAGTCGATTCCACCGACCGAAAGAGCCCAGATCGAGAAGCAAATTTTCCGAAAAAGCTTGGATGCCGTTTGGCAAGAGACCATCGCCTTCTTTCAGCAGCGCGATCCAGCACAACTGGAGAAAGTGACCAATCATCCCAAGCGGAAAATGGCATTAATTTTTCGCTCCTACCTGGGACTATCTTCCCGTTGGTCGAATACAGGAGAACCTGGTCGAGAGATTGACTATCAAATCTGGTGTGGCCCAACCATGGGAGCTTTCAATGCCTGGGTAAAAGACTCCTATCTGGCCGATCCGAAACAGCGGCAGGTGGTAGATGTTGCCCACCATATTCTGCGGGGAGCTGCCTTTTTACAGCGTTTGCAAAGCCTACAAATACAGGGACTCCGCCTACCGCCACCCTATACTCGCTATCACCCTCAGCCCATGGACATTAGCAAGTTGGGTTGAAGAACGAAACCCAACGCCCACAGGTGTTTGCTTTATTTATCAACTCACTTTTGGAGTACATCTCAATGGATGAGTTAGTCAAAATAGTATTCTGGTCATTAGTCGTTATATCAATCACTTTACTGTTGATCGCCATTCCTGCTGCGGTTCGACTCTCTGCAGCAGCGTCTGCTTATCCACAGCATCAGCTCAGTATGAGTGAAGCATCTAGTAGTTTATTGCCATATCTGCCTGAAGCAACCATCATTCTTTCCTTACGCGGTGCTGACCCCTTTTTACCAGAGTGTCTAGAGGCTCTACTGCATCAGAATTATCCGTCTTATCAGGTGCATATCGTCATTGACAGTCGAGAAGATGAGGCATGGGACGTGGTTGCCCAAACCTTGCGTCGCTATCCAACCAAGAAGGTCAAGGTCAGTCCTTTAAGGACGAAGCGTCAGACTTGTGGTCTCAAATGTAGTGCGCTGATACAGGCGATCGCAGAACTAGACATAGATTGTGAAGTAGTAGCTCTAGTTGATGCCGATACAATGACGCACCCTAATTGGTTGCGTGAGCTGGTCAGTCCGTTACGCGATCCTGCTATTGGTGCAACAACGGGTAACCGCTGGTATATTCCAGATCAAAGACTCTGGGGTTCTCTGGTTCGCTACCTTGGCAATGTGGCCAGCGTTGTCCATATGGATATGCACTGTATTCCTTGGGGTGGCTCCTTAGCCATCAAGACGCAGTATTTTGACGACACTAATCTACTAGAGCATTGGAGTCAAGCCTTGGCAGAAGATGTGCTTCTGTACAACGCCCTCAAAGCCCAAGGAGCTAAGGTTAAGTTTGTTCCTTCTTTAATCATTGTTAACCGTGAACAGTGCAATTTATGGAGCTACCTGCGTTGGATGAAACGGCAGCTCCTCTGTGTTCGGCTGTATCATCCTTCTTGGCCCATTGCGATGATTCATGGAACTGTTACCGTCCTTTTGCCAATTCTTGCTCTGGGGCTAATGCTGATCGCCCTATTTACTCACCAGTGGAATTCGGCAATATGCGCGAGCAGTGGACTAGCTCTTTTGTGGGTAGTGCAGGGTTTATTAGCCATAACCCTAGAGCAAGGTGTCCAAAAAATTATCAAGGCACGGCAAGAAGAAAGGCCAAGATTTGAAGCAATCACCCTGCTCAAACTATGGCTGGCGATTCCCCTCGCTCAAGTCGCATTCATGATTGCCATTCTCTGGGCAGCAGTCGCTCGACACATTGATTGGAGAGGCATTGACTATGAAATCAACAGTCCCTGGGATATCCGATTAGTAAAGTATCAACCCTATCAACCCAAGCCGAAACTGGCGGATACTCGGATCTCGGTTCTTTAAGTTTATCTAGAGTAGAAATTTTCTTTGAATAGTTTATACAGTAGCTTTTTGCCAACATCGCACAAGATCCATTTCTAAAATCAAGCGAAAACTTTAACGTGTACGCTCTTAGATAATTACAGCTAATCAAGGATTAGTTCTCACCCAAAAAATCTAAATCAATGAGAGAAAATAATTCATGAAAAACACCTGGCACTTATTTGAATTCCAAGATCAAGACTGGGTTCCATCTTCACTCCGGTACACCCTGTTTGAAACTTTGGAGTGTTGTAATGTCATCTTGCCCTACTACCAATGGGTATCCAAAAATATCCTTCTGCGTGCCGTTCAGGAAAAATTTGAACAGATCGTTGAATTGGGGGCGGGGACTGCCCCGATTACGCAGCGACTGGCTCAAGATAGAAGAACCAATGATATGCAGTTAATCGCCTGCGATCTCAAACCTGCGATTGAACTCTATGAAGATCTCGAACGACAGTATCCAGATAAGGTAAAAGCTATTACTACTCCCGTTGATTTCTCTCAGCCCCATCTCTGGGAATCTTCAACCCTCCTTGTCCTTTCAGCTACTTTTCACCATATTGCCCCGCAAGAGCGACTGAAGGTGCTTAGGGTACTCACACAATCCGCCGCAGGCATCATGATTTTTGAACCCCTTAGAAAAACGCCTATTTCGCTATTGTTGGCGACACTCACGATTATCCCGGCAGTACTGCTCCCCATGCTGCTGCTGACCAAGCGCGGTCAACTGCGTCGATTCTTCTGGTGCTGGCTGTTTCCTATAGCTCCGCTGATGTTTGTGTGGGATTCCATCGTCTCTACGATTCGGCAATGGGATCAACGGCAATGGCGAAGAGCAATCGAGGGGGAAATAAAAACGAGAGAACCGCTACTCAAAACCTCTCTCAATGCCCAGTTAGTGTCCTGGTAGCCTGAGGAATGTCCCATGAGCCAACCTGTAAAGAGTTCAGAAACTCAAACCGCAGAAGCAATTCAGACCTGGCTGCTCACCCAGATTGCCAAGCGCATTGATATTGATCCCGATCAGGTTGATATTCAAGCCCCCTTTGAGAGCTTCGCCCTAGAATCGGCAGAAGCATTAGTACTGCTGACCCAATTAGAGCAGTGGCTGGGTCGATCGGTGCCACCGATGTTGATCTGGAATTATCCCACCATTGAATTGTTGTCCGAGCGCCTAGCGGCAGGCGATCAGGACGAAGAAGAGGATGAAAACTGATGGCTGATGACGTTGCTAAGGAGAAATGCAGAATGGAAGCGATCGCAATCATTGGTGTTGGCTGTCGTTTTCCCCAAGCTGATAGATCAGAAGCATTCTGGCAGCTTCTACAGGATGGTGTGGATGCCGTCACCGAAGTACCACCTGAGCGCTGGAATATTGATGCAGTCTATGATCCTAAACCGGGAACCCCTGGGAAAATGAATACTCGCTGGGGTGGATTTTTGCAACAGGTTGATCAATTCGACCCTCAGTTCTTTGGTATTGCCCCCCGCGAAGCCATTTATATGGATCCGCAACAGCGATTACTCCTGGAAGTCGCCTGGGAAGCACTAGAGCAGGCTGGACAGGTGCCAGAGCAGTTGGCTCGAAGTCAAACGGGAGTCTTTATGGGCATCTCTGGCAATGACTATCAGCAGGTGTTGCAGGGGGGAGGCAGTGCCACGGATATTAATGCTTATCTGGGCACAGGCAACGCTTTTAGTATTGCTGCGAATCGCTTGTCCTACTTCTTTGATTTTCGAGGGCCAAGTTTAGCCATCGATACCGCCTGTTCTTCGTCTTTAGTGGCAGTGCATTTGGCTTGTCAAAGCTTACGGAGTGGCGAATCGAATCTGGCCCTAGCTGGGGGGGTAAATCTTCTGTTGCGGCCAGAGGTGACGATGATTTTCTCCCAGGCGCAGATGATGGCTACCGATGGGCGCTGCAAAACCTTTGATGCGGCTGCCAACGGCTATGTTCGGGGGGAAGGTTGTGGTGTGATTGTGCTCAAGCGTTTCAAGGATGCGGTGCGAGATCGCGATGCCATCCTAGCCCTAATTCAGGGTTCAGCCATCAACCAGGATGGCCGTAGCAATGGGATTACGGCTCCCAATGGTCTGGCACAAGAGGCCGTCATTCAGCAGGCCTTGGCTAATGCAGACGTTACCCCCGATCAAATTGGCTATGTTGAGCTGCACGGCACTGGAACGGCTTTAGGCGATCCGATTGAAGCCGCTGCCTTGGGAGCGGTTCTGTCACCAGGGCGCGATCCAGAGGATTTCTGTCGCGTCGGCTCCGTCAAAACCAATATTGGCCATCTAGAAGCCGCCGCTGGCATCGCCGGAGTGATTAAAGTTGCCCTCTGTTTGCAGCATCGCCAAGTGCCCGCCAGTCTGCATTTTCATCAGCCAAACCCTTACATTCCCCTAGATCAACTGCGGCTCAAGGTACAGCAATCGTTGCAGGCTTGGCCGGGTGAAGCGCAGCCTGCTCTAGCGGGGATCAGCTCCTTTGGGTTTGGCGGCACCAATGCCCATGTTATTTTGGCAGCGGCACCGCAACGGCCTCTCTCTCCTCAACCTTTAGAAATACCTGATCCGCAAGTTTATCTATTGCCCCTCAGTGCCCGCAGTCCAGAAGCCCTGCAAGCAGTTGCCCGTACCTATGAGACTTTTTTGACGGCCTCAGCAGTACAACCATCGCTGTCGGACTTGTGTTACACCGCCAGTGTCCGCCGCAGCCACCACGATCATCGGTTGTCGCTAGTGTTTCACAACCCCTCAGAACTCACCGCTCTGTTGCAATCTTTTGCTGAAGGCGAAGTATCTGGGGCGTTGTCGGTGGGTCATCGACAACGGAGCAAACGCGCCAAACTGGTGTTTGTATTTCCGGGTCAGGGACCGCAATGGTGGCAGATGGGTCGTCAATTGTGGCAACAAGAACCCATTTTTCGATCAGCACTAGAGCAATGCGATACCTTGTTGTACGCCCATACAGGCTGGTCATTGCTGAATCAACTATGGGCACCTGAGGAGCAGTCTCAACTTGGGGAAACAGAAGTGGCTCAACCCGCCCTATTTGCCCTGCAAGTGGCACTAGTGGCCTTGTGGCGAGCTTGGGGGATTCAGCCCAATGCAGTCGTGGGGCATAGTTTGGGAGAAGTGGCCGCCGCCTATACTGCGGGGGGGTTGACCTTAGCAGAGGCCATACGGGTTGTCTACCATCGCAGTCGCCTGATGCAGCAGGGGACAGGATTAGGCAAAATGGCAGCGGTAGAATTGTCCCAGACGGAGGCGGAGCAATGGCTAGCTGATTATGGCGATCGCATAGCAATCGCCGCCATCAACAGCCCTACTTCTGTTGTTTTGTCTGGCGAGGCCACTGCCCTAGAAACCGTCTTAGCTCAACTTCAAAATCAAGGCGTTTTCACGAAGCTGTTGCCCGTCAACTATGCCTTCCACAGTCCGCAAATGCAGCCATTTAAAGCTGAACTAACCCAATCGTTAGAAGGACTTCAACCCCAATCCACCAGAATTCCCCTGTACTCGACCGTGACGGGTCAAATCAGCCCAGGCGAGGCGTTAGACGCCCACCATTGGGGACGCAATATCCGTGAACCCGTGCAGTTTGCCCAGGCGATCGCCCAACTTGTCGCGGACAAACACACCTTATTTATCGAGATCAGTCCCCATCCGGTTTTAGCTGGCTATATTTCCCAAACCCTCGGTGAAACAGGCGTCGTCTTACCGTCCCTGCGCCGACACACGCAAGAACGAGCGGTCATGCTGGCCTCTTTAGGAGCTTTGTATACCCACGGCTATCCTGTAGATTGGCACAAGCTTTATCCTGAAGGGGGTGAGCATGTGTCCTTGCCCCCCTATCCCTGGCAGCGATCGCGCTACTGGGTAGAAACTGTCCCCGAATTGCCGTCTCAGACCCCAGCCCTATTTGAAGCTGCTCCCCAAAATGGATCTAGCTCTACTGCCATTCCAGAAACAGATACAACACCAATCTGGGGACTCTCTCGTCAGGAATTGCTAGAAACCCCAGCGTGCGATCGCCCTCAGCGTCTGGAAATCTTTTACCAAGCCCTCCTAGCCAAAGTCATGGGCATTAAACAGGTTGAGGCACAGGCAACTCTGTTAGGTTTGGGACTCGACTCTCTGATGGCCGTTGAATTGCACCGACAGATCGAGGTTCATTTGGGGGTTGCCATTGCCTGGGAAGAATTCCCCGGTCTCACCACTACTCGATTTACCACCTTAGTTCTGCAAGAATTGTCCTCTCCCTCATCGCCAGCATCTCCCTCAAAGGCAAAAGGCAAAAAGCAAAAGGCAAAAGTGAATCTGCCACCTCAGAATATCTCGAACAATGCTTGGATTCATTGCCCTCGACCTAATCCTGAAGCTCGACTGCGGCTATTCTGCTTTGCCTATGCAGGGGCTGGCGCGTCTATTTTCCGCACTTGGTTTGAAGAGTTACCAACTGAGATTGAAGTGTGTGCAATTCAACTCCCTGGGCGAGAAGATCGCTTAGGGGAAACACTTCTAAGCCGAATCGCGCCTCTGGTAAAGGCTCTAGTTCCCATCCTGGAGCCGTCTCTCGATCTGCCTTTTGCTTTGTTTGGTCACAGTATGGGTGCCCTTATCAGTTTTGAATTAGCCCGCGAATTACGCCGACAGGGGCATTCTCACCCGACACACCTGTTTGTGGCGGGTAGTCGTGCGCCTCAACTGCCGGATCTGGATCTGCCGATTCACCGCTTGCCGGAACCTAAGTTTCTGGAGGCATTACGTCGTCTGAAGGGCATCCCGGAGACAATTTTGGAGAATGCTGATTTGATGGCGCTTTTGCTGCCTGTAATCCGAGCGGATTTAGCCATTGTCGAGAACTACATCTATGCGGCTCAAGAGAGTCTGCCCTGCCCGATTACCGCTTTTGGTGGGCAGGAAGATCCGAAGGTCTGCCCAGCTGATCTGGCAGCTTGGCAGGATCAGACTCAGGCTGACTTTAATCTGCAAATTTTCCCCAGTGATCATTTCTTTTTGCACCACGATCGCACGGCTTTGTTGGCTGCGATCGCGCAAACCCTAACCCAACCCCTAGTTTTGCACCCATAATGAGGAATACACGATGGCTTTCATCGCTGCAACATCAACGGGTTTCCCAGAAACCTACTACCCCCAAGAAGTACTGGCGACGGTTTTGCGGAAGTACTGCATGGAAATGCTGCTCGATTTTGATTTAGACCAAATTGAGCGCTTCTTTAGCAATGTCCAGATTAAAGGTCGCTACTTTGCTCTACCGCTAGATTCATTCTATGATCCACCGGGCTATGGCACAACGGCACCTGCCGCTATTCAAGCTGCGACTGATCTCTGCGAAATAGCTGTATCTAGCTTGCTAGGGCGTGCCCAAGTCAGTCCCCAAGAGATTGCCCAGATTACGTCCACCAGCCTCACTATCGCCATTCCGTCTCTGGATGTGCGATTGATGAATCGGATTCCTTTTCTGCCTGATCTCAAACGGGATCCGATGGGCGGGGTCGGTTGTCTGGGGGGTGCCCTTGGTCTGGCTCGTGTCGCTGACTACTTGCAAGGACATCCTGAAGATGCCGTCATCTTCATCGCCGTCGAGCTGGCTTCAGCCCTGTGGCAAGGATCGTTGCAAGGTGATCTCCATGCCATGATCAGTCGCCTGCCGGAAGAACCCACCCTCTATGGGGAGATTATCTCCACTCTCATCACTGCTGCCCTCTTTGGCGATGGTGCGGCTGCGGTGCTGATGGTGGGACGCGACCATCCCCTGGCAAAACCTGGCCTACCTCAAGTTCTGGGTAGCCGCTCGCACTTGATTCCCCACTCAGAGCATTTGATGGGGATGGAAGTTGTGGATACGGGGATGCGGAATATCCTCAGACCCCAGGTTGCCGAGTTTGTCAAAATTGGCGTACGCCAAGCCGTGGATGGCCTCCTGGCAGAACACCATTTGTCTATAGATCAAATCTCGTCCTGGATTGTTCATCCTGGTGGTCCGAAAGTGATTCAGGCGATCACCGAAGAGTTTGAACTGGAGGAACAAACCCTCCAACTCAGTCGAGATGCCCTAGAGCAGGTGGGAAATCTCTCTTCCCCTACGGTCTTGTACATGCTGGATGCGTTCTTGGCGGGTGAACAGCCGCCTCCCGGTTCCTATGGTTTGTTGCTGGGGATGGGGCCTGGTTTTTCCCAAGAAGCACTGCTGTTGCAGTGGTAAACGCCGTTAATAGTGACATTGATGAGCAGGTTATCGATGGAGAAAACAGAGGTTGAGTGCAGGAGATATTTATGAACTCTCGGATCATCTTTACCGGAATTGTCATTGCCGTGATCATTCAACGCATATTAGAGCTACGCATTAGCCAACGCCATGCCGCCAAAATTCTGGCTCAGGGTGGACAAAAGCATCATGATAATTTTCTGCCGTGGGTGAAAGGGTTACAAGTCAGTTGGTTTGTGGTCATGCTCTTGGAAGTTTGGCTGCTCAACCGTCCTTTAGTGTGGGGGCTGGCTGCGATCGCACTCCTAGGGACTCTCGCAGGCCAAATCCTCCGCTATCTGTCGATGCGAGCCTTGGGCTGGCGTTGGACCTTACCAATTATTACCTTGCCAGGAGCAGGAGTCGTGGATACCGGGATTTATCGCTACTTGCGACATCCCAATTGGCTGGGCGTCATTCTCGAAATTCTGGCTGTGCCCCTGATTCATAGTGCCTATCTGAGTGCCATAGTTTTCAGCATTGCCAATGCTTTTCTGCTGGCCAAACGAGTCGTGGCGGAAGAACAGGCCCTCAGTCTGAGTGACAGTCATTATCAATCCTTATTTGCTGATCGGCCTCGGTTTCTGGGTCTACCGACGCTGTCCACCTTCACTGTCCGCAACACGAGTACACATCATGGATCTCACTGACAAAACTCTTTTGATTACTGGCATCGGCAGCTTTATTGGTCTGCGAACCACTGAGATGGCCCTAGCCCAAGGTATGAGCGTGCGGGGACTAGAGAAACCAGCGAAGGCTGCCCAGGAAGCGGAAGCACGAGGCGCACAAGTGGTTATCGGTCAGACTACAGATAAGGCAGCTCTTGCTAGAGCCTGTGAGGGTGTCGATCTGGTGTTTCATACTGAGTCCGTAATTGATGCTAGTGGGGATCTTGAGTACTTTCGAGCTGTAAATGTGGGGGGTACTATCCAGACTGCTGAAGCAGCTAAACAGGCAGGTGCTCAAGCTTTTGTGCATCTTTCTAGTGTGATGGTTTACGGTTTTGACTATGCCTATCAAGTCGCAGAAGATGGCGCGTTAAAAGGTGAAAACAACCCCTTCTGCCAGACCAAAATTGAAAGTGAAACCGAGATTTTAAAGTTCAACGACCCACCCCAGTTTGGGGTGATTATTATTCGCGCTGGTGATATTTATGGTCCCGGTGCTGAGGTTTGGGTGATGCGCCCCTTAAAACTGATGCAGCAGAAAAAATTTGTGCTGATCAATGGCGGGCGCGGCATTATCAACCATGTTTATATCGACAACCTCATCGATAGCATTTTTCTAGCCCTTGAGAAAGAAGTCTATGGAGAAGCCTTTAATATCACCGATGGTTGTCAAACCACTTGGAAAGAGTACTACTTGCAGCTAGCCGCAATCGGCGGTATGCCGAAACCGATCTCCATGCCTGCTTTTCTGGTCAAGAAGGCTGCCCAACTCCAGAGTAAAGAAGCCAATATTTCTCCTGAAGCAATTCCGTTTGTTACCCGTCTTCATCCCTACTCCATCGCTAAAGCCCAGCGAGTTCTGGGCTATCAGCCACGAGTCAGCTTCGATCAAGGCTTGGCCAGAACGGCGGCGTGGCTTAGTACCTATAGCGATCCTAAATTCAGTTGTGAATAATTCACTTAACCTCTAGAAAAAGCGTCAAGGCCATGCTTCACAATTCAAAACCGTCTGCTCAAGATCATCCTTTTCCCCTTGTACGCAAGAGTCGAATTTTAGTGATTGATGATAGCTTGCTCTTGAGAAAGCAATTGAGCGCTCAACTGCCCAGCGATCGCTTTGAAGTGTATGAAGCAGAAAATGGCTCTGCGGGCTTGGCCAAGGCAGCAGAAACTAACCCTGACTTAATTTTGCTTGATTACGTGATGCCGGGGATGGATGGGTATGAGGTGTACCAGTCCCTGCGCGCTCAAGAGCAATTTAGAAATACGCCCATTATTGTGATGTCCGGCAGGCACGACGAGGTGGTGGAGAAATTTGGGCCACTCTTTGACAACTATAACTTTTGGCTCAAGCAGGCCAGCCAAGATCAACTGCGCGATCGCATTAATGCCGTTCTGCCCATGACCGTTTCAGGATCAGAAACTGAAAACACCCAAACATCGGTTAATGTTGAGGTTCAAGATATTGCTGCCTTTATGTCCCATCTAGGACAGCTAGAAAATCAGCTCACCGAAAAAATGGTCAACGCCATACCTTAAGCAATCCAGAAATATCACCCAGACGTAGGCGTTGGATACCTATTCTGTTGATTGCTGCTGGCGTATCCGCGATCGCCACACTGGGTTTCTATAGCTTTACCCTTTTGCGATCGGCATCACAAAAGTCTTCCCCACAAATTGCCAGTGGCCCTCCCACAACACTTCCCCTCAAGAATATAGCGGCTCTCGGTCGCCTAGAACCTCAAGGTGAAATTACCCGCTTGTCAGCCCCCAATTCTCTAGAAGGCAGCCGGATTGATCAACTTCTGATTAAAGAGGGAGATTTGGTCAAAGCAGGACAGGTGGTTGCCATTTTAGATAGCCAAACCTCTCGCCTGCGAGCCTGGAGGCAAGCACAATCGAATATCGTCACCGCCCAAGCCCGCTTAGCAAAAGTCAAGGCAGGTGCTAAATCTGGCGAGATCAATGCCCAAAAAGCCAATATTCTGCGCTTAACCGCAGACTTAAATGGCGGGGTTGCCACTCAAGAAGCTGAAATTGCCCGGATTGAAGCTGAACTAGGAAATGCTCAAGTAGACTATGAGCGCTACCGACAACTTTATAGTGAGGGTGCCGTGTCTAAAGCTGAGTTTGACAATCGACAGCTCAAACTTGAAACCGTTCAGAATCAACTCAGTGCTGCCCAAGCCACCCTAAAAAGACTCATCACCACAGTCCAAGCCCAGAAAAAAGAAGCCCAAGCCACCCTCGGTAGCATAGAAGAAGTGCGCCCCGTTGATGTTGAAGTAGCCCAAGCAGAAGTGACCAGCGCCATTGTGGCTGCGGAAAAAGCTAAGGCAGACCTAGATTTAACCTATATTTGTGCCCCCATCAATGGCAACGTCTTAGAAGTCAATACTCGTCCAGGTGAGGTGATTAGCAACGAGGGCATTGCCAACATCGGTCGGACTGATCGCATGTATGTGGTCGCAGAGATTTACGAAACCGATATTAAAAATATCCGCGCTGGCCAAAACGTTACGGTCACCAGTGATGCCTTTGCTGACAAGTTAAGTGGAAAGGTTGATCGAGTCGGTTTACAGGTGAAAAGGCAAGGTGTTTTTGATGTCAACCCTTTAGCCAAAACAGACTACAAAGTTGTAGAAGTCAAAGTTCGTCTAGATGCCCCTAGCAGCCAGAAAGTTGCGGGTCTAAGTAATCTCCAAGTTCAGGTTGTAATTCAAACTGATCCCAGTTGAAATGTATGCTCCTTGCTATTCCCGTTGCTTGGTTACAGTTAATTCATCAAAGAGTCAAATTCCTCGCGACTTTGGCAGGAATTGCCTTTGTCGTGGTTTTGCTTTTTATGCAAATTGGCTTCCGCGAAGCACTCTTTGACAGCTCCGTTCAGGTTCATCAAAGTCTACAGGCCGATCTGTTTGCCATTAGTCCTCAGTATAAGTCAATCACGTCTCAACAAAGTTATCCCAGAGAACGGTTATACCAAGCCCTGGCCAATCCAAATGTTGCAGCGATCAGTGCGCTGTACGTTCAATTTGGGAAACTCAAGAATTTTCAAACGGGGCAAAAATCCCCGATTTTTGTTTTTGGTATTGATCCCAATAACCAAGCCTTTAATTTATCAGAGGTAAATAAAAATATCGATCAATTAAAACTAGCCGATCGCGCTTTATTTGACTCTAGCTCTCGACTCGAATTTGGCCCGATCGCAGATACATTTAGACGAGCCAAAAAAGTAGTTATTGAAATTTCTCCCTATAATGATATCTATGAAGCCAGAAAGTTAGAAGTCAGAGGCTTATTTAAGATAGGAACCTCTTTTGGTGTGGATGGCAATTTAATTATCAATGCTTCCACTTTTCATAATCTGTTTACAGAAAGAAACGCGGAAAATATTGATATTGGCTTAATCAAGTTAAAAGCAGGTGCTGATATCAATAAAGTGCAATTCGATTTAATGAAAAGCTTATCCATCAACAGAAAAGATATTAGAATTTTAACCCTTAATCAATTTGTACAAATGGAAAAATCCTATTGGGATTTAAGAACACCCGCAGGATTCGCTTTTAAGATAATGGTGACGATGGGGTTTATCATTGGCACTGGTATTGTCTATCAAATTCTCTATAGCAATATCTCCACCCACTTGATTCAATTTGCAACCTTAAAGGCCATTGGTCACACGAATAAATTTTTATTGGGAATTGTTTTTCAGCAAGCTTTAATGTTAGCCATTTTGGGCTATATTCCTGGAATTATTATTTCTGTGGGTGTTTATGATTTAACCAGAGATGCTACTAAACTACCCATTATGATGACTGGCGATCGCATACTATTCGTATTGCTATCAGTTACGCTGATGTGTCTACTTTCTGGCACTATAGCAACAAATAAACTCAGATCTGTAGATCCTGCTGATATTTTCTAGATATATATTCTAGATTGCATAGCTATAAAATCATGTCTCAAGAAGTTACAGTTAGCATTAACTCTCTTAACCATTTTCTCGGTCAAAAGCAACTGCGCCGACAAATTCTATTTAATATCAACTTAGAGATTAAACGTAGAGAGATTATCATTTTAACTGGCCCTTCAGGTGCTGGCAAAACAACATTGCTAACCCTCATTGGCGGTCTGCGATCCGTGCAATCAGGTAGCCTTAAATTCTTAGGTCAAGAGCTACGAAATATATCCAATAAAGAGCTGGTCAGAATTCGCCGAGATATTGGCTACATTTTTCAAACGCACAATTTACTAGAGTTTCTAACGGCTCGTCAGAATGTGCAGATGTCCTTGGAAGCCTTTGGGAATATCCCTGACGCCGATGCCAAGTCTAAATCTGAAGCTATTTTAGAGGCCGTTGCTTTGGGGAAATACATTAATCACTACCCCGGTCAGTTATCCGTTGGTCAAAAACAACGGGTTGCCATTGCTCGTGCGATCGTCAGCCACCCTAAGTTAATCCTGGCGGATGAGCCAACCGCTTCCCTAGATAGTAAAACCGGGCGAGATGTCGTTGAGATCATGAATCGACTGGCCAAAGAGTATGGTTGCTCCATTTTGATGGTCACTCACGATAACCGTATCTTAGACATTGCCGACTCTCAAATCTGTATGGAAGACGGTCAATTAGAGGCTATTTATAAAGTAAATCTTTAGGCCGCTAAACGCTAAGCAGTTCCATCAAGGCATAGGCACTTGCCAAGCGTTCGCTGGTATTAGCTGCTGTAACGACGACCTTCAACAATAAACCCAAACAATCCACAATCGCATGACGTCTTCTACCTTTTACCTGCTTGCCACCATCAAACCCATAGACATCCCCCTTTTTTCTGTCGTTTTGACCGACTGGCTATCTGTGGCGAGGGCGCTGGGGTGGGGGGATTTGCCTAGCTTCTGGCGCACTGCCTCACGCAGGGTATGATTCATTT
>JAAUOM010000235.1 GCA_012034865.1 Acaryochloris sp. CRU_2_0 | reverse complement strand
CGCATGATGTGGTCTGGCCTGTTGTTGCTGGGAATATTGCTTATCCAAAACGCTGGCAAGACTTGAGTAAACTCCTCTCACAACCCAGACAATTCCTGCCACTATTAGGTTCTGCCAGCATTCTGGCCTTTAACTGGGGACTTTACATTTATGGTGTCAACAGCGATCGCGTGATTGAAACCAGCCTTGGGTATTTCATTAATCCCCTTATTTCCGTACTTCTGGGGGTGATTGTTTTGGGTGAACGACTGCAATGGGGACAGTGGTTAGCTGTGCTGCTGGCTGCTGCTGGGGTTAGCTACTCGGTATTTGCTGTGGGGCAAGTGCCTTGGATTGCCCTGGGGTTGGCTTGTTCCTTCGGCATATATGGGCTGCTGCGTAAGGTGATTGTTGTCCAACCCTTACTGGGACTAGCTGTAGAAACCTGTCTACTAACCCCCGTCGCCATGACTTATCTCCTGTTTCACAGTAGCGATCGCTTTGGGCAGAGCGCTACCATAACCCTGCTTTTGATTGGTTGTGGAGTGGTTACCTCTTTCCCATTATTCTGCTTTAACACCGCCGCACAACAACTTCAACTGTCCACAATGGGTTTCTTGCAATACATTGCTCCTAGTCTCCAGCTTGGCTTGGGAATTTGGTTGTACGCTGAACCTTTTACCACAACCAACCTGATTGTCTTTAGCTGTATTTGGACTGCGTTAGGGCTTTATTCTGGCATTTCGCTACTCTGAGAAGAATATGTGGCAGTGGAACAATTGGGTTAGAGGTGAACCGTTTTATTATTGAGGGAATGGACTAGGCAGGCGTAACGCTTTACGTCATGCTAGGGATCGTCAGTTTTCGCAAGCAGTGATTATCAGAGGTTTAGTATGAGCACAACCGTCGATCCGGTTCAATTAATGAAACAACAAGTTGGTAAAGCCGCTGCTGATCGGGTGCAGTCGGGTTCAGTGGTTGGGTTAGGAACCGGGTCAACGACGGCTTTTGCCATCCAATTTTTGGGAGAGCGGCTCAAATCTGGAGAATTGACCGATATCAAAGGTATTCCTACCTCGTTTCAAGCGTCTGTCTTGGCGAAGCAACATGGTATTCCGCTGACAACGCTGGATGAAGTCGATCGCATTCATATTGGCATTGATGGGGCCGATGAAGTGGACCCCCAAAAAATCTGATCAAGGGGGGCGGTGCAGCCCATACCCGCGAAAAAGTAGTGGATTCCCTGGCTGAACAATTTATTGTGGTTGTCGATCAATCCAAACTGGTGGATGCCTTGGGGTCTACTTTTCCTGTACCTGTGGAAGTGTTACCGATGGCGATCTCACCCGTGATCCAAGCTTTAGAAAAACTGGGGGGAAAACCCGAACTGCGCATGGGCATCAAGAAAGATGGACCAGTAATTACGGATCAAGGCAATATGGTTTTGGATGTCACCTTTAGTGCGATTCCCCATCCCGCTGAGCTGGAAAAGACCATTAACAATATCCCCGGTGTGCTGGAAAATGGTATTTTTGTCGGGGTCACAGACCTAGTCTTAATTGGTGAAATTCAAGACGGTCATCCCATCGTCCGCGAGATGTAATACCAAGTCTTGATAAGTGTACGCAGTACAACCTCACTTCCACCCTCTCATTACACTCTTGCTCCCATCACTTCCGTAGTAATGCTTTCGGCTTTGATTGCGATTGCTGTCCTCAATTAGCCCAAGCTAGAGTAGTGATTCATAGCAAATGTCATCTCCAAAATTAAACGATTGCTTGAGATAGGAAGCGTTGCTTTATGGAAACAATAAAAATCTTCGACAAATCCATAACCTGCTTTCCATAGATACTCTCTACATGATCATGGCCATAATAATTGAGAATATCTTGGTCTATAGCGTCTCTAGTCAAGGAAAATTGATCCCTGAGTCGTTTTCTTTTATGACTACCTTTGGCAACAACATGATTTCCATCTAATGGAAATACATCAGTGAGGTAAAACATAAATTTCAAAAACCGATAGTCTTCTAAATCATAATGAAAATTAAAGAATCCTCTTACGGACTCATTCAAGGGGTCATTTACTGGAAAAGTCCATCGAATTCGGGTATCTATCAATATAGGATTTGTATCTAGATATCTAGCAGCAATTTCTCTAAGGGTAGGATCATCCTCAAGACGCTGAATAGCTGGGCATAATATTGAACGATGAACATGAGTAGCCATCGCAAAATTTTGTTGATACTTTAACTCTGATTTCTCTTTATCTACTAGGGAAAACTTAAGGTTGGGATTATTATTGGCATAATACTTTATAGACGATGAGAAAACTAATATCTCTTGCAAAATATCTGAAGGTAAATTAATACCTAAAAACAAACCATCTTCATTTAAGGTTTCACAAATTTTTCTAATATCAAGGTTTGGAAATAAAGTATTATTCCCTTGGTTTATCTTCTGATAGGTCTGATCAATGGCACGCCTGTTGACTAGGATCCCAATAGACCTCAATATCTGAATCCGAGTAACACAAAACATTAAAAACCACTTCGGATCCTTTATTGCTTGAAAAGAGTATTGAACAAAATTTCGTTTAAATTTCGACCAAAGGCTCTGATAATAACTTCTCATCTTGAGCGATTCATCAATAACTTACTTCTATAAACTATAGGGAGTAAAACAACACCCTTACTAACCTCACCCACCAGAGACTTCACTGTAAACCCCTGGTATCTCTTACCTAACTGGGATTAGGCAAACTCCCGACTGAGCACTCCGTTCCTTCGCAAGCTCTAGGGCCAGATTGGCCTTTGACTTGCAAATTAGACTGTCCTGGTACATAACCCAACAGGCAAAGGGTAACCTGCCGAGTTATAGTCGTAAGGGTTGCAGGTGAAACTTGAAAGCCATCGGTTGTTGACCCACCGGGGCATCCGGGATTGGCATTGGCCAAACCATCGACCAAGGGTTGTCCCAGATCATTAGATGCAGTCGCACGGTAAATTACTAACTGATTACGCCAACCTGTACTAGCGGCATTACCAGTGTAGTAAACAATGGTGGTGGGTGCACTGGGTCGAGTCAGATACAGAATGCCAGTATAACCAGCAGGCACACTCCAACCTGACGGTATAGAGGTCGAAACAGAGCTGGCTTCGCGAATCTCATCAGCCATAAATTCAACTGCCCGGTTAAGGTCGATACGGCGATCGATTTCAGAGTCACTCTTGGCACTCTTTTGAGCCAACGTTACAAATCCGGCACCCGCTAGCGTCAGGGCAATAGTAGTGATCAAAACACCAACGAGCAATTCTGGCAAGGTAAAACCCGTAGACGGTTTAGAGCAAGATTGATAGGGATAATTTTTCATAATTGGGGTGTAATGCAATTGCTGGCGACAGTGCCTGTCCCGTTATAATTTCCGGTTCTAGAGGTACCAATACCTGGCGCAAGGACTAAGCATCTAGCGGAGCCTTCACCACTGGCTAGAGACAGCACAATTGTTGTTGTCGTGGTGGTGTTGGGCCGCCCTTTAAAATCAAATGTGATTGTGAGGGGATTTGTCGCAACAGAGCTAGTCAAATTGATACCATCTAAGGGTTCACGGCCTATTCTCAAACAGTCATATGTTCCAGTCCTGCCTGTGATGGTGGGGTTAT
>JAAUOM010000234.1 GCA_012034865.1 Acaryochloris sp. CRU_2_0 | reverse complement strand
AGCTAATCTTTGCCGTTGTCCACCAGAAATATTAACTCCAAATTCTCCTAAGACGGTTTGATATTTGTCGGGAAGCTGACTGATAAAGTCGTCAGCTTCAGCAATTTGACAAGCTGTGACAATCTCCTCAAAACTAACACGAGGGGAACCTAAACGAAAATTTTCCAGAATTGATCGACTCCAAAAATGTGGTTCTTGAGGAACGAGGACAACCTGTTGGCGCAAACATAAGAGTGATATATCTTCTAAGTTATAAATACCAATACGAATATTGCCAGACTTGGGCAAATATAACCCAGCAATTAGTTTAGCAAGGGTACTTTTACCACAGCCAGATTTACCTATTAAAGCAATAATTTTACTTCCAGGAATCTTTACAGAAAAATCTTCTAGCAAGTCAGTTCTGCCAGAATGGTGAAAGTTGAGTTTGCTGCAAACAATATCTGCATTTCCAGGAATTTTGGCATCGGGTCTAATGTCATCTGCTTTCATTTCTGGTTTGGAGTCGATGACTTCTGTCAAACGCTGCGTGGCTGCTTGGACGCGAGTTATTTCATCTACAAAGGCAACAATAGTAGTAATGAAAGCGAGAAAATTGCCATTCATACTGTAGAATGCCAATTTCGCCACTGCGACGTCGACTCATAGTATGATAGTGGCAACTGCAAGATTGTCCGGGCAAATTCCAGGATTAGCCCTAACTCCAAGCGTTGGGCAAAATGAGCAATTAGGTTAGATTGCACCAGTCCCAAGGCGCTTGACATCAGGTTCATCACCACCACAGATGTTACCACACCCATCAGCAAGTGCGAATCACCCCGCACCAAGACATCATCGGTGAGGACTTCGATGAGGAAGGGGGAAGTGAGTGAGAGCAGACCGACAACTAGGTTGATGAAAAGCGCCTGAGTGAGAATACGTCGGTAAGTCCAAATGGGTTTGAAAAAACGCCCAAAACCAGCAATTTTTTCATCGGGTTGGGCAAAGAAACGAACTGGGTCTGGCTCTAGTAAGAGCATGACACCATTAGTCCAACCCTCCATTAGCTCTTTTTTAGAGAAGTAACGCACTCCTACAGCTGGGTCGGCAACAACGTACTTTTTGCCCCGTTTGCCATAAAAAACAATCCAGTGATAACCTTTCCAGTGGATGATGGCTGGCAAGGGTGCAGAATGTATTTTATCTAGAATTGTAGGTGTGACTTTGACACCTCTGGAATTGAAGCCTAATACCTCCGAGCCTCGTCGCAGACCGAGTAATGTAGTTCCCAATTGCCCTGTGCCTACAGCTTCTCGGATATGGTTGATGGTAAAGCTACGCTTGTAGTGTTTGGCGATGGTGGCAAGACAAGCTGCTCCGCAATCTTCTTCGCTGTGTTGGAGAATGTTCTGGTATTTCATGTCGGTTGCGCGATGGCTAATGCATCGAGTTTACCGAAACAGCATTATATCCATCCAAAAGTGACAAACTTGGGACAAAGTGGAGAAACCTCCGCTTTGGGTAAATTCAGGCGATCGCTCTTATCCCAATACAGTTCAGTTAGTAGCTCAAACTAAAAGGTGTAGGTTGGGAGCGATCGCCCACGGGAGAACCAGTTCACGCTTGTTGGGAGACCCGCCGTTTGTCCCAAAGGGACAGCTACGCGAACTTTCCCTGGTTCACCGTGGACGGGTTGTTCCCATGTTTATTGTCTAGTTGTTTGGCGCTCGGTGCGGCTGCGCCGCACCGTCGCTTGTGACAGTTGCAGTGAGTTAGATTCTCAAATGGCAGCCCAGTCGCAATTGATCGAGCGTACGATTGCGGGTGATCAAGCAACTTCAAACCGAACTCAAAAAGAGTGTCATTCATGCTCCAGAGTCAGGCACCATCTTACAACTACATCTGCGAAATACAGGCCAAGTAGTGAATCCACCAGATGCGATCGCCCAAACAACAAATAACATTACAGTGCCTAATAATGCTGAATCTACAGCCAATCCGCAATCGAGCCTTGACCAACAAGGATCACTTGTCAATACCCAAGTCAACACCTATCCCCTTGGCCGCAGCATCGTCGGCAATGGGCTGGCCGACTGTACCACAAGTGGCATTAGTGCCTCAGCCTTTGGCAGCGGCGTTGGCCCCTTTGATAGCGGCACCATTGGTGGGGCCATAACCTATACCCATTCCTTTGGGATGGATACCTGCAAAAAATATGCCAAGACTCAACTGGGGCGAGCCCAACTGGAAACCTGTTTGCTGCTCATTAGCAACTACTCCAAAATGCTCAAGTCTGGCATTGAAGTCAGTTATGAAGATCTAAAGGGCTTAGCCAATGTCGATTGTCCGGTGGTGACGGTGCGTCGTCCCGCCTTCTCTTCATTACAGCAACAATCACTGGACTCAGATGCAGATCTGCATCAGTCTCAGGCACAGCCCTCCTCCGAGCCATCTGTCAATCAGGTTATGGTCGCTCCCGTAGGCTCTCCGCAGGTGCAGAGGCCCAGTCATCGTGCTCAACCACTTGGCTCCTATGGGCAGCAGCCATTATCACCGCAGGTACGCCAACTCCCTGCCCCCTCTGTCTTGAGGCCAGCTCCCTCTCCAGCACAATAATAGGAGGCAATCATGAAATATCTACTGTTCTCTTTTGTGCTGTAGTTTGGCGATAGCCACTCCCACTGTTGCCCAGATCACTCAAGTCATGACCTTCCAAAACGGTTTGACGGGGCGACAACAGACTGAAACTTCTGTTTCTAGAATGTATGAAGAGCAAGAGATTGGACTGGCTGTCATCCACGAACTCAGACTTAAAGTCAACGCAGACCATGGATGTCCAAGGGGGCAATACGAAGACCTATCAATATGACGATCAGGTCACCAGCATTGTGATGGAAACTGGGGAACGAACCGGAACGATTAATGCTCACATCTATGAAGGATATGACTACTCTGATTCTGGGGTGACACAGGAAGTTAATTTTGACTTTTAGAGAGAGATCAAATAGAGAGAGATCAAAGCCCAGCGTATCCTCTCGAACATCGACAACAACTGGGCGTAGGTTCAAGCGGTGAGGTAAACATCAAGTCCTATAAGGCCGAAATGCTGATCATCTTTCGGGGTAGAGAGAGGCAGCCCAACTGACAGCCCAGAATTGTAGAGATAGACGAGCCATTACAGCGATTGAGATCTTAGAGAAAAATATTTTGATTTAAACCTTGCTCATCTAAAAGACGTCCTTAAAGAAAAAGAAAATATCAAAGTAAATAGAGAAACTTTAAGAACTTGGGCGCATGAAATTCATCATGTTAAAAGGGCCAAAAAACGTCGAGCCAAAGCTAGAAAAAGACGTGACAGAATGGATTGTCAAGGTCTCTTGCTGCAAATGGATGGCAGCCCTCATCATTGGTTTGGCAATGAAAAATCATGCCTTATTGCAATTATTGACGATGCAACCAGCGAAATTTATGCTGAATTTTTTAATCAGAAACAACACTGGGTTGCTTAAAAGTACTTAAAGATTTTATTATAAAAAAAGGTCTTTTTAAGACATTGTATGTAGATAGAGCCGGTATTTTTGGCGGGCCTAAGCGCTGTCATTTCTCACAAGTACAGCGTGCTTGCGAAGAGCTTGGTATCGCAATCATTTTCGCTAATTCTCC
>JAAUOM010000108.1 GCA_012034865.1 Acaryochloris sp. CRU_2_0 | reverse complement strand
AATTACACGGCTAAACCTCAGAAAGCTGGATTCTAGATCTTATTTAAGCCACAATCCTAATGATGGGTGTGGCGCGATGGCCGAGGCGGCCTTCGGCCATCGCGGCGATAAATCAAATACAACTTGGCATGGAGAGGATGCCGCAAAAACAGCTTGACTTGCAGTTTGTGGGTGAGAAGTTGCGATCGCAACTGCTGCAAACCCTCCTCATCAGCGGCATTAGGAGCACCATAGGTTAGTTGCTGGCGGAACTCCTGTGCCATCAGGGTTTGTAGTCGAATCGCCTGCCCCTGATCAATCCGCTCTGGCTCAACCCCGATTGCTAATGCTTGCCGTAGTTCCTCCTTCGGCAAACGGTACATCCCCACCAGCAATCGACAAGCCTGACCCTCACCCCCTCAAATTGCTCAACATCGGCATCAATTTGTCGCCATCCCCGTAAGTTGAAATAGCCGACACAGAAATCAGCACGGTAGGCTTGCTTCAGGTAAGCCTGTAATTCAGGCAAGAGAGGTTGCTCGATATTGTCGTAAATACTGGACATTGCTGATATACAGGGCAAAATTATGGGCTGATGTGATTCAGATCATATCCGGTAGATCTTCAATTGGTTGAGCACGATCCCTTTCCCTGCTGAGAACCACAAAACGTCGTCCTATTTAGGCTGAATTTTCAACACCAACTAGAAGCCCTCAAGTACCGTCCTAACAGATAACCCAAACGGCATATCTAAGCATTGACCTACAATAATCTACCTATTAACCTGCAATAACCGCGATGGGATGAACCGATTCATCCAGCCTTCCAAATATTTTCGATTCGCTTTTTGCTCTTCAATACTGTTTGTTGTCAAGGGATGGGGAGCCAGACCCTGCAAGGCTGCTGTTGTAACACAAAACATCGATTTCTGGAAAGATTGGCAAATTTGAATTTTGAGATCTTCTTCTTGTCGCAAGCCTTGACGATAAACCGCTAATAAATACTCTGGTAGGTAATGCCGCATATCCTGCATGAGTAAGGTTGGGGGAATACCCGCACTCCCAATTGGCAGTGGATCAGCATAGAGTGCCCCATAGGCAAAATCGCTCTGAAACATCGGAATTTGATAGGCTTGGCCATTGTAAGAGATAGTGCCAGGAAAAGGGGTACCTCTAAAAAAGACCGCCTCAACGTAGGGAACCGCCGTATCCATCAAGAACGTCAAATTAGCTGACGGGGGAAGCAAATCATACACTTGCCTTTTAAGGGTTACGGCATAAGTGATCGGTCGATTGGCATCCGCCACTAAGCCCTGCAAAATATGTTCGACCACATCGGGAATAGATTGGATTTCACCTTGATCGTAGCGATCAGACAAATCTATGAAAATATCACTCATCACTCTCCAAAACTGGCCCAGAGCGCTGTAGTAACACAGTTGCCGAATTTGTTCAGGCAGAAACTCAGGGAAGGCTCGATGCAAGGCCAACATTAAAGGATTAAATTTGAATTTTGCTTGAATAACGGGTTCAATCGCTGCCAAAAATTCGGATGAATCCAGATAAGTATCGAGGTCACCGCCTCCATGCCAAAACATCGCTTTCATACAATATTCGGCATATTCATAATTAATGCGATCATGCCATAGAAACTTCAAAAGCTTGCCCGGATTGACCTCACCATTGAAATATTTGAAGAAGGGGAAAAACACCAAAAACTGATGATTGGCAATGTAAATCAGATTATTAGAATAGGCATCTAGAACAACACCATAACTTTTAAGAATCCCCACCACTTCCAAAACATTGAGGGGTGAATCTTGTAACAGCGCTTTTCCCGCCTCTAAACGATGAATAAAGTCTGCCAATTTATGCTGAGAGGGTTCTAACTGAGGGGTACTGACCATGAGTGAATCTATCGGTTACCAAGGAGAACAATACTTACAGATACGGATAAAGAAATCAGTCAGCGGCCCTGATAGAAATGGATTGTGCCAACACATCTATTGAGTTCCTTGTCAGGTGTTGATCGGGCTGATACACGCTCGTAATTTGCGGAGGTCGAGGATGATAAGGAATCAACGCAGCAATTTGAGTCTCACTCCAGCGGACGATGAAACTAGGTTGAATGCCTAGTAAAAAAATTAAAGCCACTAAAACAGCAGCAGGGAGGCGATCAGACCATTGCACAGAGGGAATATGGTCTAGCTCATCAGGCAATCGCCCAAAAAAGACCCGGTTAATCATCAGCAAGAAGTAAACAGCGGTTAACCCAGTTGCCAACATGCAAAACAGGGTTTGCACCGGAAAAATGGGAAAACTACCCCGGAAGGTTAAAAATTCAGAGATAAACCCTACCATGCCTGGAATGCCCGCGCTTGCCATCACCCCCAAAATCATCATGCTGCCAATTAAGGGTAACCCCCGTTCAGGATTGAGTAGACCCCTCAAGAAAAACATATCGCGGCTGCCCGTCTTTTTATAAACTACGCCTACCAACAAGAATAATAGACCTGAAATGAGGCCATGACTGACCATTTGGCAAACAGCTGCAATCATGCTCAATTCGGTGGAAGCGGCGGCGGCCAGCAGAATGAAGGCCATATGGGCAATCGAGGCATAGGCAACCACCTTTTTCATATCTTGCTGCAAAATGGCGCAGGATGTGCCGTAGAGCGCACTGATGGCGGCCCAAACCGCTAACCAAGGACTCAGATAAACCCAAGCATCCGGTAATAAACCCACCCCATAGCGGAGTAAACCATAGGTTCCCAATTTTAGGAGGACGCCTGCTAATAAAACTGAAACGGGTGTAGAAGCTTCCACATGGGCATCTGGAAGCCAAGTATGCAAGGGGAAAAAGGGAATCTTGATGCCAAAGCCAATCAGAATACCGACCATCAAGATTAATTGCAGCTTTAAGCTCAGACCACTGGGAGTATCTGCTGCCCCGACAATAATGGCTCGTAACGGTTCATAGGCAAAGCTAGAGGCTCCAGACAGCCAGACAATTCCTAGAAACGAGGCTAACAAGACAATGCCCGAAAAGGCAGTGTACAGCAGAAATTTCGTGGCCGCATAACCACGACGCGCGCCCCCCCAAATGGCGATCAAGAAGTATAAGGGGATGATTTCTAATTCGTAAAATAGAAAAAATAACAGGATATCTTGCGCCAAAAAAGCGCCCGCAACACTGGAGTTGAGCAGCAGCATTAACGCATAGTAGAACCTGGGGCGTTCAATCTCTGGATCGGTACTCCAGATGGCAATCAGCGTTAGCAAACTGTTGAGGACAAGCAAGGGCAGGGATAATCCGTCGAGAGCCAAGTGATAGTTCAGGCCAATGGCGGTAATCCAAGGCACAAACTCCCCAAATTGCATTGTGATCTGGCCAGGATTAAAGAGGAATGCTAAATAAATGGTCCAGACTAGGAGTGCGATCGCAACCCCCAAAGCCACAGAACGGGCATATTTAGGATCCATCGATTTGGGCCATACCCCCAGGAGAAGTACACCCCCGAGGGGAAACCACACTAGAAAACTGAGCATTGGCGCAGATCAACTCCTAAATCACGCAAAAATCCATAGAAAATAGGACACCGCCCGCCAGCAGCTACTGATTCAGTACTGTAGACCACAGGGTAGACCAATAATCAATAATAGTAGGCCAATCCTCTCGCAGCAATAACCACAAAATCGCGCTGATCCCTACCATAATTGTCAGTAAATAGGATTGAGATTGACCAGAGACGCCATACTTAAGCCCTTGCCCACTTAATAGAGTGACTTTCCCCACCCAATTCACCAATCCATCTACGATATACTGATCCAACCAAGTGGTAAATTGAGAAGCAAGGCGAACAACTGCGACTACCGTAAACTCATAGATCCGGTCAATATAGAAGTCGTAGGCCAACAAATCTTGCATAAGCCGCAAATAAAATTGGGTAGGTCGCGATAGAGCCCGTCGAAGCTCCATTCGCCAACCGATACCAAAGCCAATGACCCCCGCTGCAATCATCATGGGAAACGCATGGGGAATGGAGGATTGATTAAAGACAACGGCAGAGGGAATAGGACTCAGCCATAAAGACCACTTGAGGGGCATTAACGGAAACAACAAAACTGCAATCGTCATGGTCACCATCGGTAAGGCCATCAGCCATTGCACCTCAGGAGCCCGTCGGGTCTTTTCTTGAGGGGATCCTAAGAAGACTAAACGGAAAATACGGGTGAGATTGATCACACTAGCTGCATTCACAAACAGGAGCAATACGAATAGCCAGAGGGGCATATTCCATCCCCCTGTTAACCATTGCTGCATCATCCGAAAAAAACCCATGGGCAAGATCACCACTAAACTGGCTGCACCCACCACAAAGGCCGAGGTTGTGGCGGGCATTCGAGACCACAGCCCTCCCATTTCAGTGATGTTTTGGCCATTTGTACTCAGAATGATAGAACCAGTACTGAAAAAGAGTAAGGCTTTAGCGATCGCATGGGTCAGCAACAACGACAGGGCAATATTCACCTGGCCTAAGCCAACCGCAATAAAAACTAGCCCCAAATAGGCACTCGTAGAATGGGATAAGGTGCGCTTAATATCCACTTGGGCAATGGCAATCAGAGATGCCCCCACTGCCGTCAGACTACCAATCATGATTAAGGCAGTAGAAGTAATCGGTGACAGACTAAAAATAGGCTGCAACTTAATCAAAACGTAGGCTCCCATCGAAACCACCACAGAATTCCGCATGACTCCAGCAGGATTAGGTCCTTCCATAGCTTCGTCTAACCACAGGTTTAAGGGGAATTGGGCACACTTACCCGTAGGACCAGCAATCAGAGAGAGTCCCAACAATGCCTCCGTCAAAGGCGGTAACGCAATCGATTCACTCCAAACCTTTAAGTCTGAGAAGGTAAGCCCCGCACCATAGCTAGAAAGACCGACGATTCCCATTAACAAAATGATATCTCCCACCCGTTTGGTCAAAAAGGCATCTCTAGACGCCCTCACTACTAACGGTTGTGCATACCAAAACCCCACCAACAGATAGGTAGACAGGGTGAGCATTTCCAGCAGCGCATAACTCAAGATTAAAGAGTCGCTAATGGCAATTCCCGCTAAAGCCCCTTCAAAGAAACCCATCAAACCAAAGAAGCGAGAAATCGACCAATCTTTCTCTAAGTACCCTAGGGCATAAACTTGGGACAATAGGCTGATAAACGTCACGAGTTCCAAAGCCCCCACACTCACAGGGGAGATCTCAATGGCAAAGGATAAATTTAAGTCCGCCACTTGCAGCCACTGAAACATCAACTGCTGGGGAGGCTGTTTTAAAACCTGCTGAAAAGCGACGGTATTGTGAATGCAACTTAAGATGGTCATCAAGATATTGAAGTAGGCAGCAGGACGCGGCCCTGTCCGCCTTACCATCCCTATCGACCAAGGCAAGGTGAACAACGCACCGACCAGACCGTAGAAAGGAATCCACCAAATGTTTTCGAAGAGGAATTGCGGTATCACGATTCAGAAAAAAATGTAGTTTGCAAATTTACACCCTAAAATCCCGACAGTTAACTTAAAACAGAAAATAAATAGATAAGCAAGGTCGATCAGCAATCCCAGGGAACTGAAAGGTAGATCCATTAAGCAATTTATCCCTTCTATTTTGATAGTTAATCTTATGAAAATTCTATATAAAAAATATGACTTAATAATGACTAATATTTATTTTTTTTTCATTTATTCAATACCATATCAAAATATGGTAAATAGCAATAAATAGATCTTTATCTATTTATTTAATAGATTCAAGTAAATACCATAAATTCCTTTTCCCCTGTTCGATTCTTGAATTTTTCCCCATCTTGCCCCCTTGACCAACCTTAGTGAGGATTTCTGTAAACTGTGAACAGGCTATTAGCTCTAGCTTAGGTTGCTCATGTCTATCCCCAACAATGCACTGAGAGACCGCGAAGGGCAACTCAGGTAAGACCAATGCCAGAGGAGTAATCCCTGTTAAGGGTTTTAAGAGGGAGATTATATATAAACTAATTTTATGTATTTTATTTATACAAATAATCCATGTTTATATTGACAAAGCTGATCTCAGGTCTATATGCTGAATTCTGCAAGCTAGAAAGTGCTTCCAATAAAGTCAATAATGAGGTTCCTCGTGAGATTTTTTGGACAGCAAAATTACCTATATTAAGTTAGTGATCAATCAATAGGAGATGTGGCAATGCCAATTGCGGTTGGGATGATTGAAACGAAGGGTTTTCCTGCTGTGGTCGAAGCTGCAGATGCGATGGTTAAGGCAGCCCGGGTAACATTAGTAGGCTATGAAAAAATTGGTAGCGGACGCGTCACCGTCATTGTCAGAGGGGATGTCTCGGAAGTGCAAGCCTCTGTCGCTGCGGGTACTGAATCGGTGAAGCGGGTCAATGGCGGTGAAGTGCTGTCCACCCATATCATTGCTCGTCCCCATGAAAACCTTGAATATGTCTTGCCGATGAGCTATACGGAAGAAGTAGAACAATTCCGATCGTGATTTATGGGAATACTGCTCAAAAAATCACTCAAAGCTAAGCACAGCAAGGGTATTTTTTTGTGCAAAAGCATTATTAAATTCAGCAAGAGAATGGAGTTATATCAATTATGTCGATAGCAGTTGGGATGGTGGAAACCCTTGGCTTTCCAGCCGTGGTCGAAGCTGCGGATGCGATGGTTAAGGCAGCCCGGGTAACCTTGGTCGGCTACGAAAAAATTGGTAGTGGACGGGTCACGGTCATTGTTAGAGGGGATGTTTCCGAAGTGCAAGCCTCCGTCGCTGCGGGCACTGAGTCAGTGAAGCGGGTCAATGGTGGTCAGGTGTTATCGACTCACATCATTGCTCGCCCCCATGAAAACCTCGAATATGTCCTGCCGATGCGTTACACCGAAGAGGTTGAGCAATTCCGCGAGAGCATTAATAGTCCTCGGGCACTGCCCCTTCGTAAATCTTAGGTTCTAAATCCGAGTGAGACTCGCAAAAGTTCTAGGAACCGTTGTCAGTACTCAAAAAGCCTTCAGTTTACAAGGAACCAAATTTCTGTTGGTTCAGTTGATCGATCATGAAGGCCAGTTGCTTCCTGACTATGAAGTGGCGGCAGACTGTGTGGGAGCAGGGGTTGATGAGTGGGTACTGGTTACGCAAGGTAGTGGTGCCCGACAGTTGCCAGAGTACGAAAATCGCCCTTTAGATGCGTTAGTGATTGCCATTATTGATACGGTATCGGTGAGTAGTGGCCGTTTATATAGCAAATGACTGCGTCATGAATACCGATGCTGAATCAACAGGGTCATTCCTGAAAACTCGGCTCGATAGTTTAATGGCTTTCCTATTTCATAGAACGCTAGAGGTTCCGAATCCTATTTGTTAGTGGGCATCGATTGACTCTCAGACAGCGATCCATTGTAGTTCGTCGAGAACGAGCGGATCTTTCCCTTTTTCTCTAGTGCAGTACTCAACGTGCGATCGCTCTTAGTGTAGGAGAGATATTCCTTATGGTGGGTCATAGCCAAACCATACCACCCCTGTCAGGAGCTAGCGATACCGCTCAGCCCCAAGCTCACCCATCTGCTGTTATTCATGCGTTTTCTAAGCTGATGGGAGATGTTCGCATTGGTGCCAATGCCCTGATTGCCCCAGGAACCTCAATTCAGGCTAACGCAGGTATTCCTTTTTATATTGGCGAGAATACGAATATTCAGGATGGTGTTGTCATCCATACTGTTGAACGCGGTCATGTACGAGGAGAAGATGGCCACAACTATGGGGTCTGGATTGGGAAAAACAGTTGTATCACCCATATGGCTCTTATTCACGGCCCAGTCTTTATTGGGGATGACTGTTTTATTGGCTTCCGCTCTACTATTCTCAATGCCAAAGTGGGTCAGGGTTGTGTGATTATGATGCATGCCCTGATCCAAGGGGTTGAAATTCCCCCTGGGAAGTATGTTCCATCCGGTGCAGTCATTACCAAGCAACAACAAGCTGATCGCCTCTCAGATGTTTTAGAGCGCGATCGCCAATTTGCCCAACAGATTATCCATGTCAATGAGGCATTAAAAACCGGTTTGCACAGTGCTGATCCAAATGCCTCTTTCAGACCTGTCTCAGATCATTTAGGCCACTCTCACGCTTATCGTTTTTCTAGTGATACCAAGCCCATGAACCACACTACCTTAGATGCTGCAATTGTCAGCCAAGTTCGATCTCTGCTTGCCCAAGGGTATCGGATTGGCAGTGAACATGCTGATGCTCGTCGGTTTCAGACGAGTTCATGGCGAAGCTGCCCCCCCATTGCCAGCCAGCAAGAAGCTCAAGTTCTGGCGGCATTGGAAGCCTGCTTAGCAGAACATCAAGGTGAATATGTGCGGTTGATTGGCATTGATCCTCAAGCCAAGCAGCGGGTTTTGGAAACCATTATTCAGCGACCGAATGGTTCGGTGAAGCCAACATCGATTACTTCTGTGACTAAAACCATCAAAAGTTATGCGACCAGTCACATCAGCAGCAATGGCAATCTCGATCCTGCCACCATCGCCCAAGTGCGGTCTCTCTTAGGCCAAGGCTACCAAATTGGAACTGAGCATGCTGATGTGCGCCGTTTCCGCACAAGTTCGTGGCAGAGCTGTTCCCCAATTCAATCTCAACAAGAATCTCAAGTGATTGCTGCCTTAGAAACCTGTTTAGCAGAGCATCAAGGTGAATATGTGCAGTTGATTGGCATTGATGCCCAGGCCAAACGACGGGTGTTTGAAGCTATCATTCAGCGACCCGGTGATCCGTTGGCATCCCCATCTTCAAGATCAACCCACATCCCTAGGACTAACTCTGGTACTGCGACTAGTGTAGTGACAGGGAGGGGGAGTAAGGGTTTAGGATTTGACCTGGTTACTCAAGTGCGTTCCTTACTGGCTCAAGGCTATCGAATTGGTGCTGAATATGCAGATAAGCGACGCTTCCAAACCAGTTCCTGGCAGAGTTGTCCGCCGATTCAATCTCAGCAAGAGCCCCAAATCATTGCCGCCCTCGAAGGTTACATTGCTGAACATCCAGGAGACTATCTGCGCCTGATTGGTATTGATCCAAGCGCAAAGCGTCGAGTCTGGGAAACCATCATTCAACGTCCCAATGGTAATAATGGTCAATCTCGGACAACAGCTGTTCCTGCTTCATCCAGTCAGGTTCTTCGCCATGAAAGCAATGGGGCTAGTTCTAGCTATAGTGCCCCCCATGCTAAGGGTGGCCTTGAAGCTGAGATCGTTGCCCAGGTGCGATCGCTCTTGGCTCAGGGGTATCGAGTTGGAACGGAATATGCGGACAAACGCCGATTTCAAACCAGTTCCTGGAAAACCTGTACACCTGTCGATTCCCAGCAAGAATCCCAGGTGCTAGCTGCCATTGCAAGCTGTCTGGCGGAACATTCAGGGGATTATGTTCGCCTGATTGGCATTGATTCTAGAGCCAAGCAACGGGTTCTAGAAATGATCATCCAACGTCCCAATGGTGCAGGTTCATCCTCTGTCGCACCTACAGTAGTAGCCAGTTCTGCGCTCTCATATCAATCTCAGCCCACACCCAGTTCTCGGGGACGAGGATTTGACCCCAAAAGCAGTGGCCATCTAGATTCTGAGACGGTTTCTCAGGTGCGATCGCTCTTGGCTCAAGGCTATCAGATTGGCACTGAACATGCAGATAAACGTCGGTTTCAAACCAGCTCTTGGCAGAGTTGTCCACCCATTCGTTCCCAACAAGAATCACAGGTGATCGCTGCCCTAGAAGAATATCTTGCCGATCATAAAAAAGAATACGTGCGTTTAATTGGCATCGATACCCAGTCTAAACGGAGGGTTCTAGAATCGGTGATCCAAAAACCTGCTGCAGTCCACTAATCACACCATGGCAATACTGACAGGTCTAAGGTTGAAAAGTCATTTAACCCCTAGTCTGTAAGCCAAAGGTTCTTTTCCAATGCACCTCCCTCCCCTGCAGCCCGTTAGCACCTCACATTACTGTGTCATTGGTGATGTCAGCATCCATCCCCATGCCAAGATTGCAGCAGGTGCCATCCTCCAAGCCGCTCCCCACAGTCAGATTGTGATTGCAGCAGGCGTTTGCATCGGCATGGGCGTGATTATTCAAGCCTACCAAGGTGCCATCACCATTGATGTGGGCGCTAATTTGGGGTCAGGGGTTTTGGTGTTGGGCACTGCCAAGATTGGGGCTAATGCCTGCATCGGAGCCACAACAACAATCTTCAATACAGATATTGCGGCTTTGCAAGTAGTACCAGCGGGTTCACTCATGGGTGATCACAGCCGTGCTTTATCAGCAACTGAAAACACCCCAATCCCCTTAAACAGCGATCAAGACCATCAACATAGGGAATCGGAGAATCACGCCTTCAGTGACTCCCCCAAAATTGAAACGAACAGTTCCCAAAAATCAATTGTGATTGGCCGTGCTTATGTCAATCAGATGCTTCATGTTCTGTTTGCGCGCAATTCGTCTTCACAATAGGGATAATGAAGATGACGATACCTTGATGGCGCTATTTTTAAACTAAACAACTCTCTACTGATTTAGAACCATTTACTGTCCTATGTCTTGAAGATTATTCCTACCTCCCGGCCTTGCCATTCATTGATATGATTCCTGCCTCCCAATTAGAACGGAAACGCAAATCAGATAGTGCTCTAGGTTTAGTATCTACACCTAGTTTTCCGGCAATTGTAGGAACAGCAGATGCCATGCTCAAAGTGGCAGAAGTCACCCTAGTTGGCTATGAGAAAATAGGTAGCGGCAATTGTACAGTCATTGTCCGGGGCAATATCGCCGATGTCCGCCTCGCCGTAGAAGAGGGGAGTCGCTTAGCTCAAGAACTGGGTCAGGTTGTCTCTAGATTAGTGATTGCCCGCCCTATGCCTAATTTAGAAGCGGTTTTCCCCATTGGCAGCCATCTCGTAGAAATTGCCCAACAGCAACGAGGCTATTCCCGTCTGAGCAATCAATCCATTGGTCTACTAGAAACCAGAGGATTCCCAGCAATGGTTGGTGCCGCAGATGCCATGCTCAAGTCAGCCAATGTTCAACTCTCAGCTTATGAAACTATTGGAGCTGGGTTATGTACGGCAATGGTACGAGGGTCTATTGCCAATGTTGCTGTCGCCATTGAAGCAGGTATGCATGAAGCCGAAAGAATTGGTGAATTGAACGCTGTTATGGTGATTCCAAGAGTATTAGATGATCTAGAGACGATGCTGCCTGTGGCCAGTTGTTGGCTGGAAAAACCCTTACCCTTACTATTTGCCGATAAGGTCAAAGAGAAAGAAAAAGAACTGGTCAAACTGGAAAGTCTGGAAAAATTGACAAAATCCATTGAGGAAAAACCTGATTCCTAAGCGGACTGTTGACCTTCTTAATTGGCATGAGATCACTAAAAAATTATCCAGTTGTGCTGCACCCTGATGATAATGGAACGTTTGTTGCCTATATCCCTGCGATCGCAGTCTGTCATGCATGGGGACAGACTATAGAAGCGGCAAAAGCCGAGCCTATCCAAGTCTTTGAAATGATTCGGGAGGAGTAGCAAGAGATAGGCAGTTGATTGTTCCAGGAAATTCTAAAGCAGTTAGATATTACTGAGCAGGCATTCAACCAATTACGCTAAAGTATGCCGCAAGTAGTGGTCCGTCCTAAACTGGATAAACTGGAGACTAGATTGACAGAAGTCTCACCCACTGCCGATAATTGTGGTTTGTGAAATAGTCGTTTTTATAATAAACCCTTGGCTAACGTAGTTGTAATTGGTGTTCAGTGGGGCGATGAAGGCAAAGGCAAGATAACGGATTTGCTGAGTCGCTCAGCAGATGTGGTGGTTCGCTATCAAGGGGGAGTTAATGCGGGTCATACCGTTGTCGTGGAGGATCAGACTTTTAAGCTGCATTTGATTCCTTCAGGTATCCTGTATGCCAACACCGATTGCATCATAGGGTCGGGCACCGTCATCGATCCCAAAGTCTTGATTGAAGAGCTAGACACCTTGGAAGCCCTAGGCGTGAACACCCAAAACCTCTTCATTTCCGAGGCGGCTCATGTCACGATGCCCTATCATCGACTGATTGACCAAGCTGCCGAAGAACGTCGAGGCGATCATAAAATTGGCACCACTGGGCGCGGGATTGGTCCTACCTACACCGATAAATCCGAGCGAACGGGAATTCGTATCCTCGATTTACTGGATGCTGAGGGGATGAACAAGCAACTCCGGTGGACGGTGAATTATAAAAACGTCATTCTAGAGAAACTCTACAATCTGCCGCCGCTGGCTCCAGAGCAGGTCATTCAAGAATATCAAGTCTATGCAGATCGCCTCAGACCCCATGTTGCCGATTGTTCGTTGAAAATCTATGAGGCGTATCAGCAACGCCGTAATATTTTATTCGAAGGTGCCCAGGGGACATTGTTGGATTTGGATCATGGCACGTATCCCTATGTGACCTCTTCCAATCCGGTGGCAGGTGGAGCTTGCGTAGGCACAGGAGTTGGCCCCACCATGATCGATCGCGTGATTGGGGTAGCTAAAGCCTATACGACCCGTGTAGGTGAAGGTCCCTTTCCCACAGAACTCCATGACGAGATGGGAGCAGTCCTCTGTGAACGAGGAGCCGAATTTGGCACCACCACAGGCCGTCGCCGCCGTTGTGGTTGGTTTGATGCAGTGATTGGTCGGTATGCCGTTCGCATCAATGGCCTAGATTGCTTAGCCGTCACCAAGCTCGACATTTTAGATGAGCTAGAAGAGATTAAAGTTTGTGTTGCCTATGAAATTGATGGTAAACAGTCCAAGAATTTTCCCACCAATGCTCGCCAGTTTTCGCGGTGCCAGCCTGTTTATAAGACCTTGCCCGGTTGGCAACAATCTACCATTCACTGCCGTTCCCTAGAAGATCTTCCCGAAAAGGCGTTAGATTACTTGAAGTTTCTAGCAGAGATTGTAGAAGTTCCCATTGCCATCGTCTCTCTGGGGGCGGAGCGGGATGAAACCATCATTGTCGAAGATCCCATCCACGGCCCTAAGCGAGCGTTGTTGTACTCCCATGGAGAGACCAAAGCGATGTCTAGCTAAGGCTGATCCCACTATGCCTTTTGATTTACCTTTTTGGCCCACTGTTTCTGTGTTGATGTTTTTGCATTGTGCCATTGGCTTGTCAGCGGCCGTATTGGCACGGCAAAAAGGATTAGACTTTCAATCTTGGTTGGTCAAGGGATTAATTGGCGGCACAGTCGCCTTGATTATTGTCGCCAGAACTCAGTCTGAATAAGCTCCAGTAACGACAAGGTGAGTTGATATAGCAACCGCCATTCTAGTCAGGACATTTCGAGAGCTAGAACCAAGAAGGGCATTACACGCTTTGTCCTAATAAAAATGGCAAAGGCTATAGGCTTGGGGGCGGTTGATAATCCTAGCAGGAAAGGAAAGGTGTACTCAAAGTTTGATCGTGTTTGCACCTGAATCCATCGCCTAAAGCAGACCCATGAACCCATCGGTATCGCGATCGCCGTCCAGGCCAATGTACTGACAAAGACCCATTGGCAAATGTTTGCTAGATAGCGTTTGAGAACGATAGCCTGAAACCCACATTCCGCTGTTTGGAGAGAGGATTCAGGAATTAGGATGAAGTGAGCCGAAAGCGATTCAACGAGGAGGTTGTTATCCATTCAGAACTGGTCGTTCAAAATGTAGATCACCTTGGCATCGTCG